>CAIYUY010000001.1 GCA_903929485.1 uncultured Desulfuromonadales bacterium
CGAAGCGATTTTTGCTGCCTGTACCAGAGCGTATCGCAGCGCGGCCTTTCCCTGTTTGGAGATCACCGGTGTGGCGCTGTCGCTGCTCTTGCCGCTCCGGGCTGCACTTAAATCCAGACCTGCCAGACGCAAGACCTGCTTACGGTTCTCAAAACGGGAAGCGTTACCTATGGCAGCCAGGACCATCCCCGAGATGATGCGGCCCGTGCGGGACGCGGCCCGTGCGGGACGTACTTCACTTGTTCACTTGCGCAGAAAACACCCAGCGAAACAGTTGGTTAGTGTCTTTAGGAGTTAGGATATCGTCTGGACTCATTGCCCTGAGCGCCGCCATGCCGCCCCTCATGCCTATCCATAAATCGGACTTGCCCAACTTCGCCACCTTGTACAATATCGGCGTGTAAAAGGGCTTCCCTTCCCACTGGAGTCCGACAAGGGACTCCAATTCAGGGTCTAGCGCCCAGCGTACGAGCTTTTGGAAGACGGTAAGTTCCAGATATTGCCAACCGAACTGGGAATCAGTCACGGTGAGCTCATATGACAGGTAATCTGGGTTCCTCCAAGCGGAGTCTAAGGCACCGGCTTTTCCCGCCTTTACACCAACGAACCAAGCTCCTTCCATGCCTAGAATGTCAGCCACCTTCTTCTTTTGTTCACCATTTCGGTTCGTTGTTGCCTTCGGGTAGTGGTATCCCTGAAACTCGCCGAGCGAGAAATCGATCAGCGAGAGCATGGCGTGGCGCACATCCGATCCAATGGGGCTGATGACGCCATTCGAGTCGTCATGCAAGATGCGTCGTAGCAATGAGACCATGGAGACCGGTTCATCCTCAGTGGAAGTCACCGGCTGCCAAGTGACCAAGGCCCCCACATCGTCCGGTCTCAAGATTATCTTGTTCATCTCCTTTTGAAACCCTATCGGCACGCTCCACCCTTCGCCCCCTTGTACCGCCGGCACAAGATAGACGACGAGGACTCGGAAATTGTCGAACTGAGGATTCTTGGCAAGCAGTGCCTCGCGGAAACCTTCGTACTGAAACTTTATCTGTCCCTCGGTTTTGGAGGTCACCGCGATTTTGTTCTCTATAATGATGAACCAGTTGTCATACCTGATAACTACATCGATGTATCCCTTTCCATCACCATAAGGGGACTCAAGTTCCACGACAGGTTGCGGAGCGGCATCCTCAAAGATGCTCTCCCATAACCGACTCTTGAGCGTCTCGGCAAGCACTCTGAGCGGTAAGTTTTTGTTCTTTTCAGAGATGCTGACGAGCAGGCGGGAAAGAACCAGAAAGTTAAGACCGTGGTCCATCTTCGGGGAGAAAAGATAGGCGATGAAGGCGGAAACGAATTCTTCTCGAAAGGAATTCTTACCTGAGGCGAGCGTCCTGAAAATATTCACTAATTAACCCTCCAGTGTTCTTATCATGTTGACCCCGCAGCAGCATGCCTATTTGAAGAATCAAGCAACCTGCCAGCATCGTACCCTTGGCGAGCTGGTGCGCGATGCGGTAAACAGCGCATATCCGCCGGATAGCGTGGAGCGTCGAAGACAGACAGCCCTTGCCGCCTACCAGGAAGGTTTCATAAGTTTGGGGAAATTGTCCGAGACGCTGGGACTCGACCCAATCTCGGCACGGGACTATCTGCGGGAACGAAAGATCCGCCTCATGACGCCGGATGAAGCAGCAGAGCTTGCAGCGGACGCGGCAAATGCCTGAGATCATCTTTGACACCAACGTCCTCAGCAATTTTTCACTGGCCGGACGTCTGGATCTGCTACGGGAACTCTATCCCACATCCGCCTGTTGCACCCTCGCCGTGAGGGGCAGGATTTTAAAACTTGAAATAGAAGCGGAAATGATTAGAATCAAGCGGCCAAATCCGTTTTAAGTATGCTCTGCTCAAAAGCTCAGTATCCAAAATAGTCCAACTCCCTCTACGTTGCACCGTGTGCCTGCATTTCAGGCTCAACTGTCAAACGCAACCCCATGCCATGCAGCAGTTTTGAAATGCTGCTGAATTCCGGATTACCGCGCTTCGATAATGTCTTGTAGAGGCTCGATCGGCTGACATGGGTCTTTTCTGCAATGGCAGTCATTCCGCCTTGAGCCTGTGCCACGTCACGCAACGCCAGTAAAAACGCTTCTCTGTCATTGTCTTCGATTACTGCATTGAGAAACGCTGCGGCGTTTTCAGGGTCTTTCAGCCATTCAAGATGATACTCGTCATAGTTTCCGGTTTTTCGGGTCATGTCAATTATCCTCTCTGTTGTCGATTCCAATACGCCTTAGCAACTTTGACATCTTGTTTCTGGGTGGACTTGTCGCCACCGATCAGCAGCAATACAACCGTTTTACCATTCATGGCATAGTAAACGCGGTAGCCGGGGCCATAGTCGACTTTCAGCTCAATAACCCCGTCACCCAAAGCCTTGATAATGCCAAAGTTGCCGAGCTTGACCCGGTTTAGTCTCGCACTAATTCTGGCGTGCGCATTACGGTCCCGAAGGGTTGACAGCCATTCCGTGAAAGGCGCACTACCATCATCTTCGAGGAAATATTCCAGCCGGTAAGGTGTATCAGTCATGATAAATTGTATCCTATGGAAGACAAACGTGCAAGAAGATATTTTTCACAGCATATCAAGCTGAGTTCTCGAAGCGAAAAGCGGGACAGCGAAAACCGCGAAAACCGGGACCGAAAACCGGGACCGAAAACCGGGACAGATCTATTAAAATCAAATTAAAATGATGAAGAGCTGACTGGGTGACTCCGACTCCACTTTTATTGCCAAGAAAAGCCATCAACAACCAGCATAGATCCCCGCAAGGTTCTTCGCCATCTCTGCAAACTCATCACGCAATGCTGTCGGTTCAAGCACTTCCACATCGTCACCAAAGCCCCGCAACCACCACCGGAGCTGTCGACTGTCGGCTGTCTCTGCCTCTAACAACGTTATATGTTATTTAGAGCAACGGTTCTCTCCCCGGAGTCTATCGAAAAAAAGCTTATTATATCAGTATTGTATTTCGGTTGTCACCTGTAGTTGAATATAATTTTCAACAGGACAGGAGGACATCATGGACCTCGAAA
>CAIYUY010000002.1 GCA_903929485.1 uncultured Desulfuromonadales bacterium
AATCTTCGACATGACGAACGAAACAAGGTCGCGAGGATAGTATAAATCAGCGAAGCATCAACATGAGGAACTGCAATCGAGTCACGTCACACAAAAACTAGAGAGGAATAAAGAATTTACAGAATAAATGTTGCTCTATCCGCAGCATTGTGTAAACGATTCCGACACCACAACATTAAAGGTGTCGGGTTTCTTTACACTCATTGGCAAAAGATATAAATTTGATAAGAAAAAACAACCAACTAATAAACTTATAATTCGGTAGTTTCCTTAATACACGTAACGAAAAAGCATAAGGGAGATTCAAACCGGGGTACATGGATAACCTACAGAAAATGATGGAACGACGGACGGAAAAAAGGTAGTATCGGCGGTTGTCCATATATTCTCGGGCGTATGCCATGCGCCCCTACAAATCGGAGATACCTACATGATCGTCATACCCGCCATTGATCTCAAGGAAGGGCGCTGCGTCCGGTTGGAGCAGGGACTCATGGAGCGGGACACCGTCTTCAACGACAACCCGGCGGCCCAGGCATTGGAGTGGCAGCGTCAGGGAGCGGAACTCCTCCATATCGTCGACCTGGACGGCGCCTTTGCCGGTGAACCGAAGAATCGCGCCGCCATCGAGGCCATCGTCAAGGCCATAACTATCCCCACCCAATTGGGAGGTGGAATCCGGGATCTGGCCACGGTGGAGGCCTATCTTGCCCTTGGGGTGAGTCGGGTCATCCTGGGAACAGCTGCCCAGCGAAACCCGGAGTTGGTGAAAGATGCCTGTGAAAAGTTTCCCGGCCGGATCGTGGTGGGGATCGACGCCAAGAACGGCATGGTGGCGGTGCAGGGGTGGGCCGAGGTGACGGGAATCACGGCGGTGGAACTGGCCAAGAAGTTCGAGGGGTACGGCGTGGCCGCCATCATCTATACGGACATCGCCCGGGACGGGATGCTCCAGGGGCCGAACCTGGAGGCGACCAAGGCCCTGGCCCAGGCGATTTCCATCCCGGTCATCGCCTCCGGTGGAGTCTCCACCCTGACGGACATTGAGAATCTCATGGCCATCGAAAGGTCCGGCGTCACCGGGGTCATCACCGGCAAGGCGATCTACACCGGGGCGATCAAGCTGGCCGAAGCCATCGCTCTGACCAGGTGTTCCATCCTCTCCTCTTGATTTTCTTGACATTTGATCGGGAATAGTGAATCTGTTTCACATGGCGTCAACAGATATCACGCAAGGAAAGGAGCGGTTATGCAAGCAGTTCGGGAAATAATAAACAGCAATGCCCTGAAGAATCTGTTCAATCTTCCGCCCGGATTGCGGAACAGGAGGGTTGAAGTCCTTATCCTCCCTGCAGACGAACAATTTTCCGAGACAGACGCTTTCAAACCGGAGGAATATTCCGGCGTGTTAAAGTTGAAGGATGCAACAGCGGCGGCGCGGAGTATTCGAGATGAATGGGAGCGCTGCTGATGTATCTGGTTGACACCAATATTCTTATCTACCACTTCGACGGTTCCATCCCTGCTCCTTCCAAGGACAAGCTCAACTCTATTTTCCGTAAGCATTTCACGGTTTCCGTCATCACCGGAATGGAGTTTCTCGGCTTTCGAGGCCACACGAGCGACTCTTTTAAAAAAGCCGACCGATTTCTTTCTTTTGCCAAGGTAATCGGAATTGAGGAGGCTATTGTGGCAAAAGTGATCGAAATACTGAGAAGCTCCGCTATCAAATTGCCCGATGCCGTCATTGCCGCAACGGCTCTCATCTACGATCTGATCCTGGTCACGAGAAACAGCAACGATTTCTCCGGTTGCGGCGTTTCATGCTTCAATCCCTTTGACACTACATGTTGCAATGAGCCGCTCACACCATGAATCTCCTCCATAATCTCAATGCTCCCCAGAAAGAAGCGGTCATCCATGGCGAGGGGCCGCTCCTGATCCTTGCCGGCGCCGGCTCGGGCAAGACCCGGGTCATCGTCCATCGCATCGCCTGGCTCATCCACGAGCGGGGGGTCCTCCCCTGGCAGATCCTGGCGGTGACCTTTACCAATAAGGGGGCCGGGGAGATGAAGGAGCGGGTGCAGAAGCTCCTCCCCGGCTTCGACCTCCCCCTCATCACCACCTTCCACTCCGCCTGCGTCCGGATTCTCCGCCGCGATGGCCACCATCTGGGCTTTCAGCAGAGTTTTACCATCTACGACGACAAGGATAGCGAACGGCTCCTGAAGGATGTCATTCTCTCTCTTAATATCGACGAGAAGAAGTTCCCCGCCAAGGGGTTCGCCGCCTATATCGACGACTGCAAGAACGGGGGGAAGGAGCCCAAGGATGTTCCCACGGCCAAGGGAGATCCCTACGGGGCCAAGGCGGTGCAGGTCTACGCCGCCTATCAGGAGCGGCTCCAAAAATGCAACGCCCTGGATTTCGGCGACTTGGTGATGCAGACTGTCCGGCTTCTGGAGCAATGTCCCGATGTGCGGGCCTGGTACCAAAACCGCTACCAATGGCTCCTGGTGGACGAATACCAGGATACCAACCCCATCCAGTACCGCTTCGTCCGGCTTTTGGCCGGTGACAGGGGGAATCTCTGCGTGGTGGGGGACGACGACCAATCCATCTACCGCTGGCGGGGGGCCGACATCCGGAACATCCTGGACTTCGAGCGGGACTACCCGGGCGTAGCCGTGGTGAAGCTGGAACAGAACTACCGCTCCACCAAGAGCATCATCACCGCCGCCGGCGCGGTGGTGGCCAAGAACCGGGGGCGCAAGGGAAAAACCCTCTGGACGGATAATCCCATGGGGGACCGGATCGTCTACCGCCGGCTGGAGAGCGAGCGAGAGGAGGCGCGTCTGGTCTGCGCGGAGATCGAACAGCACCTCCGCCGGGAAGGCGCCCTCAGCGATGCGGCGGTCTTTTACCGGACCAACGCCCAGTCCCGGGTGGTGGAAGAGGCGCTGGTGCAGGCCGCCCTCCCCTATCACGTGGTGGGCGGGGTCCGGTTTTATGCCCGGCTGGAGATCAAGGATGTCCTCGCCTATCTCAAGGTCATCGATAACCCGGCGGACGAGATCTCCTTCAAGCGGATCATCAACGTCCCGTTGCGGGGAATCGGCCACGCCACGGTGGACCGGATCTCCCAGCTGGCGGCAACCGGGGGGTTGACCTTCGGCGAGGCGCTGGAGCAGGCCGCCACGGGGAACTACCTGGCCGCCGGGACCCGGGGAAAGATCGCCGGTTTCGCCGCCATGCTGGGGCAATTTCGGGAGATGGCCACTAAACTCCCCCTCTCGGAGCTGACGGAGAGCATCCTGGAGGAAACGGGGTACGAAGCGAAGCTGAAACAGGAGCGGACCGAGGAGGCGGAAGAGCGGCTGGCCAACCTCCGGGAGCTCCTCACCGCCATGGAGGAGTTTCAGCAAAACAATGAGGAACGCCCCCTTTCCGCCTTTCTGGAGCGGGTGGCGCTGGTTTCGGACATGGAGCGGGAGGGAACGGGAAAAGATTCGGTGACTCTCATGACCCTCCACACGGCCAAGGGGCTGGAGTTCCCCCTGGTTTTCATGATCGGCATGGAGGAGAAACTCTTTCCCCATGTCCGCTCCCTGGGGGATCCGGAGCAGATGGAGGAAGAGCGGCGACTCTGCTACGTGGGGATGACCCGTGCCCGGAAGAAACTCTTTCTCCTCAATGCCCGGCGGCGTCACATCTTCGGTCAGGAGCAGCTGAATCCCCCCTGCCGTTTTATCGCCGACATTCCCAAGGAGCTCCTGGACGAAGAGGTGGAGTATCAGTCCGGCTTCAGCTTCGGCGACAGGGGATCGGGATGGGAAGAGAAGAAGCAGCCCCAGGCGCCGGAACCGTCCAAGCATAACCTGGCCGCCATCTTCCAGGAGGGAGCCCTGGACGACTTCCCCCAGGTGGAGATAGTACCGGAGGAGCAGGAAGGGGTCTGGCTGGGGATGAAGGTCCGCCACGGCAAGTTTGGCCCCGGAACGGTGAGGAAGATCGAGGGGAAGGGGGACGATCAGAAGGTGATCGTCTGGTTCAGCTCCGTGGGGCCCAAAAAACTTCTGCTAAGGTTTGCGGGGCTGGAACGGGGGTAAAAAAATCGCCGGGAACGGGTCTCCCTCTTCCCGGCTAATTTTTGTCGGTGTGCACCATGAACCCGGTGCGCACCCTACGACTCGACATTTGTCATTCCGGCAGAGATTTTGGGCCGGAATCCAGTCTGTAACGTATCGAAATCATGGATGCCGGATAGAACATTTCCGGCATGACAAACAGAATTGTCGAGAGCATCAACCTTCATACTTCAGCATTGTTTTCTCATTCTCTTCCGGGCGTACCCCACCACCCCCAGGCTGATGCAGAGCAGTGCGTAGGTAGAGGGTTCGGGTACGGATAAAGTTGCCATGAACGTGAAATTGCCTGAAACAGACTCAACATTCAAGTCGCCCAAGCTTGTTGGGAACGATCCCGCATCCGTAAGAGCAGGCCCCGTAACGGTATATGCGCCGGAAAGATTATACGTAGCCGGAGTAGTATTAACCCCGGCCATGACCAGCGGTTGAGAGAGATCAATAAAACCTGCAACGTGACTTACACTAATTGAAAAGACAGCAGAGAGGTCGCTGAAGGTAGCTATTCCGATACTATTGATCTGAATGGTTGTGGCGCCCGGGTTAACGATTGCGTATCCTGCATCAATAATGGTGTTCGTGTCGGCAACGGTTGTGAATGTTACCAAGGCATCGGTAAACGGCGTCCCCGAGAGTTCCGGTCATGGCGCCCGTGCCGGTGTAGGTGATCACTGATGCCTGCGCCGAAACCCCGATGGTAAGAGTGAGCGCCGCCAGGGTCAGGGTGAATGATGATAACATGAATTTATTCATGATTGCTCCTTATGAGCAGAAGTCCATAACCGCTTGGACGTTGCAGGAATCATCACGCCGTAGCAACTTATTTTTCCTCATTCCCAGTCGTAACGTGCGCACGGTTGTTGTTAGGCGCCATGAACCCGGTGCACACTCTGCGACTCGGACCAGAAGGAGCGCTATGATGCGATAATACCGCATCAGCAACCGCTCCAAGCCGCGCCGAAGACTCCGGCCGAGTCCCCCAGTTCGTTTTTGAGGATGGGGGTCCGGAGATCGTCGTGGAAGGCGTACTGCCGAACCCGGTCTACGCCGATGGTGTAGAGTTCGTGTATCCCCGACAGCCCTCCCCCCAGGACCACGGCGTCGGGATCGATGACCGAAATGAGCCCTCCCAGGCAGCGGCCGAAATCGTCCAGGAACCGGTCAAAAGCTTCCCGGCACTCTCCATCCCCTCCCCGTGCGCCGGCCACGATCTCCTCCACCTTCAGCTTCCGCCCATAACGGGTCAGAAAGTCCCGCTCCACCCCTGACCCGCTGATCTTGGTCTCCACGCACCCCCGGTTGCCGCAGTAACAGGGGAGTCCTTCCGGGTCCACGGAGAGATGCCCCCACTCACCAGCGATGCGGTGAGGGCCTTCCCGCACCAAGCCATCCAGACAGAGCCCTCCGCCGCATCCCGTCCCCATGATGACGCCGAAGACAACCCCATACCCTCGTCCCGCGCCACGCCGGCACTCCGCCAGAGCGAAACAGTCGGCGTCGTTGCGGACCCCCACGGGTTTCCCCAGGAGCTGTTGCAGATCACCCTTCAAGGGATGACCCCTGAGACAGGTGGAGTTGGCGTTCCGGACAAGGCCGGTGACGGCGTCCAGGGAGCCGGGGATGCCGATCCCGATGGTGTACGGACACCCAGGAGGGACGAGCAGGGCGGTTTCAATGATGAGCCCGTGGAGAGCGGCGAGAACGGCTTCGTACCCCTCCGCCGCCGGCGACGCGGTCCGATGACGGAGGAGGATGGTATCATCGGGAGCAAGGAGGAGCGCCTCGATCTTGGTCCCTCCCAGGTCGATACCCAGGCGATGGGGAAAAGCGGCGTCAGTCATGAGATTCGGTATTCTCCCTGTCCATCCGGTAAAGCAGGCGATACATGACGTGTAAGGCCATGCCACGTTGCAAACTCAGCCGGTCGCAGACGGAATCTGGCAATATTTCCCTCATGCAAGCCTTTCAGTTCGACATGCACCAGATCAATGAAACGCTGCAATCGTTTCCCCGGCTTTTTCCGGCGACCGCTTTGACGACCGCCGGCGGATTGTGCCACTACGCCGGAGGATAGACGCCAGAATTGAGCCAATCCCGTTCCGACCAGAGCAGTTTGCCAACGGCGGCAATTTAATCGACGAAATAAAGAAGACCGGGTTCAGTATTACTCCTTAAAACACGGCTGCCGGCAACCAACCTGGATGCCGGACAGCAAATTTCCGGCATGACAGACGATCCTATTCATCCTACTTCCTCTTCTCATCTAGATGGCACAAGGGGGACGTTCACGTACAACGTCCCTCCTCCCCCCCAACTTCACCAGTCCCGGCCACGGTTTCCGGAATCTCCGGCGTCTGCCTGTCGCGGCGACAGGCGCCGGATAGATAGAAGCGGCAAGCCGCCGGGGTAGTTCCGCCTGGTCCCGCAGTTCCCACTCCCCCACCGTCACCACCCGCCGGCCCGGGTTTTCAAGATCACCCCGCTCCTGCTCACCCAATCAACTCCATCTTGGCGACTTGAGAGGCTGCGACACCTAATGCCCCCAAAAAACGGGCAAAACCCTCCAAATTGGTCTCATACCTGGTGATAGAATTGGGGGAATCCGAAAACTTTCTACTGAACTCTATTGTCCATGGCGGATAAGAAAAAAGTTCGAATAATTCAGATTTCTTTTTTTGTTTTGGGCAATCGTACATACTGACCAAAATACCGGCGGCTTGAAGGTCACTGCTTACCCCTGAAAGAGTCCGCGGCGACTTCCCCACGGATCGAAGATGCAAAAGATAGCGAGCCATGGCATCCACAATAATAGTGGCGCTATCATGACCGATACCATACTGCCGCCAGTCATCCACCCAAAAACTCAACCCGGTGCGGATCATAGGAGATTCAATACTCTTCTTTCGCATACAGGCGATGTACTGCTGCAGATCACGAACGGACTCATTAAAAGAACAATCCACCAAAAGCAGAACTTCATCGACAGCACGATTCAGGCTTCGGAATTCAAGACTTCCCGTGCCATTACGTCCGAATCCGCACCTGGTTTTGATCCTCAGGGAGGGCGTAAATAGTGGCTCGGAATGTCCCGAACGAGCCTGCATATCAAGAGGGTGCGCCCATAAAAGCAGCAACACTCCTGAACACCGTAACCATGTCAGCAGAGCCTTGTCTCTTTGGAAGGCCCAAGGGATTGCGACTATATCCGCAGACGGACACGGGGTAGTAATTGCCTCGGTCACTATCTCCTTTTGGCATGTGGTAGACTGTTCACTGACCGCCTGCGTAGAGAGATCAAAGAAACGCAAGCCAAGAGACTGGCAGGCTTTTTCTCCCAAACGGCTCTTACCCACTCCAGGTGGACCGACAAGGAAAATCGTCGAAAATCGACTTTTAGAATCAGTTCCCATAAAATTCTTACGCAGAGAATCAACACCGAACATGTTATGGTACATTCTTTTCCGCGAATCACCTTAGTGCAGCGCAAGTATCTGCAGGCGCAGTATCATGATCGAGCGTCATGCCGTCGGTCCGGTTTTCTCGCATTTCCTTCTCAGACGGGCAAGTTTGAGACGTATTCCGTCATGGCCTCGTGGTATCATCCTCCTCACGATCTAGCGACGCCATGCGACATTGGAGTAGGGAAGGGATGGTTGGGAGGATGGCGATTAACATTAATAAGTTGCATAAGTTACCAGCATCGCACCCAGTTGCGGTTTCCAGAATCAACGGCGTCTGCCGGTGGCGGCGATAAGCGCGGGAGAGAAGCGGCAAACGCCGGGTCAGCTCCGCCTGATTCCGCAGTTCACACTCCCACACCGTCACCACCCGCCGGCCCGGGTTTTCAAGATCAGCCCGCTCCTTCTCACCCAATAAACTCCATCCTGGCAACTTGAGAGCCCAGGACTGCTTAAGCCACACGCAACGCATAATTGCATGTACGTCCCCATCTCCACGTCCCCATCTCCACCCTTGCAAAATGTTTATAGTTTAGCGCCATGATCGTCAGTCCATTGGCGCGAGCCGTAGCTGCGATGAATATATCCCGGATCTCAATAAGCGTATTAGTGACATAGAGTTCACGATATAACTTCCCCGCTTCTGCAGCCGATACCATGTCAAAGGGGAGAATTGCAACTCCGTCGAGGAGTGTATGAACATCTTTTTGTTTTGTTGTGTCGGTTGCGCCAGCCAGGAGTTCGAATACCGTCACTGACGAAACGAAAAGGGAGGTTGTTTCCGGAATATTGATTTGACTGAAAGAGCCGTAGCTGTCTGCATGGCATACTCCTGTATGTTCGAAACCGTCGTCTATCGGACCAGGGTAAGACACGGATTCATTCTGAAGTTTTCGCTGAACAATTTGAACCAAACAATACCTTGACGTATCGAATAGTGCAGGATTCTCAGCTGCATGTGAATCGTATCGTAAATTCCTCTATAAAGTCAACCCTTGTCAACTCCGTCAGATCCCGCGATTCCCACTCCCCATTCGCCCCCATTCGCCCCGGTTCCGTCCGCCACTGATTATGCGGATTTGCTTCCAACGCATTTTTCGCAAACATATTCCGGATCGAGATCAACCCCACAATCTCATTCTATTGTGTCGAATGATACTTGAACCCGCTTGAAAGCGTCACACATCACACCCCGGGAAGCAAAACATGGTTGCGAGGTTACCCTGATTGGGTTATTATGTCCATATGGAAAAGCGTCGACCACATTATGATCTCAAAGCGATCATTACCCAGATGATATCTGTCGAGGCAATGAATCTTACCATGTCAGCAGTGGAGGGCATCAGGGGAGTTGGCATGTTAAAGGCGGAGGCTCTTGAGGTCGTTCGCACTCTATCTCATGCCGGTTTTTACAAAAGCATGACCACCCATAAAAGTCATCAGATTTGGCAGGATGTCTATCATGCGGATTGGCGAGGAAAACAACTATACGTGAAGTTCCAGCAAGCCGGGGAATATTTCATCGTATCGTTCAAGGAGCGATAGAATGGCTACCAAATGGAATAACATGCCGTGTCCTCTCTGTGCGGAGGGGACACTCCATGACGATAATAAACAAAAGTCAGTGGAGTACCGCAGCCGACACTACAATTATGAGGTTACCGGCGCGTTCTGCGATCATTGCCACGACGGTTTCCCGGTTCATGATGAAAGTGAGGAAACTGACTGGAAAGCATTTCGCGACCAGGTCGATAAAAATGAAGCGGCAGAGTTGGCTCGAATCCGAAAAAAACTGAAACTGACCCAGCAAGAGGCCGCTCAAATAACAGGTGGTGGGCACAATGCCTTTTCCAGATATGAACGCGGTGAAACAAAACCTGTTCTGGCAGTTTTCAACCTGTTCCGGTTACTGGATCACCATCCGGATCTTCTTAAGGAATTGAGAGAGGGATCGTTATCGACGTAATGATGTGGGGTAAATACTCGGTATTGAACAGGAGTGACATGCAATTCAAAACTTATGGGGACAGGGGCTTGGCAATTTTACTTCAACAATTTCCTCATCTATTTCAAGTTTTCAACTCCTGTCCCACATCTCCCCCTGCCACCGGAACTCCCAGCCCGCGCATGCTCGTATAAACTACGCAGATTTTGATGGACGCTTTACCGCAACAATCTTCCGATGAGCGGCGGCAATGTCTACCAACTTGCCATCCTCGACGACATAACAAGAGGTCTTCGTTTTACGCGCTAAGACAAGTGCCGACTTGGCGGCACGTTTAAGAGCCTTATCAACACCAGCAAGGTCCGGGTCAATCGGGACTTTTTTTCTATGGTCATGTTTTTTCTCTCCATGCCTGCATTAAAGGAGTACGGGCAGAATTATCGTAAAGATACGGATTCCGGATCAAAGGGTGAAATACCGGCGGCTATCAGGTCGGCATTGATGAAGATCGGACAGTGGGCCTCATTGGGAAGGAATTCACGGGCAAAGGTGGTCTTACCGACACCGTTAGGTCCGGCTATAATGACAATTTTCAATTCGTTTGTCACCATTTCATGCTCCCCACCATCTCCACCCTCCATTCCAGGTTTTCCAGATCAACCCGCTCCTTCTCACCCAATAAACTCCATTTAAGCAACTTGAGAGCCCAGGACTGCTTAAGCCGCACGCAACGCATAATTGCATGTACGTCCCCATCCCCCCCATCCCCACACTCCCACACCGTCACCACCCGCCAACCAAGGTTTTCAAGATCTCCCCGCGCCTGCTCACCCAATCAACTCCATCTGGGCAACTTGAGAGCATGACCCCAAGGCCACTAGTCATATGGATTTACGTCCAATACATTTTTCGTAAACATATTCAGGGTCAAGATCGGCGCCACAATCCCATTCAATTGTGTCAAAAGATACGTGAACACGTCTGAAAGCATCATAGTCTTTAATTCGCTGAAATATGCCAAAATCAAGTATAGGCTTCATATCGAGAACTCCGTTCTCACCGTTATCAAATGCTATTGTAAGCAGATAGTCGTCACCTGGAACAACTTCTTTCACTGAAGGGTACATAATTCACTCCTTACTGTAGCGGTTGAATTTTGAACGGCTCTTTTCCATTCATCACAAGATCCCAGTCAGTTAGTAGCTCTTCCTGATGCAACTCGGCCCAGGCAAGTGCAAGCTTTGTTTGCCTGCTTGGAAGTCTACCCTCAATAATCTCACAAGTGCGAATATCCACCGAAGCTTTATGCTCATTGTAGTATACGTGAAAGTGCGGTGGCGGATGTTCTCCCGGTGCAAAATACATCCGAATGATGATTCCATAGAACATTGAAATAGTCGGCATCGGCTTCGCTCCTTTCAGTCGACAATAATTCCCGTTATACCGAAAATTCCCTTCATCACCGGAGCGCCACGTCGCTGGAACTCATCCATGCCGATCACGACTTCCAGGATCAGCAGCGTCACCCGGTCATGGTGACAGACGCCGGAGAGAAGCAGCAAAACGCCTGGCCAGCTCCGCCCGGTCCCACGGTTCGCACTCCCCCACCGTCACCACCCGTCAGCCCAGGTTTTCGAGATCAACCCTCTCCTTCTCACCCAATAAACTCTATTTTAGCAACTTGAGAGCCCAGGACTGCTTAAGCCACACGCAACGCATAATTGCATGTACGTCCCCATCTCCCCTGGCAACTTGAGAGCCCAAGACTGCTTAAGCCACACGCAACGCATAATTGCATGTACGTCCCCATCTCCACGCCATCTCAACTGTACGTCCCCATCTCCACCATGGTTTGCGATCAGGGAAGGTAAGAAGTCGAGCGAGTCTCATCGATAACTGAAATAAGCCAACGGGCGAAGGCAAGCAGCAAACGGAATGGGAGAATGAAAATCCACCATATCCCCTTTATAATAGCTACCAAAAGGACGAAGATTCCGAATACTTCCGATATACGCATAAGCTCACGCTTTCATGGCTATTAAATAATGCAAAAAAACAACATCCATATTTTGAACCAATGAGGGGCGATGTTTGCCCCTCATTATTTCGGCCACGGCCATCCGACAAGGTTTCCTTGATCGTCGATCAAAAGTGTCCTTTTCCAAATTTCTGCGTATTCTGCGGCAAGTCGACCGGCCCATTCAGATCGAAGTCGGCCAGCTAATCCGATGATTCCGGCCATCTCCAGAGCAACTGCCTTCACCCCCTCCTTTAACGTTGCGGGGTAATTTCATCAGTCGTAGAGTGCGTACGGTTGTTGGTGCGCACCATGAACCCGGCACCCCCTACGACTGCATGTTTTACGGGACATGTCGGACTACAGTTGGCTAAAGTTAATATTTTAACAGAAAACAGTTAAGCGTCCTTTCTAACTGTTCATTATCTTTGACTTCACATTCCCATATAGCCAAAATTTCCCATCCGAGAGATTCAAGCAGAACTATATTACTACGGTCTCGTTCCATGTTGTTTGTTATTTTCTTAATCCAATAATCACTATTCGTTTTGGGTATACGAGCGCCTCTGGCACACTCGTGGCCGTGCCAGAAGCAGCCATGAACAAAAATCACTTTTTTGCGTGACGGGAAGACTAAATCCGGTTTTCCAGGAAGGTCTTTTCTGTGGAGGCGAAAGCGGTAACCAAGGCGATGCGCCAGAGATCGAACCTTGATCTCAGTGGAGGTGTCTTTTCCCCGTACACGGCTCATTATCCAACTGCGTTTCGCTTGGGAGAAAATGTCGGTCATCGAGCAATGTCAATACGCAAACTCGGATCGGTCTCACATTCATCGACTATTGCGTTGTACTGGTAGATCAGTAACTCCGCCGTAGTTCGTCTCCCTGCTTGTGCGAATTTACCGATCTCGTAAAGATTTCCTGCAAGGAACTGCTCCGCCTCGAAAACATCAAGGCGTTCCGCCATATCCGCTTGGTCCGCCAAACCCTCGGCCAGTAGTGCACCTCGAAGGGTCGTAATGATTATGGGTTTTAGCCCGTTATCGAGATTTCTTCGGCATTTCCGAATCAAAGCCTCGGAAGGCGAGGTAGTGACATGAATCGCCACATCTTCAAGGATAAAGTCGCCCTCACGACCGGAAACGTCGTCGGCGACATTGGAACCATGATGCTTGAGTGGTGTATCAAGAATGAGATTCAGCTTTGCCCCCACAAGGTGCTGCAGCATTGTTCCGACAAATGTTGAGCCTTTATCCTGTTCTTGCCGTTTTTGAGCTTGTGAAAATAAATCTCGGATTACCGCCCTTAGAGATTTTGATGTATCGAATCGTAGAACAAGTGGTTTTCCCGAAAAAAAATCTCTGACACGCTCAGCCCACCAAGCTTCAACTTTATCCAGATCAACGCCGCCTTGTGCATGTTGAGTATTCAGAAAAGCGACGTACTTCCTCATATTGCCGACACTTCCCCTGCTTGTACGCCCACCTTCCTCGGCAAGAACACGATCGATACCATGATCTTTCAGAATGGATTGTACTGCTGATTTACCCAATCCCACGACCTGACCACCTCCATCAGTCAGTAATGCATCAGGATCAAGGAGTAAGCCAAGTTTTTTGCCATGCCTTGTGACGACAAGAGCAACGCAAAGAGGGCCTTTACCGTTCATCTGGTTTTTTAGAACAAAATCCTTGAGTTTTTTGTCAATTGGCATTAATGGCCTCTTTTTGGATGAGATTGACAAGTGGAGAAAGTAGTTGCTCCGCAAGATAATGTGATACAGGTACGGCGACAGCATCTCCCATCGCTTTATACCCGTCGTTATATGAGCCAGGCAACTTGTAATCTTCTCGAACTCCCATTAAAGCTGCGGCTTCCTTAATTGTTAACAAACGAGTTTTGAAAGTTCCGTTTTCTTTTAGCACTAAAAACTGTCTACTACTACCTCCCTCCGGTGTTCTCAAGCATCCGGCGACGCCGTCAAAGCGCAACTCTAATACTTGATTTCCATGTCTTATTCGTTTGTATCCCGGAAAAACACTTTTTCCGTTTTCCGCAGCAAGTTGAATAATTTTCTGATGTTTTTCAGGTACCATACTTAACAGCCTCGCTTGCTTTATCGGGTCATAACAAGGAGCGTCGAAGTCTATAATATCCTCAATCCTTGTTCTGTCTGCATGAGGATGAGGGATATTCCACCATACCCAATCTGCGAGACCATCTGCGGCACGGATAATAGCGTCTGTATGGCACCATATAGGGTTATTCGTTTCCAGGTTTACTGTTTGAATTCGATTGTCAACAGCGATTACAAAAACTCGTTTACGAGACTGTGGCACCCAATGAGATGCGTCAAGCATGATCGCACCGACCTTGTAGCCGCGTTCAACAAGCGCGTTGTGAAGTTTACGGTAGTTCTCCCCTTTGTCCGCTGACACAAGTCCCACAACGTTTTCGGCGACCGCTATGGGCGGTTTCTCTGTAAGCTCATCCATGACCCTTAGCCATTGCCAGACCAGTCCGCTTCTGGAACTGGAAAGTCCACCCATATTCCCGGCAAGAGAAAGATCCTGGCATGGAAAGCTTCCCCAAGACAAAACAGCAGATGGAACATCTTTTCCCATGACTTTCTCGATGGAGCCAAGGTGAAAAATATCCTTACTATGGTTTGCACAAAAAACCTTTGCTTTCTTTTCACTGATATCGTTAGCCCAAACCGTTTGGAAGAAGTCTTTCAAACCCTCTGCCACCAGCCCGCTACCAGCAAAAAAATCAAGGCAAGTTGGCTTTTTAAATTGCGCCATCATTGGTCTAAACTCCGCTTTACGGTTTTCGATTTGGTCTGCAAATGTATATTTGTATATCGGGCCATAACACATGATCATACGACATGGTTCTATCTCTTTTCCAAGGGTTTTTACCTACGCGCACCATGAACCCGGTGCGTCCCCTAGGACTCAATCGAAAAATCCGCAACAACTTCCCACCACACCAAACGATAAGTAGTAACCAATCAATCATCCGATAATATTATTTCCCCGTCAACATAAAATGTTCCTAAGTGACGACGTGCGCATGCCCTTCTCCACCCTTAACCGCCCCGACCCGACGAAGCAGAACAAGATCAGGATCGTCAGAAAGGAAGATGATAGCACGGTGTCATGACGGAATACGTCTCAAACTTTTCCGGCGGGGAAAGAAATGCGAGGAAAACGGATCGGCGGCATGACGCTCAGGAATGATGATGCGCCTCCACATACTTGCGCAGTACGGCGTTTATCATGGACTGATACCCTTTCCCCTGCTTGCGAAAAAATTCAATCACATCGGGATCGATCCGTAGGGTCACCTGCTTCTTCTTTTCAGGCCATGGTACCTGCACGTTCTTGCGGAGAACAGATAATAGACGCTATTTACAGAATCGCTTCAATCCCTTTACGATGGATAACATTCAGTAGCATGAGCGCAGCACCTGTCGGGCGCTTTACTCCACGCTCCAATTGAGATATGTACCCCACTGTCACATTAAGACAGTGCGCGAACACTGACTGGCTCATGTGTGTTTGTTCGCGTATATTACGAATATCCTCGCTCGACAGCGGCTCAATCTCCGGTTTCGGTATTCCCAAATGCCGCATGGTAATTTTTTCGTAAGCACCGTTTTCCAGAAGCCCGATACGGTGCATATCTTCAGCAGTTTCAAGCAGCGCCTGTGACAACGGACTAGCTTTATTCGCTTTAGCTCTCATTGATCATTTCCTCTAAAATACCTTCTTTGATGGCAAGGTCAAGTTGTTCCGGCATCGCGGCAAGCCATGCCGTCCCGATCTCTCTCAACGTGGCCAGTTCGTCTTCGTCAATATTACCCCTATAATTTTTCGCAATGCCGTACATGAAGACAGCTCTATTACCGGAACGGTAAGCAATTAGCATCCGGTAACCACCTGAACGCCCTTGTCCCGTCCGTGCCACCCGCTGCTTGATTACCCCACCACCCAAGTCGGCATCTACAAGACCACGTTCGGCACGCTCAATGGCATCACGTAATCCGTAGTCGCTGATTCGCTCCTGTCGCACATAACGCACGAACCACTTCGTTTTGAATATCCGCACATCCCCTCCATTGGGTAACGGAACTATAGCACTATGGGTTATACATATCAACCCATTTTTCTGCAATCAAGAGTGTTCTCTCCATGAGTACAGTTGTTATCTAATTGAGAACGTTCTGTAAACGGTTTCCGTTCTGAACAACCTACGAGATCACCCACTGCCCGGGATTATGCTGCCGCAATCGTGGAGAGAACTTCAGCCCGCTCTCCATCTGGCATAAAAAACCCGCGGCAGCATCATGCTGACCGGCGGCTTTCCGTATCTACCCCGCTGCCTCTTCTCGCCCGATAATACACAAATTAGAACAGATTAAAACCAGCCCCATTTTTACACCCTCCCCGACTCTGAGTCAACAACTGAAACCGGGTTGCCCGCCCTCGATCCCACCCTTAACCGCCCCGCCCCGACGAAGCAGAAAAAGATCAGGATCGTCAGAAAGGAAGATGATACCACGGTGTCATGACTGAATACGTCTCAAACTTTTCCGGCGGGGAAAGAAATGGAAGAAAAACGGACCGGCTGCATGACGCTCAGGAATGATGATGCGCCTCCAGATACTTGCGCAGCACGAAGCAACTGATTCTGCATGAAAAACAGATCCTTCGCGTTGCTCAGGATGACAGGCGAAATGGATCATCACTTTTGATTGCGTCCTGCTTCTTCTTTTCGGGCCATCGGTGACAAGCTGACCAGGGGTTCATGCTAGCATGTTCAACCGCGCAAGGCCCTCATCACCGCTTCCGGTTCACGGTCTATCACCTGCAACAATATCCGTGCCGGACCTTCCGGATGGCGGACTCCCTGCTCCCAATTGCGAACCGTCCGGGCACTCAGACCAAACAGCGCGGCAAACTTATCCTGCGATAATCCGAGTTTTTCCCGTAAATGCATAATATCCACATCCGCAACCTTTACCTGGTGTGACCTCCCCCGGGAGGTGTCACCATCCGCATAGGCCAAGGCATCCTCCAGGCCATCCATGATTTTATCGAATGCTATCCTCGCCATTTTTCACTCCCCATATTTACGAGCCAGCATCTTTGCGGCATTGCCCAGCAGGTTGGTTTCCATCCGGGTAAGATTCGCCTGGTCATTTTTGGCAAATACCGCAGGAGAAATATCGGAACGCGCTCGTTGTGAAAATAGTAGATGATACGCACCCCACCGCTTTTTCCCTTGGTGCCGATGGCAAAACGCACCTTGCGGATACCTCCTCCACCTGAAATCACGTCGCCACATTCAGGATTGGCCGCAATCATGGATATGGCCTCGGCCCTCTCTGCATCTGCCATGCAGGAGTTGGCTCCCGAAATGAATGAAACAGTCTCGACAACGGTAATCAAAAGAGAATCCATGCACATTATACCTCATTGAAGCATATCGGCAATCCAAAAATACACTCGCAACAGGATACAAAAAAACCGCGGCAGCATCAGCTGCCCGGCGGCTTCCCGTATCTACACCACATCCTCTTTCCGCCCCATGGTTCACCAATAAGAACAGATTAAACCCAACCCCACGTCCACACACTCTCCGACTCTGCGTCAACACGGAAACCGAAACGCCAGGAATGGTGACAGAATAGTTCACCAAGACGTTGCTTCCGGTGGTGACCGGGTTAAGGATGTCCATCAAGTAAGCGAGCGTGGCAAGAGTATTGTACAGATGCTTCCTATCAGCGCGGTTTGACTATGACTGAAAGAGATGGACTCGGAAATGAGGCGCGGGGAACTAACCGGATTTACTTCGCAATAGGTCGACGCTCATCCCGGTGATCTCCGCGGCCTCCTCCGGGCTCATTCCCTTGGCGATCAAGCGGCAGGCAATTTCCAGCTTCCCTTCCTGTTTCCCTTCTGTCCTTCCTTCTTCCCTTCCTTCTTCCCTTCCTTCTGTTCTCCCTTCTTCTCTTCCCTCTGTTCTCCCTTCTTCTCTTCCTTCTGTTCTCCCTTCTTCCTTTCCCTCCAAACGGCCGAGCCCATAGTTTGATTCTATCAAGCTGGCCTGATAGCTCAGCTCATACTGATAGCGCTCATATGCCAAGCGCTCTTTTTCCGGCAGGCTCAACAGGGAAAAGGCTTTTTTCGCCTTTTGTATCCCCTTGGCTTTGAATTCATCCTTGATCTCTTCGTTTTTCAGAAAGTAGATCCATTCGTCAAGGGATGTCGCCGCCACATCGTTAAAGTTATTGATCCTGAGCAGATAGTATTCGGGGAAGAGGTGATGGATCTGATCCTTGCCGTACAGCTTTTGCTGCCTGCTGCTGAGCTGCAGATGGTCGTGGTCGTGAATGCCGGTAAAACTGGTGACGCCGCGGTAGATATAGTCGCTGCCATGTCCCAGATCGAAATAGAGGATGTTGACGGAGATGACTTTAACCAGGTTGGAAAAGGGTTCTCCTTCCCGTTGATGCTCGGTTATGGCGCGGGATGCGCCGTACAGCATTCTTTGCAGGTAGTCGTGTTCCCGCTCGTACTGAAGTTCAATGAGGATGATCTCGCCGGCGCTATTTTTCACCTTCAGGTCGACCCGGTTGTACTTGTCGGCGACGTTTTCCTTGTTGCTTTCGCTTTCCAGAATTTCCAGGATAACGATTTCTTCATCAAGAAGTTCGCTCAAGAACCCTTCCAGGATCTCGAAGTTGGCCTTGCTTCGCAGCAGCCGCTTCATAGCCCAATCAAAGGTGATCAGTTTGCGCTTCGAACTTGGTTTCATGGCGTATCCTCCAAGCAGATTAAAACCATCACATTCACGCACTCTCCCCGACTCTGCGTCAACAGACGAATCCGGAAAATTCAGGGGGAGTGCTTTTTATTTTGCCACCCTTTCCGTACACTTATCTTTTCTCCCCTCCCACTTCTTTATCCGGAGTCCACACCGGCGCGGCAAGCCAGGCAGCCAGGTTCCGGGCCAGCGCCAGATTCCCTCCCTGCAAATATCTGTTCTGAAAAACGGCGTCATCGCCGGTAACAACAAAGCGCCCTTTCCCCTTCTCTCCGGCCACCACAACGCCGAACGGTCCCCGGGCATCGGCTCCGTCAAACCGGTTGTTCCGATTCAGGTCGACCCAGGCCTTGGGAGAGGTTCGGGCGATGGTCCGGACGCCGGGACGGAGATCCAGCAGCGCCCAAACACCGTAGAGGTTGAACTCCCCCACCCCCGCCAGCAGCGGATGCTCCTCCATATGGGTGACACGAAAATTGAGAGAATCTCCAAGAATGTTCCCCTCTTCTTCATGAATCACACCATTGGAGACATCCAGACCCAGCCGGTAGATCAGGGAAGAGACGGGGGAAGCGATATGAAGGGTGATGCAGAGCGCTCCGCCCCGCTGGAGATACCGGACAACGGCCTCTATCTCGTCGCCGGCATACGGTTTAAAAGGGCCGGAGATCATGAGAACATCCACGTTTTTCAGTAGCGCATCGCTTAACGCCTCCGAACTTGTGGTGACGTCGTGCCCCAACTCCCGGAAGATACCCGCCAGAAGCGACAGGTCCAGATCCCCCCCCCTCTCCACAAGGAACTTCTGGCCATGCCCCTGATCAAACAACACCGAACTCCGGGCATGGGCCGCACCCGGCCGGTCAAGAAACAAGAGGATGACGAGTATCAAGATGGCCGGCAGGTAGCGTCGGACCATCATGATTCCTTCCCCAATCCCCCTCACTCCCGTGGCTTCGCGCAAGAGCACGCTCCGGCGGGACTCCGGCCCGCAATCTCTTTCAGCCAGGCGATCTCATCCAGCAGAAACAGTTTTGACTGTTCAGTCCCGGCATTGAGCGCCCAATGCAACGGAGGGATGGAGGTAATGGCCAGTTGATCCCCCTTCATCATCACATGCGGCACCTGGAAATGAGCCCAGTCATTCATCCGCTCTCCGGTATCGAAGAGCATCAGGTAATCGTTCCCCTCGGACTCAACGACCAGAGGCACCACATCATCCTCGTTCAATGTTTCCACGCCCCCCTCCATCCGTGCAGGATCGTGGATCGGCACAAAGAACGTAGTGTCGAGAAACCGGTTGTAATACTGGGACTGGTTTTCCGGATTCGTGATTTCCCGCAACAGTATCTCCAGCGCGGCGTCAAGTTCGGTCATGATTCTTCTCCTCCGGTGGTATCCGTAAATAATATCTACATTAAAACAACCTGCAATCCAGCGTAACCGCTTCACTACCGTGCATGTTTTCCGGTGAAGCCCTTGGGTTTGCGCTTCCTGAGCCGGGTCGCCTCCCGCTCCCGCCGGGTGGCCAGACCAATAGCCTGCTCATGGGTCCCCCGCCGTTCCCTCCCCCCCTCATCAGGCATCAGCTGAATCGAACTCCCGTCGGACTGCAGCTCCCAGGCGCTCCTCCTGTCGGCAAACTGAATATCGAAGATCCGGCGCAACTCCCGGCGGAGCATCTGCCCCTCCACGGGGACAAGCACCTCCACCCGGCTCTCCAGGTTGCG
Source organism: uncultured Desulfuromonadales bacterium (assembly GCA_903929485.1). Classification (GTDB taxonomy): domain Bacteria; phylum Desulfobacterota; class Desulfuromonadia; order Geobacterales; family CAIOGM01; genus CAIOGM01. The sequence goes on from CAIYUY010000002.1 coordinate 20,129, forward strand.
CTGCATGGCGTCGGCGGAACCGATAAAATATTCTTCCTTGCCGCCATTGCGGAAGTAGTAGATCCGGGCATGCTCCAGGAAGCGCCCCACGATGCTGACCACCCGGATATTCTCCGACAGGCCGGGAATCCCTGGACGAAGCCGACAGGTGTCCCGCACCAGAAGCAGCACCGTAACCCCCGTCCGGGAAGCACGATAAAGGGCGCGGACGATGTCGGCATCCTCCAGGGCGTTCATCTTGAACCGGATCAGCCCAGGCTCCTTGACGGAATGACCGGCGATCTCCCGTTCGATGCGGGCAAGGAGCCCCTTCTTCAGAAGCTTGGGAGCGGGGAGGAGCTTTTTGTAGTTCCGCCGGGGAGTATAGCCGGTGGTCAGATAGTTGAAGAGTTCGGTGGTGTCCTCCCCCAGCTCCTCATCACAGGTAAACAGCCCCAGATCGCTGTAAAGCCGGGCGGTGTCGGGATGGTAGTTACCGGTGCCGAAATGGAGATAGCGGCGCAGACCGCTGTAATCCTGACGAACCACCATGATCACCTTACAGTGAGTCTTCAACCCCACCACGCCGTAGGTAACATGGACCCCCGCCTCCTCCAGTCGCTCCGCCAACCGGATATTCACCGCCTCGTCAAACCGCGCCTTCAGTTCCACCACCACCGCCACCTGCTTGCCGTTATCGGCAGCCTCCTTGAGGAGATCCACGATCCGGCTTTCCCGTGCAGTCCGATAAAGAGTCATCTTGATGGCCCGCACCTTGGGGTCCAGAGCCGCCTCCTGGAGAAACCGCTCCACGGAACTGGTGAACGATTCGTAAGGGTGCTGCAAAAGGAGAGCGCCGGCATCCCGGATAATATGGAACATGTTGCGCCGCGTCTGAAGGAGAGGGTGATCCACGGGGTGATGGTGCGGGTCACGGAGCTGCGGATAATCCAGCCGGGCGATCTCGAAGAGGTCGCGCATGGCCATGATCCCGGAGACCTCAAAGACATCGCTGGACTCGTCCAGCTCCAGCTCCGCGGCCAGCTGCCCCTGGTGAAGCCGGGACATCCCCTCCATCACCTCTACCCGGACGATGGAAGCGAACTTCCGGTCTCTAAGCTCCGACTCTATCATGGCCAGGAGGTCATCCGCCTCTTCCTCATCCCGTTCCGCGTTGGCGTTTCTCGTCACCCGGAACAGTTCGCAGGAGACTATGGTCATCTCCGGGAAGAGCATGTCCAGGTTATGCCCGATGACCTGATCTAGGGGGACGAAAGTATCCTGATTCCCCACCCTGAGGAACCGCGGGGTGCCGGCGCCCACCGGCACCTTCACCCGGGCCAGGGAGCTTTCCCGATCACGGGGATACCTGAGAGTCACGAGAAGGTTGAGTGAAAGGTTGGAGACGAAGGGGAAGGGGTGGGCAGGGTCCACGGCCTGGGGGGTTATGAGGGGAAAGATGTTTCGGTAGTACTGATCGCGAAGCTGTTTCCGCTCGCAGCTGGTGAGCTGATCGAAGGAGACGATTCGAATGCCATGGCCGGCCAGTTCCCTGAGAAATTCGGGAAGAAGTCTCTCCTTGCGCGCCTCCAGCTCCCGTATGACTCCATAACACTCGTCGATCTGCCGGCGGGGGGTGCGACCATCCACGGTAAGGGCGCTGATGCCGGCCCCCACCTGCTGCTTGAGGCCGCCAATCCGCTTCATGAAGAATTCGTCAAGGTTGGCGCTGACGATGGCGGCGAACTTGATCCGCTCCAGGAGCGGGGTCCGCCGGTCCTCGGCCTCGTGGAGCACCCGTCGATTGAACTCCAGCCAAGTCAGCTCACGGTTGAGATAAAGAGCGGGGTCGTTCAGATCGAACTGCGGGAGCTTTGGGGGGGAAGGTGAGTCCTCGCCCACCGGCGGAGCGGTCGCGGCGCCGGGGGAGAAGAGAGCTTGTCCAGGTTCCGCCGGACTGGGCAGGTTTCGCTTCCTGACCGGCTTCACCGGCTTCACCGCCTTCACCGGGTTCACCGGGTTCACCGGGTTGACGACAGTCAGCAGATCCGGATCTCTTCGTTTCATGTCGTTCTCCCTCCCATGATGCTGCTTAGGTAATTCGCGACAAAGTACTTAGCCGGCAGGAACCTGTTCACCCTTCGACAAGCTCAGGGCGAACGGATTCAGGTTTAATAACCTCCTTATTTTCCCGCCAACGCCTTTAGCCGCTCCATATCCAGGATGGTGACTCGGCTCCCCTCAACCGCCAATATTCCCTCTTCCTTCATCTTCCGGAAGGAACGGGAGAGAGTCTCGCTCACCGTCCCCAGCCGGGAAGCCATCTCCCCTTTCTTCGTCTCCAGCGTCAGGTAACTCTTCCCCTGGAAGGTGGTGGATTTTCGCTCCGCCAGGTCGATGAGATAACCGGCGATGCGGGCCGGAACCTCGGCGAAACTCAGCTCCTCAATCTGGCGGGCAAAACGACGCAGCAGCAGGGAGAGAGAAATAATCAGATTAAGGCTAAAGCGGGGATTCCTCTCCAGAAGCCCCAGGAACTCCTCGCGGGGAAACATGATAATCTCGCCGTTCTCCAGCGCCCGCGCCTCGGCGGGATAGCGGCCATCGCCAAAAAAGGCGGCCTCGGCAAAGGTTTCCCCCGGGTGAACGAAATGAAGCACCTTCTCCTTGCCGTCCGGTGAGATTTTGCAGAGCTTGATGCTCCCCGATGTGAGCAGGTAGAATCCTTGGGCGACCTCCCCCTCGGCAAAGAGCGTTTCCCCCTTGGCTACCATCCGGCAGTGGGCAATGGCAGCCACCTCGACCAGATGCGCCTGGTCCAACCCCGAGAAGAGGAGCGAATTTTTCACCTTTGATGCAATGTCAACCATCCTAATCTACCCCCCCGCTTTCCCCAGGACTTTCCTCAGCTTCAACAGCAGCTCTTCATCATCCAATGGCCGGCAGACCGTCACGATCCCGGCTTCCGGGACGTCCTCCCCCGTCACCCCTTCGCGACGCATCCCCCCCAGAAAGATATAGCGAACCTCCGGACGGATCCTCCGGATCTCTTCGTAGGCCTCTTTTGCCCCCTGCATCAGGATATTGATGAACAGCACGTCCACCGATTCGTCGGGATTGCGGCAAAGCCTTATCGCCTCCAGGCTCTCCCTTGCCTCGTGAAGTATGACGCCACGCTCCCGGAGCAGCTCACTCGCCCGATGATGCGTGACCGGGTCGGAGTCAGCCACCACCATCCGCACCCCCTGTATTCCCGCGACTTCTTCGTCCCGGCGGCAGCTGCTTAGCCCGGGAAGACAGACGGTAAAGGTCGTCCCCCCCCCCTCTTCCCCCTTGACGATAATTCTTCCGGAGTGTTGCCGGATGATCCCGTAAGCCATGGAAAGACCCAGCCCGGTTCCCTTCCCTACCTCTTTGGTGGTGAAGAAGGGATCAAAGATTTTATCCCGAATGGCATCGGGAAGACCATGCCCGGTATCAGTCACGTTCATCAGGGCGCACCATTCGCGAGGAGGATCATTCACCCCGCAGGTAACCTCGCACAAAGCCGTCCGCCCCGTGGCGATCCGGAGAGTACCGCCATCGGGCATGGCATCCCGAGCGTTGGCCGCAAGATTCAAAAGCACTTGGTCAAACAGAGCGGCGTCCACCAGCACCGGTAGCGGCTCCGGGTCAAGGGGGAGTTCAAGGGTCACGGCGTCCGTCACCACGCGTCGCAGGATCTCGGCCATCCCGCGAACCACGTCATTGAGATCAACCGCACGTGGATTAACCACCTGCTTCCGGCTGAAGGCGAGGAGTCGAGTAATGAGCTGGGACGCCTTACCGGCGGAAATCCGGATATGCTCAGCATACTGCCGGACTACAGCCTCTTCTCCCGCCCCTTTCTTGAGCAGTTCGGTGAAGCCGGCAATGGCCATCAGAACCGTATTGAAATCATGGGCGATCCCACCGGCCAAAGTCCCCATTGCTTCCAACTTCTGGGAATGACGAAACTGCCCCTCAAGCAAGCTCTTTTCAGATTCTCGCCTCCGAAGGGAATCTATGAGGCCATTGAAGGCCTCGGCAACCTGCCCCACCTCGTCACGGGTCTCCACCGAAACTTCCCTCAGTTGCCCCTCGGCGCCCAGAACCGTCACTGAAGAGGAGAGTCGCTTCAGCGGAGAGGTCACGCTCCTGGCGATGACATACGCGACAGCCGAGCCCACAAGGATACAAACCATGGCCAAAACAGATGAAATAACGACCAGCAATCGAATCGACGCTCGGATTTCCGTGTCATCCAGTTGAACCCGCACCAGGCCGATATTCTGATCTCGAGTTTGGCTCTCTCCCCCCCAGTATACCGAGTCGTCCGTATCCGTCCCGGACATCATCCTGATGGGGGCAAAAAACTCCATCCCCTTGGCCGTCTTTCTGTGAATGACGGCAGTGAGGCTCCTGGAGAGAGCGGCCATCTCCACCTGCTCCACCGGGGTCTCCACCAGGGGGAGAGGACTCTCCCGGTAACGGCTTTTTTTCACCTTTTTTTGGTACAGCTTCCTCCCATCCGAGGCATACAGGATAACGGTGTCCACATGCTCGTGGTCAAAAATGCCGGCGGCGGCGATGTCCATCAGCGCCGGTGTTTCCGAAAAAACCGCTATCCGGGCGCTGTAGGCGAGAAGACGGCAGAGTAGCGTCCCCTCCTTGATAGTGGCATCGTTCTTGTCACGGATTGCGTAGGGGATGAAGATGAAGGGAAAGAGCAGTGAGAGACAGATGACCACCGAAAGCGTAAGGGCGAACACCTTCGCGGTGATGCTGACCTGTACCTTCGTGAATGGTGAATGGTGAATGGTGAAAAAACCTTTTTTCAATTTCAACTCTTTCCCTGTAAGGCGGTAATAACGCTGTCACCGTCGACTGTTCGCTTTTAACCTTTTAACCATTCTCCTTTCACGGATTTCAAGGCAGCAGATAGCTCCCCTCCACCTGCGGTGACGGGTCGCTCTCCACTGTTTCACCGCCCAGATTCGCGACGCTGCGAACCTGATAACGGTAGAGGATTTCGGGTTTCATTCTCAGATCCTCGTACCGGTTTTCCCTGACCGGCGCAGAGGTAAGCGGGCGAAAATCCCAATGGTCAGCGAGGCGAGACCGGTAGATGTTATACCCCGTGAGAGTCCCGGCAGTAACCTCAACGGCGGGCCATTCCAATAAAAGACCCGCGGGAACCGCCCCGATTCCGACGATGGGTGCGGGGGGAGGCTGGACTTTTTTCCGCTTCACCCTCCCGGAATCGCGATTCTCCACCCCCCCTTTTTCGAAGGCGGTCACCTGATATTGATAGCTCTTACCCAACTGCACCGTGCCGTCAACAACCGCGAACAGGTTGCCGTCCCGCACCACATCCTGAAGATATTCCAGTTCCACACTCCTGAGGAGAAGATCTTCCACTCCGCACGTGAGGCATTCATCGGCAGGGGAACGGATTTCACGACGATACAGGCGGAATCCGGCCAGGGGGGAACTCCCCGCCCCGGGGAAATCCTGTTCCGACGCCATCCAGGAGATCCTGAACCTTTCCCCCTGCTGAACCACTTGCAAAGAGGAGACCGGGGGGGGAAGATATCCGTCCGGAGGGATGAGCGCCCCTTTCTTGCCACACCCCGCGCAGGGAGAGAAGACGACCAGCAGGAGAAGGAACAAAACCACGACCATCGGGCGCTTGCAACGCAACTCTTTACGAAACATGGGTAGACCTTTTACTACAATAGAACGCGGATAACGCGGATTGCGCGGATTTATCAGGATAAAGAAATTACCTTCAGGGTATTGTTTGATCCGCGTCGATCCGCCCAGTTCAGATTTGATCCGCGTCGATCCGCCCAGTTCAGATTTGATCCGCGTTCCATTGCTGTTGATGTTATTTTTCCTGTTTGAGACCCGGCCTTGCCGGCAACTTCTTCAACCGGAACAGGGGGTCCCCCACCCCGCCCATGGCCCACTGAAGAGTAGGAGTCGCCATGAAGAACGACTCGGCAAAGGTATACTCGCCGGTCCAAAAATGACTGAAAAAAATCTCACAGCGGGTAAATCCCTGCTGGTACGGCTCCACCACCGAACCGAACGTGGCAGTGATCCCCTGCTCCAGAAGCCCCTGGACCCAGCTCTTTTTCGACGGATTCAACTCCCGGATACCGGAAAATGAGTAGGAGGTCAGGTGCGCCGCCACGGCTCCCGTTGGCCAGTAACCCCGCGCGGGGTTGATATAGCCGTGGTACCAGGCGAAATACCAGAGAGCATCCTGTCCCAGCTCATGCTCGGCATAGGTTCCGGGGTCCCTCAGCGTCACATCAAGCCCCAACCGCCGGGCGAATTCCGCCGTCTTCCGGATGGAAATATCCCCCAGTTCCCCCGTGCCGCGCCCACCCAGATAGACCTTTCCCGACGACGCCAAGAGCCGCTGCTCAGCGGCAAGCGCCTTGTCCACCAGACCCTTGGCGATCTCCGGAGTGGGTCCATCCAGCCTGGTCACCAGGTAGACGCCGTAGGTCCCGTCAAAATGCCGGTTGCCGTCAAAATAGGGGTTCGGCGTCCCCATTTTTTTCCCGGTGATAAAGCGGTCGAACAGGTCGGACAGCCGGGAATCAAGAGCCAGCCCCCCGCTCCGGATCGGCACCCCGAAACAAGGGACCAACATGGTCACTCTCCCCGCAAGGTTGCCGGCAAGAAGGAACCGGCGCAGCGGCAGCTGAATGTCACGGACGTAATCCATGGCAGAACTGTCCCCCTTCAGGTGGAGCCGAAGAATCTGCGCCGGGGGAACCCCGCGCTTCTCCGCGTAATAGCGGGCCACCTCCTCCGAGTCATTAATGCCGTTGCCATTGGCGTCACCGGCATCGGCATTGACAATCAGGACGATATCCCTCCCGTCGGGGGGGGCGTAGGGGCGCGGCCGGACGAGTAGCGGTTCAGAGTAGGGGCTCCCCCTTTGTTCCCTGTCCATGGCCCGAAGCCGGTAGGCATAGGAAACCCCGGTGGTGACGCTGCCGTCCGGATAAACCGCCGGGGAGAGGGAGAGGAAGCCCTTCTGCCGCAGCACCTTGGGGAGTCGGCCCACGGTTCGAAACTCCGGATCATTCTCCCCTTTCCGCTGAATTTCGTAGAAGGCAAGGTCGGCCTCGCCGTTGCGTTCCCAGAAGAGGGCAACCCGGCCATCGCCGGCTGCGACATAGATCCCGGTCGGCGTGCGGGGAGCGCCCCGGACATCCGTGCCGGGATAAGCATAGAGGGCCGAACTCCAGAATTCATGCTTATCGCTGTCGTACGCCTTGAGGATGAACTCATACTGTTCGCCGTTCTCCAGCGAAGAGACCGTCCAGGAACTCCTGATCCCCAGATCTTCCAGCAGATACTCCAGGGGTTGACCGAAGCGGATCTGTCGCCCATCACGGACCCGGTAGAGGCGAACCCCGCGGAAATCGCCGCTAAACTGACGGGCCATGGACCAGGAGATGGTCACCCGACCGTCGCCGGCGACGACCCTGACATTTTCCAGGGGGGCAACTACTGAAGCGACGGCGCCCTTGGCGCCGGTGAGCACCGGTTCCTCGCCTGTTGCGAACGCCGCTACAGCCGGCAGCACCGCGACCATCAGCGGTAAAATCCCACACCGGAGAACTCTGCTCCAAATCATGGAACGTCCGTCTACCGTCCTTCCTTGGCGCGACAGATCTCCTCCGACACCCGTTCCCGGGCTGTGCCGCCGGTGGCTGTCCGGGCGTTCACCGATGCCTCCAGGGTGATGGACTCCGCGATGTCGGCGTCAAAGCGGCTGGAGAAGGAACGCCACTCTTCCAGGGTCAGCCCAAAAAGATCCTTGCCGTTGGCCACACAGTAGGCCACGCACTTACCCACGACTTCATGAGCGTCCCGAAAGGGCATTCCCTTACGAACCAGATAGTCCGCCACATCGGTGGCGGTGGAATACCCCCCCCCGGCCGCCCCCCGCATCCGGTCGGCATTTACCCGCATCTCCCGGATCATGTCCACGTAGATTTTGAGGCTCCCCTTCACCGTATCGATGGTGTCAAAAAGCGGCTCCTTATCTTCCTGCATATCCTTATTATAAGCCAACGGCAGCCCTTTCATGACGGTAAGGAGCGCCATGAGATTACCGTAGACCCGGCCGGTCTTCCCCCGCACCAGTTCCGGCACGTCCGGGTTCTTCTTCTGGGGCATGATGGAGGAACCGGTGCAAAAACCATCGGAGAGCTCAATGAACTTGAACTCGCTGGTGGACCAGAGGACCAGTTCCTCGGAGAACCGAGAAAGGTGCATCATGAGAATGGAGGAGGCCGCCAGGAACTCCAGAGCGAAATCCCGGTCGGAAACCGAATCCAAGGAGTTGCGGGTGGCGCCGGAAAAGTCCAACTGTCCAGCCACATGCTCCCGATCGATGGGGAAGGTGGTCCCGGCCAAGGCGCCGGCCCCCAGGGGGCAAACGTTCATCCGCTTGAGACAATCTTCCATCCGCCCCCGGTCCCGCCGGAACATCTCCACGTAGGCCATGAGGTGGTGGGAGAAGAGGATCGGCTGGGCGGTCTGCAGGTGGGTGTACCCCGGCATGATGACCTGAATATTCACCTCCGCCTGCTCGATGAGGGCATCGATGAGAAGATCCAGATAGGCGGAGATCTCCACGATTTCGTCCCGGAGGTAGAGCCGGATATCCAGCGCCACCTGATCGTTGCGGGAGCGGCCGGTATGGAGCCGCTTCCCAGCCTCGCCGATCTTCTCGGAGAGACGGGACTCGATATTCATATGAATATCTTCCAGCGCCACGGAGAAGTTGAAGTGTCCCGCCTCAATCTGCTGGAGGATTTCCTGGAGACCATGAACGATGCTCTCCATGTCGGCCAGGGAAATGATCCCCTGCTTCCCCAGCATTCGGGCGTGGGCGATGGAGCCCCGCACATCCTGGTGATAGAGACGCTTGTCGAAGTCGATGGAAGCGGTGAATTCCTCGACGAATTTGTCGGTGGGTTGGGTAAACCGCCCTCCCCAGAGTTTCTGCTTGGGCATGAAGCTGCTCCTCATACAAAATAGCCAAAAAAATGATCGCGGTGAGACTTTCTTATAGCAGCTATTGAGCCGAATGCCTATCCCGATTTCATGACCCAGCAGGTTCAACCGGAACTTGAGAAGCGGGATGAATTCATTATCTCACTGAAAATAGCGCCCTTTGACGAACAGGCGGCGCTGGTCCACGGCGAGATAAGGGCATATCCGGAAAAGAGAGGAACCCCCATGGGTGTGGTGTTCAGCCGCGAAAGCCGGGACATCGTGGGGTTTGTTATTTTTTCTATGGACTCTTGCCCTCATGATGAGGCATTCTAGCGAAGAGACATAAGTGGCGGCCGAACGGCTGCAACACGGCTAAAACTGCACAACATCCTTCTTGATCACGGCAGAACTACCCGAGGGCCGCAACCGGCAATCCCACATGAGCAAAATAACTATTTTAATGTACGCAACATTCGCACTGATTACCTCTCTTGCCGACATTTCCTGTTCCACACAATTTCAGACGGGGCGGATGGAGAGCATGGGGCAGACGGATGACTCTGTCGGCCAGTTCTCCGATGGAATCAGCCGGCTTTACGGCAGACTCAAAATACGGTCGGTTGATGACATCCCCGAGTCCGACTATTTCCTTTACAAAAAATTCGTTTCCGACAGTACGGTAAACGTCATGGTCCATCCCGCCTATTTTCTTTTTTTTCAAGACAATAACGATAACAAGGTTTTTGTGGATAGAGGAGAAGATTTTTCCAAAAATATCGTCGACCTGTTTATTGAGGAATATCCGGCAGAGAAGAGGAGCATGCCGGAACAGATGAAGCTGAGCCTGAAGAATGAAGAACTGTTTCTCAGGGATAAATCTCAAAAACGGGAGCTCCTGGTGCTGGTTCTTCCTCCAAGATACAAAAAACACCCGGAATACCCCTACAAAAAGCTGGATGAGTTTGCACGATACCTCAACGAAGTCACCCATGGCTCCCCATCGGTGCTCTATGTGGAATCCGACGGGTTTAAAAACGGCTATCTCTCCAGCGATACCCACGACAGACTCAGTAAATTCTTCAATGCCCTGGGGATCAACACGGTGCGCATTGGCGGCGGCTACAAGGATTTATGTGTCAAGAATTTTTACGATGAAATCGTTGCGGTGAGAAATATTCGAAATACCGTATTGGTCCCCGAAATATGCACGGTATCCCCGGATTTGATCAACCATTAAGGAGCTGACACTACCCCCGCCATGAAAATAATCATCTCCTTGCCGCTCCTGCTCCTGACCCTCCTCATCACCGTCTGGTGCGGCGCCGCGCCACTCCCCCTCGTCACAACTCCTCCCCTGGGGGAACAGTGGTTCAGCATCAGTCTCAATGATGAGCGAACCGGTTTCGCCCACCAAAGCATCAGCAAACGGCCCGAAGGGTACGAGATTAGTGTAGACAGCAGCGTCAAGTTAACCGTCCTCGGTTTTTCCCGTGAGGCTGCTATCCGGGAAAGCTATCTGGTCAACCCCGAACTGGCGCTCCTCTCCTTCAGCGTCGAGCAGATCCTGGACGGCAGCAGCATGAAGATCATGGGAAAGACTGTCGCCAACGGCATCAGCCTCACCGTGGAAAACGCGGGAAAGAAAAAGAGCTCACTTCTCAAAGGAAAAGGCCCGGTCTACCCCGCCGCGGTGCTCAACATCTACCCGCTCATGAAGGGTTTCGTCCCCGGTAAAAAATACAAACTAAAGGCGCTGGATACCGAGGCGCAGAAGATCAAGGAGGTGGTCGTCACGGCGATTGAGGTGGAAAACCTCCCCGGGAGCGGCGAAGCGTTCCGGATCCAAAACGATCTCTACCCCTTCGTGGAAAACGACATTTGGGTGGATCGGCAAGGGAAGACCCTCAAGGAGTCCATCCGGGACGGCCTCGTGGTGACCCAGGCCGAAGATGCCGCCGGCGCGGCCCGGTTTCTCTCCCAGACCGCCCTGGCCAAGAAGGATCTGGTCTTCGACTTCAGCCTGATCAAGGCCGATCCCCCTCTCACCGACCCTTCCCGACTGACCCGCCTCACCGTGGAGTTCAGCGGATGGCCGGAAGAGATCCCCTTTCCCGAAGGGAGAGGGCAGAAGGTCATGGGAAGAACCGGCCGGACGCTGACGGTGACCCTCACCGGTCAGACCGGCGGAGAAGAGACGCAACTCACTGGCGACGAGCGGAAACGGTACCTGGAGGGGACGGAGCGGATCATTCCCGAGCATCCCCGGATCCGGGCTCTGCAGGAGAGTATCCTGGGTACGGAAAAGGATCAGGCGAAGGGGGTGGAACTCTTTACCCGATGGGTTGCGGAAAATATCCAGGGGACAGTCACCGACAGCCAATCCCCGGTGGAGACACTGCAGAGCAAACAGGGGAATTGCCAATCCCACGCCCGCCTCTACAGCTCCCTGGCCCGAGCGGCGGGGATACCCACCCGGTTCGTCTCCGGCCTGGTCTGGATGCCGGGCAAGGGGTTCCTCTACCATAGTTGGGCGGAAAGCTTCGTGGGGGGGAACTGGCGGACGGTTGATCCCACCTTCGGCCAGACACCGGCCGATCTGACCCATATCAGGATGTTCGACGGCGATGCCCCCGACGACGTAGCACCCCTGGCCAGGATCATCGGCCGGCTCAAGGCGCGGATCATCACCCAGGAGTACCCGGCGGCGCCGGCGCAATGACGCTCCGTGGTTAACATTTTATTTTATTTTTTCCATATACCTTCTAAACAGCTCCCCGTTGAGTTCCTTTAACCTGCGCCGCGCCCGGATCAGCTCCCGGTCATCCCCCGAGGAGCCTCGCAGAAACTCGGCCTGCCGGAGATACTGAAACCAGAGCCGAGGCGCCGTCTCCCCTTCCCCCTCCTCCGTAAACTCATGAACAACGGACAGGTCACTCCCCGGCTCACCCGACTCCAGGGTGAAGAGTTCCCGAAGCCATCCCCAGGCAGCTAGCCAGGGGAGGAGCTCCTCCGGCTCGTCCGCCTCGCTTTCCCCATGGGAGATGAGCTCCCCCATGGCCGGGTCCGCAAGATGGGGCAGATCCACGGCCAGCGGCCCAGCAAGAAACGCCTCCCGGTAGAGCTCCCGCGCCTCCTCCCTGTCCCCCAGGAGGAACAGGGCGTCCCCCTGATACGCCAGAAATCTCCCCGCCGGCTGAATTCCGGCTGCCAGAGCCCGGCCGAACCACTCCCGGGCCTCGTCATACCGCCCCAGTTCAAAGCAGAGAAGCCCAGGATGAAACCGGGGAGGGATAAAGAGGAGTTCGGGCGCCTCCAGCGCGGAGATCTCCTCCATCATCAGCTCCAGCAGGGCGATTCTCAGCGGGGAGGGGATGGTCGCGGTAAGTTCCCGGTAAAGCTCATGGATCTCCACGACGCTCCGGTCCGATTCACCGTACCGGCCCAGACGCTCTTGCCACCCCACCACCAGAGCGCCTTCGTCGCGAATCCCGCGATCATCCGGACCCGCCTGAACGATCCTGTCGTAGAAGGCCATGGCGCCCGTCAGGTCGAGACACCCCAGCGCCCCGTGCGCCTGGTTGAGCCAGATGGTGCGCCGGTTGTCGGCAAAGAGGTCCAACTGCTCCGACCGCGGCGTTTCCACCGGACGAAAATGACTCCGTTCGGTGAGATTATCCCCTCGCCAGGGGAAAAGATCAGGTGACATGGGAAAACTTCCTCATAAAGTTATTACTACCGGGCATTTCGACCGGACGATACTTCCATAACTCGGATAGTTGCGTCAATGATAAAGATACTTTCAGAGAGCTTTTCCGGATTTCACCCGGAAACAGATATGATGCACTCGCAAATTCTGTCATTGCGAGCAAAGCGAAGCAATCTCGAAACTGGCAACATGCTGAAATAAAGGCAGATTGCTTCGTCACTTCGTTCCTCGCAAAGACTCGGAATGGACTTTTTGCGAGGGCATCAGATATGACTCGGCAAGACGTAGTTATGACGCTTGACTCTGGTAACGCTTACCTGTACCTTTATGCGTACAGATAAGGAGGTTGCCATGTCACGCACATTATCAATTATGGAAGCTCGAAAACAGCTTACGTCACTGCCTGAAACCCTTTTTCACGATGGGCAGGTTGATGTTTTGGAAATCACTCGTCGTGGCAAGCCGGTGTTGGCAGTGATGCCATGGGAATTGTATGAAGCAGTGTCTGAGACGTTGGAAGTGATGGGGGATAAGGAACTGATGGCTCAATTACGTCAGAGCATCCAGGAGATAGATTCACCTGAACTCATCTCCTGGCAGGATGCCAAACAGGAGCTTGGCCTGTGACGTGGCGGATTCAGCTTACGCCAACGGCACTGAAGCTTTTGTCGGATATTTCCGACCGACGTATCCGGGAGAAAATCGGAGCGGTGATTGATCGTCTGACTGAAGAACCGGAAAAACAGGGCAAGGCGCTGCTCGGTGAATTGTCAGGGTTTCTCAGTACAAGAGCTGTCGGTCAACGTTACCGCATCATTTATAAGCTTAGAGGGGACAATATAATTGTAGTTATTGTTGCTGTCGGCATTCGTCGCGATGGCGCCAAGGATGATATCTATAATCTGGCGAAAAAGCTTTTCAGACTGAATTTATTGAGCGAGTAAAAAACCGTCCGGCATAAATAGTGTGCTTAGTTCTACTCCGCCGCAACGATCAGAGGAGGAAAGCATGTACCCTGAATCCGATGAGTTAAACGACTATCTGGTTTCCGATGCAATAGTTGACTGGCGGACGCCCGCCGTCTTGCAAAAGGCGTTGGAACTTACCCAGTCATTATCCGATGAAGTCGCCAAGGCCTGTTGTCTGTACGAGTGGGTGAGAGACAACATTTCCCTCCCCGGTGACGCCGGCCTGGATCCGGTTACCTGCAGCGCCGACGAACTGCTTCGGCAGGGGAGCGGGATCTGCTTCGCCAAGAGTCACCTCCTGGCCGCCCTCCTCCGGGCGGTAAACATCCCGGCCGGTTTCTGCTACCAGGTTGTCCGCTTTGAACCTCCCGTTGACAATGAGCCGGTTTTGCACGGTTTCAATGGGATCTACTTGGCGACCCTTAACAGATGGATTCGGGTGGATGCGCGAGGGAACAGCAGTGGCGTCAACGCTCAATTCAACACCGGTAAAGAGCAGTTGGCCTTTGCCATGGACCCCTTGGCCGATGAGTTTATCTACGAAGCAATTTTTGCGGCGCCGGTGGCCGGCGTGGTGAGCAGACTGAAACTCTGCAAAAACATACGTGATCTATGGCAGGATCCCCCCCAATCACTGTAGTTAATTAGTCATGGTATTTCTCCCGGAGGAAACGGGAGTTTTACCGTGAAGATGGTTCCGACCCCCACGACGCTCTCCACCAGAAGCTCCCCACCATGCTTCTTGATGATTTCATGGGAAATGCTCAGCCCCAGACCGGTCCCCTTATCCACCTCCTTGGTGGTAAAGAAGGGATCGAAGATCAGCACCTTAAGCTCCTCCGGAATACCCCCACCGGTATCACTCACCGAGGCGTAGACGAAGAAGTCATCGTGCCAGCACTTCATGACGATCTCACCCGGCGCCACCATGGCCTGACCGGCATTCACCAGCAGATTCAGAAATACCTGGTTCAGTTGACCGGGGTGGCGGAGAATTTCCGGGACGGGAGCATACTCCGCCTTTACGGTGGCCACATACTTCAGTTCATTATGGGCGATGGTGTGAGCACGTTCCAGGCAGTCGCTAAGCGCCACCAGCTGCTTTTCCTTCGTATCCATGCGAGAAAAGTTTTTCAGCTCCATTCTGGGCATACCGGCGCTCGTCAACCTCCTGCCGCAGCAGTTCCGACTGATCCAGCAACAATGCCGAGATCCGTTTGAGTTCCGTTACGTCAATATGGATAACGACAACACCCGGCTTGGAACCTGTCAATCTCGACGCAATCATGCGAAAGCATCGATATTCATCCGGAGACGAACAGTCATACTCCATGGTGAAGTGCGCCTGTTCCCCCGCCACAACCGTACGCAACCCCTTCAGTGCGGCAACTACTTCACCATCCGGAACCTCGTCGCTCTTCAGTCCCACCTCCAGGTACGACATGCCAAGATGGCTGACCTTTGCGCTGGGTTCACCATGCTTAATCGCTAAATCTTGCCAGGATTTGTTTACCGCGATGATAATCCCCCGGGCATCAAGCACAGCGACAGTAGAGGAGATCGAGTCAAGAATATTGCTGGTGAATTCCTGGTTTTCCCGTAAATCCTTGGTCAGTTTTTCCGCGATCCGCTCCGCCTGAAATCGGGTGTTCAGCTGGGAGCGGCTCAAGAAGAACAGAAGCAGGGTGAACGCCGTTCCGCCGGCCAGAGTGAGCCAGACCCCCAGATAAGCCGCCGTGAGCAGCCCGCCACTGGTTCGGAAAAAACGCAACGTCCAGAGTCGACCGTTGGCTTTAACCTGTCCAGTAAATATCTCTTCATGGGCGAGTTTCTTATCCGCGACGGAAAGGGTTTAATACAGAAGAGCCTGGGGAGATTGTTGAACTCCATCGAAAAGCTGAAAATGAACCGTTCTCTCTTTATCCCCGGTACGGCGGCCCACTGTTCCTTCCACCAGGTCATTCATCCGATGGGGGCTGTAGACCCACCCAAGGAGCGCTGCGCGGCGCTGGGCCACCGTGTCATGGGGCTGACCTTGGCGGTAAACCGGGAAATACATGAGGGCGCCGGCCTGAACTTTCGCACCGGTTTCCTGAACCAAAACAACCTTGCCGGAGAGCGAGGCGGCGCCCGTATCCCGCGCCAGTTCCATGGCCGCCCGGCGCACCGGCTCCGAAAACATGTCGTAACCGAAAGCCCGAAGGTTGCGACCGGAAAACGGTTCCAGATAGATGATGGAACTGTAAAGTTCCCGCTCGCCGGCCGGCTTGACCGCATACTCCGGGAACCCGTCGCCACGGAGTTCCCGGACATGTCGAGCCAGGTCGTCACGGGGGATGAGCAAAGAAAACCCGATCCCCTGAATACCGGGGAGTTGCTCTTCAAGCTGCTGGTCGCGTACGAATACGCGCCACTGCTCCCGCGTAACCTTTTTCGAGGCGTTGAAAAACGCGGCGCCGCTCCGGAGAAGGCGAGTATGGTCTCCAAGCCGGTCGATTATTTTATCCTGAATGCTGTCGCACTCCGCGACTGATTCAAGCAGGACAATCCTGTCCAGATCGAATTTCATCTGCACTGTCGCCACTACGGTAATAGCCAGTCCCACCGCCAGTATCAGCCAGGTGCGCCGAATCCAAAATGCGAAAAACCTGGCTGGTACCGACGTGGGTGGAACATCGTTGGATGTTTTGGTTATCATGATACCTCCGGGGACGGGGGATACGTTACAGTCGCCACCTGCTCTGACCGCTCACCTGGACATCCGCAAGGGTTATGCTCACGCATTCATTAGCCCCTGGATATTCAAAAACACATTCAGTACAGCAATAAACATGCCGAACGGACCAGCGCAATTTGCTAGTAATGCCAATGAAAAACGGTGGTGTGTGTGTGGGGGGGGTGGGGTAAGACAGCCATGTGGCGGCATGACAACCTGGCACCCTGTGCCTGAATTTACAAACCGATACTGTCAACTATAAAATGTTTGCTTAACTATGACTTGTGAAGTATATATCTTCCATGGCATGGGACATTGAATACACCGATGAATTCGAATTCGGGGGTAAACGGTTCAAAACATTCCCATATGCGAGAGTTGCGGATTCAGCATCAAGGCCTGCCACTGCGGGTGTTATATGCATTTGATCCAAGCAGGTCTGCGATCTTGCTGATTGGTGGAAATAAAACCGGCAATAATCGCTGGTACAGGACACACGTACCGATTGCCGATAAACTGTATGACGCATACCTGGACGAAACGAAACAAGGGAGGGAATAAACGTGGCAAAGCCCTACAGCGTATTGCGAGCGAAGATGACTCCGGAGGCCCGCGCCACGGCAGCGGAACAGACCAGCATGCTTTTACAGGAGATGCCGCTTCAGGAGTTGCGTCAGGCGCGGAAATTGAGCCAGGAACAAATGGCCAAAAACCTTCATACCCGGCAGTCGAATGTTTCCCGGATCGAGAAACGAACGGACATGTATATATCTACATTGAGGGGTGTCATTAAAGCCATGGGCGGAGATCTGGAGATTGTAGCTCGTTTTCCTGACGGCAGTGTCCGAATCAACCAGTTTAAAGAACTTGATGAGGCGCTGACAGCATGAATATTGTCTAATCGATCTTTCTCCCGACCTTTTCCATCCCCTGCAGTGTAAACATGTTGAACGAAGCAAAACATCAGTCTTAACAGCAGATGCTCCGAGCAGTTTACATCAACCCAATGAGCAAACGGCTGTCAGCAGCTCTTCCGTTGTGAGATCCTTTTTCATCACCTCACCAAGCCCTTCACCGTCATTGCGATACAGTTCGAAGCGGGGAGAGCGACTCCCGTCTTCCCCCTTCACCACCCCCGAGGTCATGATGCCATAGTCGGCGATCTGTGGCTGGGCGCAGGAATTCTGACAGCCGGAGATCGCCCACCGGGCGGCGCCGGCGACAGGTCCCAGGTTGTCAATGACCAGCCTCGCCAGATCACGCGTCTGGGCCAGCCCCATGCGGCATTCGTGGCTGCCGGGGCAGATCCTGAAACAGACCTGCTCGGCCTTGCTCTCTCCTGCAAAACCGATGAGCGCCAGCTCACGCCGGGCCACATCGCCGTCTCCGGTAAGGTGAAGGGCGACGTTCTGATCGGCGGTGACCACCAGCCACCCCCCTCCCCAGGTTTCGGCAAAATCAGCCAACCGGGTCAGCCCGTCGGCGGAAAGTTCCCCCCCGAAAACCGGGATCTCCAGACGGCCATGGTCGGTGGGAGAAGGGATGAAGTTGTCGGGAAGTCCAGCCGGCGGCGAGAACTCCAGGGACGCCGCCGGCTGCTCCCCGATGAGCCTTCGCAACCCCTCCTGTCCCATCTCCCGCGCCACGTGCTTCAGCCGCTTCCCCGCCGGGGCATGGGCGGAGTAAACGTAAAGAATCGCCTCTATGAGCGGAATGATCCGCCCGTGGGAAACATGTTCCTCCAGGAGAAACGCTCCCTGGGGATCACGTCCCAGTCCGCCGGCGATCCAGACGTCGTAGCCGCTCCCCTTCAGGACCAGCCCCACATCCTGGATGAGGTGCCCCCGATCGGCGGCATCCGTAAAAATACCGATCTTGAATTTCTTGGGGAGCCGTTCGAACCGGGGATTGCCGGTGAACTGCCGCTGTAGTTGCCGTGCCAGGGATTCCACCTGGGGAAAACCGGCGCTCCCCTGACTGGCGCAGGTAACCCCCCGCACCGCGCCGCCGCAGGCGCCCCGGGAGGTGAGCCCCAGCGCCGCCAGTCCCCCCTTCACCGCCGGCAGATCCTCCCCCCGGACCCAGTGCAGCTCAATACTCCCCCGAGTCGTCAGGTGCAGCGCCCCCCGGGCGAACAGGGTGGCAAGCTCCCCGATCCCCCGTCCCTGCACGGCGGAGAGAACCCCGGCCGGCAATTTGATCCGGAGCATGGC
Source organism: uncultured Desulfuromonadales bacterium (assembly GCA_903929485.1). Taxonomy (GTDB): domain Bacteria; phylum Desulfobacterota; class Desulfuromonadia; order Geobacterales; family CAIOGM01; genus CAIOGM01. The sequence continues at coordinate 38,762 of CAIYUY010000002.1, forward strand.
GAACCCTTCAACGGGTTGCCGATAAATTCCTTCAATGCGCAGCGCCAGCCAATCAAACGACATGATATCCCCTCTTTTTCCGGTTCCGGCTTTCTGAAAAGTTTTCCACCACTACACCCTCCCCCGGATGGTGTCAACGGGAAATAAATCGTCAGGGAGAGAGTCACCTGCCATGGTCTGCTCGTTGGCTTTTCGTTTTTCACCAATCTTATGGTATGATGTCAGTCTGAAAAACAGCTGCGCGCCGGTAACCATGAGGAGAGAAGACCATGTTTCTTGAAGGGCTGGATGAAGATATCAGGATAAACATTCTGGAACAACTGAGGGTTCTTTGGACACATACATCCACCGCCCTTGAAGGGAACACGCTTTCGCTGGGAGAAACGGCCTTTGTGCTGGCCGAAGGACTGACGATCAGCGGGAAATCCCTGAAAGATCATAAAGACATTGAGGGTCACGCCCGGGCCGTGGATGTTCTGCGCACCCTGACCGCCAGGGATGAGATCACCGAGGCGGATCTGTTCGACCTGCACAGACTCGTCATTACTGATCAGATTCTCGACGTTTACAAGCCGACAGGGGATTGGAAAAGAGAAAACAACAGTACGAACATTACGCTGCACGACCGGCAAAACATCATTGAATATTCCAATCACTGGGAAGTTCGGGAACTGATGAAGCGCTGGCTTGAGCTACTCAACCAGGAGATCACTTCGGCAAGAGAGCGACACGACCTGCTGAATTCATATACACGACTGCACCTCTCCTTTGTGAGCATTCATCCTTTTTGGGACGGCAACGGCCGCATAGCCCGTCTTATTGCCAACCTTCCCTGCCTGAAAGCCGGTTATCCCCCCATCATTATCGCGAAAGAAAACCGCTATGAATATATCGTCTCTCTTGCCGAATATCAACTGGCCCATGGCGTCCCATCCCGTACCACGGAACTTGTGCAGGAGGGAGTGCAGTTTCAGACGTTTTCCGATTTCTGCCAACGGAACTGGAGCTTGAGCCTGGAGCTGGTCGAACAGGCCCAGGCAATCCAGCGAAACAGGAAAGAAACAGCGGAGAAGCATCATCCGGAACAGTCCTCTGCTGTGCGGTTTTCCTGACCTGTCGGGTGCGGATCCCCTACTTCATCCTGGTGCAATGGAGTGAAAACAGCTACGTCACCGCCGCGGGAATGACAAGCTTTTACGGCAGTTACCGAAGATTCAAGCTGGGGAGGGTACTTGTGGCCTCAGAGTGAATAAAGAGGTTGATCCGCGTTAATCCGCGTACAGACGGTTTTTGAATTTTCAGGTTTGCCCGGTTTTTGCCTCAGTGACATTGTAAGCGCCTAAACTTCAGGGCAAACCAGCTCCTTCGGTGCCGTGAGCAAGGGAATCAGTGCTGAAAAGATCTTTCCGGTTCCCGTGCAGCCAGGGTCAACGCGACGCCATCGGAGAGTTCCCGGCCGCCTCCGCAGCCGGAACCTTGGCCGGCGGTGCAACTGAAACAGTGATCCGCCATGAGAATCGAACTCCCTCTCACCATGACCTCATCTATATCCGTTATGTCGTACGGGGACCCGTCGGGCCGCCGGAGGGGCAGGGCTGCTGCGAGATTAAAATCACAGTTGTAGAGCGCGCCATCCCAACCGACACTGATCAGCGTCCGGCACATGATCCTCTCGGTGGCCCCGGCATTGAAGTTCTCCGCCAACTGCTCAATGTAGCGACGGTAGGTCCCCTTTCGTTCCAGATGATCCCGGAACCGGCCCACCGGAGCATTATTCATGCAGTGGAGATGGTTGAAGCTGATCCCGAAGCGCCGGAGCAACTCACCCCGGTAATGCTCCTCCAGAACCTCCCGCGCCCCGGAGAGAGCGCTGTTTGCGGGATTATGAACGAGATGAAGTTCCAGCTCCTTCCCGTACCCCTGCTCGTTGAGCAGACGGAGCGCCTGGATACTCCGGTTGAAGACCCCTTCCCCCCGCTGCTTGTCCACGTTGTCCTTTTCATAGCAGGGAAGCGATGCCATGACCACCAGACCCTGGCGACGGTAAAAATCGGGTAGCCACTCCATCCCCGGTTCAAGGGCGATGGTCAGATTGCTCCGGACGATGCGTCGGCCAGCCAGCCCCCCGGTGGTTTCCACGAAGGGACGAAAATCCGGATTCATCTCCGGAGATCCGCCGGTGATATCCAGCGTCAGGCCGGGATGCCTGGCCAGAAATGCGACAACTCTCTCCATGACCTCCCTCCCCATGATTCTGACGCCGCGGGGTGAAGCAGCATGGTGACAGTGACCGCAGCTCAGGTTGCACAGATCCCCCAGATTGACCTGAAGCGTCTCCAGGTGGAGAAACGTGGGACATTGGCCGTTCACCGCCCCTGCCGCAGCTCTGAATTCCGCACTCATACTCATAGCTCCTCCGGCCGGGTACAGTGCCGGCCTATCCCCAGCGGTTGCTCTTCAGGCAGGTACCTGTCGGTACGAAAAGAAGGATTTCACGGTATTACCGGCCTGACCGTTTTTCCCAGGCGGCCCAACTCCCTTTGTAGTTGCGGGCTTCGGGCAATCCGGCCAGTTGCTGCACCGTCCAGGCGTAGGCCGACCGGACCCCTCCCAGACAGTAATAGACCACCGGCCTGGAAAGGTCCAGGTCATGCCGGGCAAACAGCTTCTTCAGTTCCGCTGGGGAAAGCGGATGCCGATCCTTGCCGGTATGAAAATCCTCCCAGGGGATATGGATGGCGCCGGGAATCCTCCCCTTGATCCATTCAAAGGTGGAGCGGGTGTCCACCAGGGTGTAGCTCCCCCTGGCGGCCTGGAGCTCTTCCGTGGTGACGATGTACCGGGGTTTGAGCTCCACCTGGTAACGGGCCTTGGCCGGGAGAGCTTTTCCCATCCCCCTGGTCAGCGGCAGGTTCTCCCCCCGCCAGGACTGAATACCGCCGTTCAGCAGCCGGATAGCCCCCTTGTGTCCCAGCCAGGTCAGGAGCCAGACCGTATACCCCTCGCTCCCCCAGCTACTGTCGGCATCGCCATACACAACCAGCGGCGTCTTCTCGTCGATTCCCATCCCCGCCAGGACCGCTGCCAGCTCCTGGGGGGGGAAAGAGCCGTACATTACCCCCCTGGCGTCGGTGCGGGTAAAACTCTCCCAGAAGAAGGGGATCGCTCCGGGAAGATGGCCGGCCTCCCATTCGGATCTGGGCCTGGAGTCGAGGATAACCCACTCCTGCATATTCCCCTTGAGCAGGGATGGCGCCATCAGCCCCAGGTCGGCGGCGGCGCAAACTGCGGCGAGTAACACCATCACCACCGTACCCGACAGCAGGGTCAGCATGATGAGCGGTTTCCAGGGGCGCTTTTTTTGCTGCTCCTGTTTCGGTGCGCCTGTTCTCTGACGCGTCACGGCAATCCGCTTCATTGTTTACTCTCCGTTTTGGGGACGGAACCCCCGCGCATCCAAGGCCGGCCATCGGAATAACAACCATTACCGGAAGAAATGCAGTGACTACCTGATCCCCACCTTGTCGATAATCACCGTTCCCTGATTCACCGTGACCCCCCCCAGGAGTATCGTCTCGACATTTGCCGCCCCATACCCCGGATCATAGCCTCCCTTCAGGGTGACCGTGATATTCCGGCGGGCGCTGAGCCCTTCCGGGAGAGTTCCCGGCCTGATCATGATGACTCCGTTGTCCAGGGCTGCTTCATAGGCCAGGGAGAGAGTCCCGTAGGGGACGCCGTCCAGCAGTACCGGCGAGACGATGATGAAGGTTGCGGTGACCATCCTGGCCTGGGTCATGCCGGCAACGCACTCTCCGGCGCCGGTGCAGCTCCCCCCCCAGTGGTCAAAGGTGAAGCCGCCGCCGGCAGTTGCAAATAACCTGACATCCGTGCCGCCGGCAAAATCCTTGCGGCAAACGGAGTTTACGCCGTTGTCGCACAGAATGCCAGCCGGGCTGCTGTTAATGGAACCGCTCCCGGTAATGCCGACCTCCAGGGGGTAGGTGACAGGTACATTCACCACTCCCGCAGTCGTTACCCTGAATTCTCCCGTGCCGGGGATGGCGGGAATGGCCAGGGTGGCGATGGTCATCGTGCCCGGCGCGGACGAAGCGGTCTGCCGCACCTTGACCCAATAATTGTTGCTAATTGTTCCCGGTGCGGAACTCCAGTCGCCCCAGCTATCAGGGGCTGTGGTGAGTGAAGTGAGCGTGGAGATGGCGTATTCCCCGCCGGCAACGGAAATCGGCTTTGCTCCCGCAGTCATGCCCGAAATTTTAAGGGGATCGGATTCCACTACCGCAGAGGTCGGTACGCCGGACTGACTGGTAAAGACAAAGGCCGGACCTTTCCATTGCCAGGTTACCGAGGTGCTTGCCGAAGGGAGCGCCTCAAAACCGGCCGACCCGGCGACATGCGCCACGCCGCCACTATCCAGCCGAAGCTCGTTCCCGGCGGCATCACCGATGTACAGGGTGTAATCGGCGAAAAAGAGCTGAGAGGGAGAAACAAGAGAGCTGAACGCCACCGTATTCACGTTGTGGTCCATCAAGCCGTCCCATTGCCACTTGGTGGGACTGACTACGGTGCTCTTTGTAATGAAATCGATGTAAGTGGTGCCGAAAATGCCGGAGTAGGGATAACCGGTGGGGTTACCAGAATCGACAGTCATGGTGTTGTCGGCATTGACGCCCCACTGACCCACAGCCAGATAGTTGTTGAGCTCCGGAGACTTACCGGTACAGTCGATCCAGATGCCGGCGCCCGGTCCATAGATGGATTTAATCGTGTAGACAATGGAGGTGGGATCGTTGGCGGGAATATCAGTATATGCGTAGAAGGGGTCATTCCAGCCGATCCTGCGGCTGAACGCCGCGCCGTTGAGCACGTTCCAAGGTTGGGCCGGGTCGAAACTTCCGATTCCGGGGGCGGAAGGGACACCACTGACAACAGTATTTGTTCCCAGGGTGGCGATGCTGATAGGGAGCTCTGCGGTAATCTTATCGGCAACCGGATCATAGGTAACACCGGGCATGTCCATCTCCATCCAGCTGATCGGGTTCGAAAATCCCCCTGCCAGGGAGCAAAGGGGCGTGACGAGCATGAGGAGTGTTGTTACGATGGTGAAGAATCGTCTGTTCATATCATCTCCGAAATGACCATCATGTGGGCTCACCGCATTTCCTCGCAGGCCTGCCAGGATGATTACCACCGTGGCACTCCTCGGCTACTGCTTTGTTATCAGCTGTGACAGGGGGTAGCCGCTCATTGATCCGATTCGTCCGTACCCCGCCACTGTCGTTCCGGTCATGCACGTTCCCCCCATCATGCCGCCGGGAGCACAGTCCACGTATGCCAACTTGTCGATTTGGGCTTGTGTCAACGCCTCCGTCGGGTTCGCGGTATTAACAAATATCATAGCGTAAGCATTCCCAGGATTACTCGCCGTTGTCGGGTACCCGTAGTAGTGCGAAAATCCGCTACCCGGTGCCCAACCGTTGCCGCCGCCTGCGGTGGAAAGAGTGTTCGTAGTCGGCAACATGAAGGTGGTCACCAGCATACCGCCCAGTGTGGGATAGTACAACGCTGACAACTGATTGTTCAGCGGTAACCAGGTCATGGTGTCAGTGGGGTAACCATTGGCGCCACCTGTCATGGATTCGCTCAAACTCCCGTGCAGATTCGATACAGCGCCGGTCGTGGCATTGAAGATGAACGATCCGACAAAGATTGAGTTATTGGGCTGAGTGTCAGGCTCATAAAACGTTTCGACGACGTTATAGGTGCTTATGACATCCGTCCAGGAAGACGGCGCTCCGCTGCCGACTCCGTTGGCGGCAGACACGGAGAAGGCGTAACCGGCGCAGGAGGAGGGGCAGGTGACGATAATCGGCGACGAACCCCCGGTGGCGGTGATCCCCACGGGACTGGAAGTTACGGTATAGCCCAAGAGGGGAGTCCCGCCGCTGGTGATCGAGCCCACCGTGACGATGACACTCCGTGAACTGCTCCCTGCGGTAGCGGTAACGCCGGTGGGCATGCCGGGGACGGTTATTCCGGGGGGGACGGAAACCGAAATGCTCTCTATTGCCTGTGGCGCCGGATTAAAGTTGGCGTCACCACCCTGATCGGCGGCGATCCGGCAACTCCCCGCAGTAAGATCGGTTACCAAGCCGGTGGCGCCATCCACTGTACAGACGGTGGGAGTCATGGAGCTGAAACGCACCGCAAGGCCAGAGCCGGCCTTGGCCGAGACGGTTGCTGTGCCGAACAAACTCAGCGTGGGAAGTGCCCCAAAGGTGACCGTCTGGTTGGGATCAAACAGGACAGGAAGAATCTGCGTCACCTGCGGCGCCGGAGCAAAGAGGGTGTTGCCGGTCTGATCGGCGGCAATGATGCAGGTTCCTGGCGCCATATCCGTCACAACACCCGTGGCGCCATCCACGGAACAGACCGTGGGTGTGCTACTGCTGTATCTCACCGCCAAGCCGGAGCTGGCGGAGGCCGTTACGGTTGCCGTGCCCCCCAGAAGGAGCGAGGGGGGAGCTCCGAAGCTGATCGTTTGCGGATTCGCAACAACAGCCGGACCGTCGTTGCCGCAACCGGCTAAAGAGCCTGCGGAAAAAATTGCCAAAACGAGACCGAATGCCAGTTTCCTGAAAAGAGAGTTTGTTGATTGCATGATATTCGCCTTGTATTGTTTGATGTTTCAATACTGCAGATTCAGTGAGACATTGATGGAGCGCCCCATGCCGGGAACGGGAACTCCCCAAGGAATGCCGTTGGTTGTCATGGACGCTCCCTGCCCCACATAAGCTCCCCCCAGCGGCAGGGAGTAGAACCGATTGAAAAGATTCTCCATACCGAAATCAAGGCGGGCATATTTCCACTGGTAACTGCTGCGCAGATTGAACAAGCCGTACCCGCCGGTTTGCACTTCGTTCCGGACCTGGGACACCAAGTTCTTTTTCGCAACGGCCTGGAATTCCGCGGTGGTGGTCCAGCCACCCAGGCGGTGCAGCAAAGTCAGCTTCACATTGAGCGGCATGATGTTGTAGAGATTGTCCCCCGTGGTCCGGTTTTCACCCCGGACGTAATTCAGCAGGCCGGTCCCGGTGAAGCTGCCGTAGTCGGCGGTTTCGTTCAGCAACAGATGACCGGACAGGTCCAAGCCGAAGAGCCGGGCGGATTGATTCACATACTGGAGCAGCACGAAACCGGACGTGGCGGCCACGTTGGCGGGGCTGCACTGGCCGAAGTCGCACCGCTTGGCATCAATATAATCTTCAACGTAGGTGTAGTAGCCAGTGGCTTTCAGACCCCACTGTTTTTTATCGGCGTCATGCCAATCGCCAGAAACGCTGACGGTGTCGGCGACTTCCGGTTTCAGCTCCACATTGCCGACATAACCGTTGCCGTCGCCGACGAAATTGTTCATCAACGCCGCCATGGCGTTTGTCGCCCAAGGGTAGCGCTGATAGAGACTGGGCGAGCGAGTTTTGCGAGAGTAACCTGCCTCGTAGCTCTGCATCCCACCCGGCGTATACCGCGCCAAGGCGGTCAGGTCCCAGTTATAATCGGTACGCTTGTGGTCGAGGGCATTGAAGGCCGCCGCGTCGTTTCCCCAGAGCCCGGCCAGACCGTTATCGTATCCCTGCACAGGTGCAGCGTCGCTCTTCACGGTATCGCTACGGACTCCCAGTTGACTGAGCCATTGAGAGTTCCATTGCGCCTCCCATTCCACGAAAGCGTCGATTTTCTCCCGCTGGCCGTAGTCCACGTTCCAGAAAGCGTTCGGCCCCATTGACCCACCCACCGGCGGCCACCAATCGTACAGGGTGTAATACAGGTACTCGGCCCCCACCCGCAGGGTGTCGTTTTCGGAAAGGATGATGTTCCCCTGGAGGAGCGCGCCATTAGTTTTCCCCTTGGTCTCCATGGGCATGCCTGCTCCGTAAAAGTAACGGTCCGGCCCCATATCCATCTTATGCTTGGTATCCTGGTTGTAGTAACGCGCTTCCAGTTCCCCCCATTGATACTGACCGGTGTAGCGAAGATTAAACAGCGTGTTTTGATTATAAGTCATGTCCATCCGCTGGTTGGGGAACCCCTCGAAATCAGCCGTTTGCCTGCTTGCGTTCAGTTGGAGCAGGTGACCTTCGTGCCGCAGCGCCAACCCCACATCCCTGTTCGTCGCCCCGTTGTAAGCGGAGGAGCCGACAACATCGCCGCCAATCAACGGGCCTGCCTCTCGTCCCTGGACGACGGGCTTGAAGGGTCTACTGGCAGTGTAGTTGTCCGCTTGCGAGTTTGACTCGCTGTATGAAAGGTTCAACCAGCTTCCCGCCACGGTAGCCCCGAAATTGTAGCCATAGGCATTGTTATTACTCCTGAAGAAAGTACCGGCCTCCCCCTTGACCAGGAGTTTTTCTCCGGCGCCGGCAAACTCAGGCGACGCGGAGTTCACCTGTATGGAGCCGCCGATACTGTCCCCTCCCACGCTGACGGGAGTGACGCCGGCAAATACCGTGACCTTCCCGACCTTCGTCGGGTTGATATAGGATAGGACCGAATTCATATGATTAGGGCATGCAGGCATCAACTCCATGCCATCCACCTGGACCCGTATGCGATCGTCCGCCAAGCCATGAATTGCCGGAAGGCTGGAAATGCCCCCGGCGCCGGAGATACTCACGCCGGGAATGTCTTGCAGCAGACGTGTGCTGTCGCTGGTGAAGGCCCGCTGCGGCGCCAGACCCGCCTCGTCAACAACGGCGGAGCCCAGAGAGGCGCTGGTGGACTCCGTCTGCGCTCCGGAAATCGTTATCTCCGGTAACTCCTCGACCTTTTCAGCATAGGCCGGAGTTGTCAGCAAAGCGAGTAGTACGGTAACCGGAACCATGGCAAACAGTTTTTTCATGAAAAGTCTCTCTCATTATTGAGCAGTGGTCGGGTCTGTCACGAAACCGATCCGCGTGATCCCCGCCTTAGCGGCAACGGACATTATCTGAGCTACAAGTTCGTAATAAGCCAGCCGGTCGGCGCGAATATGCAGTTCCGGCTGTGGATTCTTTCTTGCTTCAACGACAAAGCGGGCCGACAGAGACGCCAGTGGAACAACCTCTCCATTCCAGAACAGCGAGCCATCCTTGCGGATACCGAACTGGATGTGATCCGGCTTGGTGATATTGACCGAGCTGGATGCCTTGGGCAAGTCCACCTTCACCGCGTGGGTCAAAAGCGGCGCCGTGATGATGAAGATCACCAGCAACACCAGCATGACGTCCACCATGGGGACCATGTTCATGTCCGACATCGGCCCCTGATTGCGGCGTTGGTTAAAGCTTCCGATTGCCATGGTACGGCTCCTTTCAATTCGCCTGGGCGCCGTCGTTCTTGTCACCGACGGTAACCAGCATATAGAGATCGTGGGCGAAACCGTCCAACCGCGCCAACCAGATCCGGTTGCGGCGGCTGAAAGAGTTGTAGGCCAGGACGGCAGGAATGGCTACCGCCAGGCCGACGGCGGTCATGATCAGGGCTTCGCCCACGGGACCGGCCACCTTGTCCAGCGTTCCCTGGCCGCTGAGGCCGATAAATACCAGTGCATGGTAAATTCCCCAGACGGTGCCGAACAGGCCGATATAGGGGGCCGCCGAACCGGCTGTGGCTAGGATCGTCAAGCCTGATTCACTACGGGCTGACTCCTGATCCAGGCTGTTGCGCAGGGTCCGGGTGACAAACTCGGACAGTCCTCCGGCCAAAGCCAGCTTCTGCACACCATGGCGACTGCCATCCCTTCCGGCCGTCAAGGCCTGGTCGGCAAGTTCGGCAAAGGCGTTATCGGCGTTTTCCGTGCGCAGAATTTCCTCCATATCCTTGAGAGAATCAGCCTCCCAAAAACGTTTGAGGAACAGATCGGCCCGTTTACCCGCTGAAATATTGGCGACAGTCCTGGTCAGAATCAGATACCAACTGGCTATGGACATACCCACCAGAAGCAGGAGCACCGTCAGGCCGACGGCGTCAGTTTGTGAGATGAAATGAGCAATACCGAGTTTCGGTTCCATGTCAGCGTCCTTTGAGTGCAAAATTAAATGGTTGCAAGGCAACGGAGCGCACCGCGACACCGTTGCGTTTGGCTGGGGTACAATGCCATGTTTTTACGGCATTAATGGCAGCCTCATCAAGACGGGGAAACCCTGATCTTGTTTTCACGACGACAGTGCTTACCCGACCGAGCTCATCCAGTTCCACCAGCAGCACCGTTTTCCCCTGTTCGCCCAGGCGAAGGGAAAGCTTCGGATAAGCCGGGGGAGTCCGCTCGGAACAGCTCACGGAAAGTTCGCCGCTCAGGAGCTGCGGCTGCGATCCCGCCGCGGTTTCCTGTAGCGAGGCTGACCGGGAAACAATCAGCGAGCTCACCGGCGCCGGAATCGGAACCGCTTTAACGACGGGCGGCGGAGGGGCGACCGGTTCGACCGCCGAGGTGACCGGCGCGGCGCCGGCCAGGATCTGCGGAGCGGCCGGTGTAATTGCTCGGGGAGTCTCCTGTCTGGTCGGCGCCGGCTGGACCAGTTTCGGCGCAACCGGCAAAGCAATCTTTGCCGGAGCGGAGGGACAGATACAGTTGACAAACACGGTCAGCGCCTCGGACGGTGGCGGGATAATCTCGTAACTCCAGAGGCCGTAAAGAGCGAACAAATGAAGAGCCAGCACCAGAGTAAAGCCTATGAGTTTGTCCCGTTTTGCATTTAATACCAAGTTATACTTCATTAGCCATGCTCTTTAAAAAGTAGAAGTAAAGAACGACTGCCGGCTCTATCGGGACGGATAGAGCCGGCTGGAAAATATGCCAAGAAGGGGTGCATAAAAGCGACGTCGGGCATTCTACACACGTACCCCAACTTGGACAAGCCGAAAACCGAAATAATTACACCTTGGCGAGGCTCTTTCTCCTTGTCCAGAACAACCCGACCAGTCCGCCACCAAGGAGGAGAAACGTGGACGGCTCGGGAACTGCGTCAACGGTCACGGACGCCGAGGCTAGAGCGCTACCGGGGACAATATAGTTGCCGCCGTTGGACGGATCACCATCATAGCGGTCGAAAGTGATAGCGATGTACCCCGTTGCGGTATCGCCGGGATTCGCCGAGGGATCGATGCGAAAACTGCCGATGCCGGTATGGGGCAGGGCGTTTAATGATTCCGTCCAACTCCCCTCGGGCGCCAACTGCACATATTTGGCTAAGTTGGTAAGGAAAAAGTCCTCGTAGGAACCCCAACTGGGAAGCGGGCTAAAACCGGACGAGGTCAGAACGACCCAATCAGATGAGTCATTGGTGACGGTGTACCCCCACCCGACGGTAGCGCCGGCATAACTGTTAAGGCCGCCGTTTGCGGGAGAGAGCTCCAGGACCAGAGCCTGGGCCGAAAGGGAGGTGGAAAGGACAAGAAGAGCGACAACCGACAGAATACATTTAATCATGATTTCCTCCAAAAAGCATGGTGACGCCCCTCTCCCCAAGGAAGAGGGGCGCGTCTGATTAACGGAACTGGTTCGCGTAGCCCTTGGAACCGATGACGGTTCCGCTATTGGAACTATAAGAGAGCGTTGCGGTGAAGCGGGCCGTGGCCGCGCAACTGGAGAAGTCGATGGTGACGGCTCCGGTTGCCGAACCGCCCACGATGATATCACCCAGGAGCAGCGGGAACTGGGTGGGTGTGATCACGGGCGTACAGGCGGCGCCGAAGGTCTGGGTCAGGGTGAGTCCGGTCAGTTTGGTCGCAAGAGCGGTGCTCAGGCCGCTGTTGCTGACCTTGATGCCCCATGTCCTGACATTTAGCGTCAGCGCGTTGAGTGTACTCTTGGCGGAGAACGCCGCGGTGAGCAGGGGACTGTTTGCAAAGTTCACAATGATCGACTGCGGTCCGGTGATAGTTACGGTAGTGGCGACGTTGGAGCTATTTGCAACGGTTCCGCTCCAGGAGACGAAACTGTACCACCCGGCATTGGTAAACGCTTTTACCGGGACTATGGCGCCGGCGGGATACCAGTTGCCCGTGACCGGGGAAACCGTCCCCGCAGCAACCGGGCTGGCTGCTGTGGTCAACAGGTATTCAGTTCTGAAGTTTGCTGTGTAGGTAGTCGTCGTTGGCGGGACGATGATGGTGTGGCTCAGTACTCCGCCGTCGGACCAGGAGGTCAAAGTGTACCGAGTTCCGGCTGCTCCTGCCTGAGATGAGGTGGTTGCAATGGCATGGCTGCTCCCCTGTGTCCAGGTAAACGTCCGGGGTGATGTGTAGGTCACGCCGTCCGCGATGAAGCTTAGTCCGGCAGGTGAGGTGGTTATCGTGACCTGTTGCGTGAGAACCGCCGCAGTGGTCACACTGAATGTTCCGGAGACACCGCCGATGGTCAGGGTGGCGATGGTGACGGCGCCCGGTGTTGCCGACGATGTCTGATGCACCTTAACCTGGTTGCCGTTGGCGACGGCGGTGGGAAGAGATGTTGACCAAACGCTCCAGGTGGCGCCGCTATCGGTAGAGACGGCATATTCGCCGCCGGTGATGGAGATCAGGGACGGTACGGCCAAGCCGCTGACGGTGATAACGTTGGACTCGATGACCGTGTTGACGGCCACACCGGTCTGGCTGGTGAAGCTGAAGGCGTCAGGGACGTTATCGGGAATAACGGCCGGTCCGGTCCAGCCCCAGGTGGTTGTATATGCTGCCGTCGGGGCGATATCGGCGCCGGTGGTACTGTCACCCACATAGATCCGGTAGGTGGCGGTGAAGTGCTGGTTCGGTGTCGTGATGTAGGCCGCCGGAACGGCGTTGACGTTATGGTCCATGAGGTAGTCCCACTTCCACTTGGTGGAACTGCCGGCGGTGCCGAAGATGGGTGAATAACCGTTGGCTGCCGGATCGACGGTGGTGGTGCCGTTGCTGTTGACCCCATAGGTGCCCACGGCCTGATAGGTCTGCAATCCCGGCGACGCGGAAATCCGTTCAATCCAGATGGCGGCATTAGCTCCGAAAGCGGCCTGGACAGCGGCGGCATTGAAGCCGGAGGCCGGGTTCCATCCCAGACGACGGCTATAAGCATCGCCGTTAAGAAGCGCCCAGGGCTTGGCCGGGTCGAAGGTTCCGTTCGCTGCTACCGTTGACAGCACGGGATAGGTGGGGGGAACGGTATTGAAAGGTGACTTGTTGGCCAATTCCACAATGGCCAGTTGGCCAGCGGTCAAGCTGATGTTCAACATGGTCATCGGCATCCAGGTAGGCGGAGCCGTGTAGGAGTTGGTGGTGAGGCTGAAGTTACCGGTTATCCCGCCGATGGTCAGCGTGGTAATGACTTCGGTGGTTGGGGTTGCCGCAGAGGTGCGCCGCACCTTGACCTGATTGTTTGCCGAGACCGTACCTGCCGCAGTGAGCCAGGAACCCCAGGTGACGCCATTGTCGGTGGAAACAGCATAGGAGCCACCGGTGCTGATGGAGATCGGCGTCGAAACATTGATGCCGGTTACCGTAACGGCGTTGGACGCGTAGACGGTGACTGGATCAACCCCGGACAGGGGGGTAAAGCTGAAGCCATCGGGGATTCCGTCGGCAGTGGTGACGCTGAATTCGGCGGAGATCCCGCCGATGGTCAGGGTGGCGATAGTGACGGCGCCCGGTGTTGCAGACGAAGTCTGATGCACCTTCACCTGATTACCGTTGGCGACGGTGGTCGGCAGAGAGGCGGACCAGGCGCTCCAGGTGGCGCCGCTGTCGGTGGAAACCGCATACTCACCGCCGCTGATGCTGATCAGGGACGGCACGGCCAGGCCGCTTACGGTGATGACGTTGGATTCGATAACCGTATTAATAGCGACACCGGTCTGGCTGGTGAAGCTGAAGGCATCGGGAACGTTGTCGGGGATAACGGCCGGACCGGTCCACCCCCAGGTGGTGGTGTAGGCGGCATCAGGGGCGATGTCGTTACCGGCGCCGTCACCCACGTAGATCCGGTAGGTAGCGCTGAAGTGCTGATACGGTGCGGAGAGGTAAGCCGCAGGCACAGCGTTGACGTTGTGGTCCATCTTGTAGTCCCACCGCCACTTGGTGGAACTCCCGGCCGTGCCGAAGATGGGAGCGTAGCCGTTGGCGGCAGGGTCTACGGTTGTGGTGTTATTGGCATTGACACCATAGGTTCCGACGGCCTGGAAAGTTTGCAGTCCCGGCGATGCGGAAATCCGTTCAATCCAGATGCCGGCGTTGGCGCCGAAGGCGGCCTGGACTGCGGCGGCATTGAAGCCGGAGGCCGGGTTCCAGCCCAGACGACGGCTGTAGACATCGCCGTTGAGGACTGCCCATGGTTTGGCCGGGTCAAAGGTTCCGACTGCTGCGACCATCGACAGAACGGGATAGGTAGGAGGAGTTGTATTAAACGGCGATTTGGTGGCCAGTTCCACTATCGCCAGTTTGCCGCCGGCCAGGCTGATGTTCAGCATGGTCATCGGCATCCAGGTCGGGGGCGCCGTGTAGGAGTTGGTGGTGATGCTGAAACTGCCCGATACCCCGCCAATGGTCAGCGTGGTGACGACTGCGGTAGCGGGAGTTGCCGATGAGGTGTTGCGCACCTTGACCTGGTTGTTAAACGCAACCGTTCCG
>CAIYUY010000003.1 GCA_903929485.1 uncultured Desulfuromonadales bacterium
TTTCGAGGTCCATGATGTCCTCCTGTCCTGTTGAAAATTATATTCAACTACAGGTGACAACCGAAATACAATACTGATATAATAAGCTTTTTTTCGATAGACTCCGGGGAGAGAACCGTTGCTCTAAATAACATATAACGTACTTAACTTCTTTACTTCCCGCGTTAAAATGGTATTAATTTAGAATGCCAAGATCAGCTCGTATCGATATCGCAGGTGTGCTTCAACATGTCATGATCCGTGGGATCGAGAGAAGAGATATCGCTCTCGATGACCGCGACCGCCTTGACTTCGTAGAGCGTCTCTCCCAGTTACTCCTTAAAACACGGACAGACTGTCTTGCCTGGTGTCTTCTCTCCAACCACGCACACATTCTCCTTCGACCAACAAGAGGTGCTTTATCAGAAATGATGCAGCGGTTACTTACAGGGTATGCTGTTGTCTTCAATCTTCGACACCACCGATCTGGCCACCTTTTCCAAAACCGATTCAAATCCATTGTCTGTGAAGAAGACTCATATCTACTGGAGCTCGTCCGTTATATCCATTTGAATCCCATTCGAGCCAGACTTGTCACATCAATGGACAAACTGGACACCTTCAAGTGGAGCGGGCATGCCGGTCTAATGGGGCAACCGCCTCTTCCTGGGCAGAATCTCGATGAAGTGCTTTTGCTTTTTGATGAGAACCCCAAAAAAGCCAGAGAAAAATACCGAGCTTTTGTTGCCGATGGTATTGCGCTAGGCAAAAGAGACGAACTGGTTGGTGGCGGACTGAAACGGTATCTCACATATTCCGGTACCAACGATCACGAAGCCTATGATGAACGCGTACTCGGTGGCGGCGAATTCGTTGAACATATCTGGCACGAAACAAATTCGTTTAACGCCGTGGCTGCACCTCCTTCTCTTGATGAAATCATCGAACGAGTAGCGGCTCTATTTGATATTGAAGCAACGACTCTTTCACATGGAAGCAAGCAAAAGACAATTTCGGATGCCAGAGCAGCTCTCTGTTATCTCGCCATTCGGATGTTCGGTTACCGGGGTGTTGACCTCTCAAAGAGACTCGGACTTTCCGAAGCTGGTGTCGTATTTGCAACGAGACGAGGAGAAAAACTCAACGTCATTAGCAAATTAATGGAGATATGGTCGAATACTCCAGCTGATGCCGCTCGTAGCAACTCCGATTGCAAAGCTCATGAAATTCTTGAGTAAGTAAAGAACTTAAGTACGTCCCCCTCGGTCCTCGGCGCTTTCACTACGTCCCTCAGCGCCTCCGTCCCTCCCGCCCTCTATCTCGCAGCTGCGGGGCAGGCATCCGCCTGACGCAGCGGGAGCTTACATTAGGAGTGGCAGAGGGGTCAGAGCGGCAGAGGGGACGAGCGGCAGAGGGGTCAGGGGGGCGTGGGGGCAAGCCTTGAACACTTGATTCTAATAATTTGCGGTCCCCATTCTCAAGTTATCAAGGTTTGGCCCCATAGGCCCCGCCTGGAGCAGGCTTTCGTGTAATGCCGTGATGAATTGGCAGAGACATGCCTGACGGTCAGGGATAGATCGTTTGCCAGAATCCGCACTGGTGCCGGGTGGCAGCGTCATACGGCCCGACATTGCCCGGGTTCAGCAACATCACAGTGGCCCCACCTGAATAGCCGGGCCAGAATGGCAAACCGGAAACGGTAGGGTTGCCGGTACGGGCAAAGGATGCCCAATAGGCAACCATCTGATCCGCCAGGAGCTGCGATGCCGGTTGCAGATCGGGGCCGTCAATGGCCGTGGTGCTCGAGAGCTTCGGGAACAGGTAATTCAGTTCCGAAGAGTGGACGGCGCCCAGTTCAAACCCAGGGTCCATCCCTTTGGCAATCCCCACCCCCAGGACCGGTGCGTTCTTGTCGGCGAACTCGAACTGGTACAGCGCGGGCACCCATTTGCCAAAGGCGTCGCTGGTGTTCAGGTAGAGACAGTTGTTGATCCCGACGACGGGGGCGCGATCGGACGCCATGGAGCCCACGGTGGCGCCGGAGATTCCCAGACCGAGCTGCCCCTCTCCCGTGCCGAAATAGTGGTTGTAGATAAAGTCGTAGTGGGTCTTGTCAGCGCCGTAGAAATAGGGGAGCCAGAAACTGTAGACCGCTTCCCTGGTAAAGGGGGGCTTCGGCGTCGGGGATGCGGCAGAAGGAAAGAGGATTGCATACGCGGTATAGAGTCTGAGTTCATCGCGCGTCCCCCCCATGAGCAGGGGGACTTTCACCAGATCCCCGGATGCGGCCGCAACGGTGCCGGATCGGGGCACGGTACTGTTACCGATGGTCGGGCCGAAGGACATGACGCCGGAGCTGGCCTCTCCCTGCGCGGTCAGCAGATCCTCGACCTTTTTCCCGCGCATGCAGGCCAGGGATGCCACACTGTCCGCGGTTGCTCCGGTGTCGCAGCCGACCTTTGCCGCAACTTTTTTCCAGAGGGCACTGCTGCTGGCGAGGCTCTCCTGGATAGTCGGCATGGGCTGGAGGCAGCCGGCGCTTTGCACTATTGCTTTGTGAAACAGCCCGGTTACCCGCTCGGGGCTGAGCAGATGCATGCAGACCGAACCGCCCCCCGACGATTCTCCGGCGATAGTGACGTTATCCGGATCACCCCCGAAGGCCGCACTGTTGCGTTGCACCCAGGCCATGGCCAAACGCTGGTCTTCCAGCCCGAGATCGCCGTTGGTGGCGGCGGCAAACGCCGGGTGCGCCATGAAGCCGAATACTCCGAGACGATAGTTGGCCGAGACAACTACCAGCCGCCCCTCATTGGCCAGCTTGTCGAGCCGGTAGAGACTGGAAGCGCCCCCCACGAACGCCCCCCCATGAATCCAGAAGAAGACCGGAAGTTTTTCCCCTGGCTTGATGTCAGTGGGTCTACTGATATTGAGTGTCAGGCAATCCTCATCCAGGCTTTCCTGGGTCAGGCTATAGCGGGCCTGTTGTGCACAGGCACTCCCGAAGCGGGTGGCATCCTTCACCCCATCCCAGGGCACCGCCGGTTGCGGCATGGTCCAGCGCAGTTCGCCGACGGGCGCTGCCGCAAAGGGAACGCCCCGGAATTCCTGAACCCCATTGCGTACCACCCCCTGGACTGCTCCCTTGTCCGTTCGGACAACGAGCCCGAAATCCGAACCGATCATGGGCGTCGCTGAAGAGGAGGCGCAGCCGCCGCAGGCGAACACCACTCCGGCCAGCAGGATGTGAGGAATCCGTAACCTGTAAGATCTTGGCTTCATGACATTACCTCCAGGGGACCAGGGCACAGCGGGTTGTTGGTACAACATGCTCAATGCTAGCCGATCGTGCAATTATAAGCAAGTCAATTCTACTTTGTCACATTGCGCGGCAGATAATATGTTGTAATCATTGCAGTTTTATGGTATAAATGCTCATTCTTACTTCAGTCATTTCACGGAGTCCAGATGAGCCGCAGTCCTTAGTCGCACCCACTCCCAACATGAAAGGAAACTCAAAGATGACCAAAGTCCTCTCCGGTCTCTGGCCGCTTCATTTGTGTCCTTTCACGGCCGCTATGCTCAGTTTTTCAAAAAACGACTCGCTCGGTAGCGACTCAAGCGCTACATTATCTCAGCGGCTTGGTTCAAGCTGAAAACAAGAACATTGAGCGGATAACCGAAGTCGTTCCTGATACCGAATATCAGGCATTACAGCATTTTGTCAGTCACTCACCATGGCAATCACAGCAAGTTAGACCCCAAGGGGACGTAGTTGATCAGTTGACTAAGTTGCTGTATGCTCAAGGCTAATGTGCAAATCAACCCCGTACCGCCTACCCTAAGTCAACTAATCAACTACGTCCCTCCCTTGCTCCCTTGCCCATAAAACTCGCCACGGAGGTAACCTTAATAATGTGACCGTCCGGATGCTCGCTTTTTTCAGCCTCGCTCATCAAGAAACTTTTCCCGAGGGAGAAGAACTGAAAGCATCCTCTTCCTGGCATATCCCACAACCCCCAGAGCCATGGTCAGAAGCAGATAGGTGGATGGTTCGGGAACGGTGGAGGGGACGGTGGAGGTGACCGAGGCGTTGACGTCGACAGAGCCGAAATCTGCCGGAGTAAGCCCAAGAGGAATTCCGAATTCATCCACCGGCTTTGCGGAGTAAACATCCCACGTAAAGGTAATCAGACCGCTGGCTAGATCGCCATAGGGAGTAGCCGGATCCATGGCGACAGCTCCCCCGCCGCTCTGAGCAGGAACGTAGGGTACGTACAAATTGGAAGTACTCGGCGCAATGGGGGGGAGATTGCCGGAGAGATCGGTGTAGATCCCCCAGAGAGGGTCCGCTCCTGCGTAGGGCAAATCCGTACTCTGAATGATGTTCTTGGCGGAGACAAATACCGAATTAGTCAGCCAGATCCAGTCCGTTGCAGAGCTATTGCTGATGGTGAAACCCCAGCCGGTGGTTTCACCGGGAGCGCCGCTGATCGTGCCGGAGCTGGGGTACAACGTTAACGCTAACGAAGCGTGGGAGGTGACGACCGTCGCCAGCAGAAAGCTGCCTGCCAGAAAAAGTGTGATACTGCGTCTAAGCATGATCTTCCTCCCGAAAAACCTGTTATTGGAACTGATTGGCGAAGCTCTTGGACGGTACAACCGTTGGGCTCCCCGTGAAGGTGTAGCTGTATTTGGCGGTGAACTTGGTGGCTGCCTGGCAGTTGTTGAAATTAATGGTCACGTTGCCGATAGCCGAACCGCCACCGGCGGCGATGGTCCCCAGTGATACCGGAGCCGGTGCAAACAGCGGCGTACAACTGGGAGCCGGCGTCAAGGTCAGAGCAAGCCGAACATTGCCGGCAGCCACCGTGCTGTTGTTGGTCAGGGTAAATGACCAGGTTCGATTGGGAGCCGCGCCGCTCTTGACGATACCGGCAGCAGGGGTGAGAACCGGGCTGACCGCCGGTATCGTCGTGACGGCGATGACGTTCAGGGGAGCATTCATTGTCACGGTGACGGGATTGACGCTACCGGAGGCGTCGCCGCTCCAGGCGGAGAAGATATTCGGCGAGGTGGGAAACGCCTTGACGGCGACCTGAGTCCCGGCAGTGAACCAGTTGGTCGGCTGTGATATCCCATTCAATGACCAGGAGATGGAGGCCGTCCCCGCCGGGATCACCGACGACGTCAGCTGGTACTGGGTCCCGAAATTAGCGGTGTAGGTGGCGCCCGTGGTCGGAGCCGTCACCGTGTGGCTCATCCCCCCGCCGTCGGACCAGGAAGAAAAGAGATAGCGGGTCCCGCTGTTCCCGTTTTGCATTGCAACGGTGGCGATGGTGTGACTACTCCCCGGTATCCAGGCAAAGCTCTGCGGCGCGGTGCAGGAGGTGCCATCGACGATAAGAGTCCGGCCGGCGGGGGTCGTGTTCACCGTATAGATGGTGTTGACGCGCCCCATGACCACGATATCATCCCCGGAATAACGCCCGATCCCCGCGAATTCATAGCGGGTGAGTCCGGCATGGAGGAGACGGAAACGGATCGTTCCGGAGACGCCTTGCAGTTGCGGCACCGCCGTAACATCGGCGGACAGCGGTTTTCCCGTGGAAACAGAGGGGGTCCCCGTGACGGCGGCGATCGTAAAGGGACCGCCATCCACGCTCCAGGCCACGCCACCCACAGAGGCGGTATTTTGCCAGTAAGGAGCAAAGGTCACGCTATCGATGGATACTGCGGTTCCGGGGAGCGGCGTCAGCGTTGTTTCCGTGTATTGACCGCTGGCCAGCGCTCCCTCCAGCGTCAGCGAGGAACCGTCGGGGACGTTGCTCCCCTGCTGATAAGCAAAACTCTCCGCGGTGTAGCTGACGCCGTAATCGGATTTTATGAGACCACTCCCCAAAACGAGATTCCCGATATTCAGGCGCGAGGTGCCGGCCGTAGGGGGATGCGACGTGGAGGTTCCGGTGTCGCCGGCAAA
>CAIYUY010000004.1 GCA_903929485.1 uncultured Desulfuromonadales bacterium
CCACATCGTAATTCTTATTGGTATTGCGACTCATTTTTTCTACAATGTATCTGCGTATCACAGTTTGTGAATCCGTACCAGAAAAATATGGACAGACGGAGATCCGCGAAAAAATGCAAAGGAAAAAACGGAGCCATGGACAGACGGACCTCCGCGAAAAAATGCAAACAAAAAACGGCGCTTCGGAATCTGACCCGAAGCGCCGTCTCTTTTGTTACCGATTGGGCAGGTTGATTATCCCGCGCTGATCGCGCTTACCGGACAGGTATCCACGCAGGCGCCGCAGTCGATGCAAGTATCGCCGTCAATAGCGCGCTTGTCACCTGCTTCGCTGATTGCGTTCACCGGGCAGGAATCATCACACGCCCCACAGTTGATGCATTCGTCGGAAATCTTGTGAGCCAAAATTTTCACCTCCTTTTTTCAGATTTAAACCTTCCAGCATGAATGCACGCTAGCACACCTTCCGGTTAATGTCCAGAAGAAGGTTTTGACGGAACTGCCGCCGACGGGCACAAAAAATGTTGAATTCGATTCAACTCTATTGTATATGTAAAAAACAGTTTTATTTCTCAATACCGGTCAACCCCCTCTTTTTACTAAGACAAAATATTATTTACCCAGCTTGAATCTCAGGGAGGATTTGCATGGATATCCTAGCTCTCAACTGCGGCAGCTCGTCGGTGAAGTATCAACTGTTCGACTGGGCTCGAAAGGAAGTTATCGCCAAGGGAATGGTGGAGCGAGTCATCATCGGCGATTCATTTATCATCCATGAGGTGCCCGGAAGAGAAACCTACCGCGAAGAATCGGAGTGTCCGGATCATCAAGTCGCCATCAACCTGATCATCAAGATCCTCACCAGCGAAGAGCACGGAGTGTTGAAGGATATCAACAATATATCCGCGGTAGGACATAGGGTCGTCCACGGCGGGGAAAAGTTCACCTGCTCGGTACTCATCGATGAACAGGTCCTGGATGCGGTAAAGGAGGTCCAGCACCTGGCGCCTCTCCACAACCCCCCCAACATCGCGGGAATCGAGGCGGCCCAGGCTCTCCTTCCCCAGGTTCCCCATGTGGCGATCTTCGACACGGCGTTTCATCAAACCATGCCGGAATACGCCTACCTTTACCCCCTTCCCTACGACTGGTACGAGAACTTCGGTGTTCGTCGGTACGGTTTCCACGGCACCTCTCATCTCTACGTCTCCAAGCGGGCGGCGGTGCTTTTGGGGAAACCTGCCTCGGAGTGTAACATCGTCACCATGCATATCGGCAACGGTGTTTCCCATGCCGCCATCAAAAACGGAATCTCCGTGGACACCAGCATGGGGCTCACCCCGTTGGAAGGGGCAGTAATGGGAACCCGCTGCGGCGACATCGACCCGGCCATCCCTGCTTTCATGATGCAGAAGGAAAACCTCTCCGCCAAGGAGATCGACAGTATCCTCAATAAGAAGAGCGGCATCCTCGGTATCACCGGGCGCTTCACCGACCGGCGAGACGTCATCGAGCATGCGGATAATGGTGACCGGCTCTGCAAACTGGCGCTGGACATGGAAGCTTACCGGCTCAAGAAATATATCGGCTCCTACATGGCCGCCGTGGGGAGACTGGATGCGGTGGTTTTCACCGCCGGGGTAGGCGAGATGGGTTGGCCCATTCGGGAGCGGGCCATTGAAGGACTGGAACCGTTGGGGATCTACCTGGATAAGGAGCGGAACAAGGGGGCCATGACCCGCAAGCGTGAGACCCTTATTACCACCGATGACTCTCCCATCAAGGTCTACGTCATCCCCACCGACGAAGAGCTTGTCTTCACCGAGGATGTGGTCGCCATTCTTGACGGGTCGTACACCGACCATATGCAGTTCGAATACTCCTTCGCCAGACCGGATTTCGTCCGGAAGTAAACGAGCCGCGAAGAATCACCAAAACGAAAAGGTCGGCGGGGATATCCCGCCGGCCTTCGTCGTTTTGCATCCTTTACGAGTACCCCGTTTGGCTTAAAGTTTCGTGATACTTTGAACCGCAAAGACGGTAGAGTACGCGAAGAAAACAGAGAAAAACAACGAACCTGGATTAAGAGCATCGTCGAATCGGTACTTCATTTAAAAAATACAGTTTACAGTTTGCATCATGTAACGAGCGAGACGTTCAAAGGGATTAATTTATCGAGTCTCGATGAACCTCAACTCCCGCAAATCCGTGCAGGACGGGATACAGGGGAATTTTTCTTTGCGGAAGAAAGTTCTCGATGATATCTTCTTCCGGCATCACGGTGTACCGATATCACCCCGAGGAGAGCCTCTATTCAGCCATTATCCATGTTCTTGAAGTTTGTCCCGCTCTGGGGTCTGCTCGGCTTGATTGCCGGCTGCGGCCAACGGCATTTGCCGCCTCCCATGCAGGAGTGCGCCACGGAACTGATTGCCGTTTCGGCTCCCCTGATCCCCGCCGATACCAGGCAACTCATGGTCGCCCTGCCGCTCCCTTCCGATGCGACCCGAGGAGTCGTCTATCTCTTTGAGCGTCACGACGCGGGATGGCTCAGACGGGGAGAAGCACTCCCGGCCATGGTGGGACGAAGCGGATTCGCCCCCCCCGGCGCGAAACGGGAAGGAGACGGCCGCACACCATCCGGTCTTTTCCCTCTGGAATTCGCCTTCGGCTCCCCCTCCGCCATGACCACGAAGATGCCCTACCGGCAGGCGACCGATGACGATATCTGGGTAGATGACATCCATGCTCCGGAGTACAATCAGTGGGTCAAACGGGGAGAGAGCAAGGCGTCATCCTTTGAAGAGATGAAACGCAGGGATCATTGCTACCGGTACGGTCTGGTGATCGACTACAACCGTCATCCGGTGGTTGCGGATCTGGGCAGCGCCATCTTCATGCACGTCTGGCTAAAAGAAGGGGTCAGCACTTCCGGCTGTGTCGCCTTGGCCGAGTCGGAACTGCTGGAGATCCTCCGGTGGCTGGACCCTGGGAAAAAACCGCTGATCCTCATGGGTGATCCTCGCCATCTCCCTGCACTCCCCGGTTGGTCGGGCGATACTTCCACCCCCAACAGCTGCCGACAGGGCAAACCATGAAACTTCTCCGGACCTACGGCTTCTCACTTACCCTGATCTTTTCCATCCTTGCCGGACTCCTCCTGGGCAAGTTCTATCCGGAAATTGCCCGAAACTTGCGTCCCCTGGGTGACCTCTTTCTCAATCTCATCTTCATGGTCATCGTACCGCTGGTATTTTTCACCCTCTCTTCGGCGATCTCCTCATCGGTCACACCCGGAAAACTCTCCCCACTATCCTGGGCCATGACAGGAGTTTTCTTGATGACGAGCACCGTTGCGGCGGCGACCTCATTGGCATTCATGCTGGTCGTTTCGCCGACTCCCGGCGCGGGAATCATCATGACATCGCTCCCCCTGGAGCCGGTTCCATCGCTTCTGACCCAGGCGGTTAAAGCACTCACCGTTTCCGATTTCCCCGAACTGATCTCGCGTAAATCCATGCTCCCCCTTATCGTCTTTTCCGTGACCGTCGGTCTGGCGACACTCTCCCGCAAGGAGAAAGGGGCTCCCTTCGCAGCCTTTCTGGCCAGTGGCGCTCAGGTGTTTGCGCGAACCGTGGAGTATATCATGTACCTGGCGCCGGTGGGTTTGATGGCCTGGTTTGCCGCCACGGTGGTGGATACCGGCGACAAGCTGGCCACCGCCTATGTCTCGGTGTTTTTCTCATACTACTCCTTCGCCGTCTCCTATTTTTTTCTCGGTTTCACCCTCTATGCCTACATGGCCGGCCGCTTACCGGCCATCACCTCTTTCTGGAAACAGATGCTCAACCCGTCGCTCACCGCGGTGGGAACCTGCTCAAGCATGGCGACCATGCCGATTAATCTGGAAGCGGCCCCCCGGATGGGGGTTCCCCCCGAGGTCTGCGCCCTGGTCATTCCGGTGGGTGCGGCGCTGCATAAGGATGGTTCAGTCATCGGAGGGGTACTCAAGATCCTTTTTGCCATGAGTCTTTTCCACAGGGAGCTCACCATCCACTCCATGCTGATGACAGTGGGGGTCGCCGTTCTGGTGGGAGTCGTCGTGGGGGCTATCCCCAGCGGTGGCATGATAGGCGAGATGCTCATACTGTCGCTCTTCGGTTTCCCACCCGAGACGCTGCCGCTCCTGGCGGTCATCAGCGTCATCATCGATCCACTGGCGACGCTACTGAACGCCACCGGCGACAATGTTGCCGCCATGATGGTCGCAAGAATTACGAACGGTAACCTCTGGCGGGTCACTCCGGAACAGAACTCACGGCAGGAGTTTCAAGGATAAACAGAGATGATGAGGCTACGACGAATGCGCAGTTCTGCTTTTACTCTCGGTTTTTTCCTATTCTCTCCGGGTTCGCCTCAACCGCGGGAGGAACGGTCATTGCCGTTATCGAATAAATTATGGTAGTTGAGGAGGCAACTCCAGCTATTACCGTTATCGAATAAATTATGGTAGTTGAGGAGGCGACTCCAGCTATTACCGTTATCGAATAAATTATGGTAGTTGAGGAGGCAACTCCAGCTATTACCGTTATCGAATAAATTATGGTAGTTGAGGAGGCGACTCCAGCTGCGGCGTAAAGAGTATCTTGCCTCCGGAGTTTTCCCTGATCCGCTCCCTGATCCGGGCCGAGTCGGCGCTCCCCCACCAGTTAGCCGGCGCGACGACCTCTCCCGAACCGGTAACATCCAGCTCCCCCCCCTTGTTCCCTTCCAGGATATTTTCCCAAAGAGTCCCGCCTCCGGAACGGACAACGACCCCGACTCCGCCGTTCCCGGAGATCCGGTTGCCGGTGATTCTCAACGGCGAATCCGCAAGCTCCAGCCCAGTCATCCGATTCTCCTGAATTCGACTCCCCACCAGATCACCCCGGCATCCGGTGAGGATGACTCCGGCTCCGTTTCGGACAAAACGGTTAGCTTCAAGGTGAACCCTTCCCCCCGTCGCCTCCAGGCCGTTCTCCGTTGATCCGGTCACCTGGGCTTCCGAGAGGAAGAGTGATCCCCCCTTCATGACGATCCCCCGGCCATTACCGGAGAAGATCCCGCCGCTGAGATCACTGTCCCCGTCCCGGGTAAAAAAACCGGTCAGGCATTCGGAAACAGTACCGCCGGTGACCACTGCCGTGGAAGAGCGAAGCGCTACCCCGGTTCGGCAGCGGAAGAGCGAACTCTGCCGGAGAAGCAGCTCACTGAATTCGGCGGCGACACCCACATCGGCTGACTCGACACGACACCACTCCAACAGGTTTTTCTTGGAGCTGTCCAGAAACATGATCCCCTGCCAGTCACCGGCCGTCGGGTTGATCTCGTCAGAGGTGAAAGTTATAGGCTGATCAGCGGTGCCGGTGGCCAGGATTCTCCCCCTGATCAGGAGAAACCCGGCCACCCCCTCCGGCGTCGGCCGGAAACGGATGGTGGCGCCGGGGTTTATGACCAGAGTCGCACGGGAGGCCACCGTCAGCACCCCCTCTATGAGAACCTGACCACTCCAGGTGGTATCTTCGGTGATTGTCCGGCTCCGATAGGATCTGTCGGCCGGCAGGGTAAAACGAGAAGGTCGAGAGAGACGGGGCAATGAGGGGCGCCCTACCGTTGAGGGCGAAACCGCGACCAGGCCGGTAACGACCGGCTCGGATCTTACCGGCAGGGTGGTAACGGCGGCGGCTTGAGGAGAGAGCGGAACCGCGCCGGACGCCCCATACTCCCAAAGGGGAGTTCCTCCGACACCGCCGGAGAAGATGACAACGAGGAGGAGAGGGCAGAGGAGATGACAAAAGGTCCGAAAAAGAAAGGTGGCCGCTATCATGAAACAGTAGGCAGCAGTTGGTCGCAGTCACCCAGCAGCACTCTCTTCATGAGCCCATGGGGGGGGGGCACCCCGGTCCAGAGGGTAAAGGCCCGTTCTCCCTGGGCTGCAAGCATCCCCAATCCGTTGGCGCAACGCAAACCCCGTTGCCGGGCAGCGGCAAGAAGAGGACTCTCTGACGGTGAATAGATCATGTCATAGACCATGGCGCTATCCCCCAGCAATGCCGGATCGGCAATCAGGGAGAGAGCGTCCATCCCCACGGTGGTGGTGTTGAGCAGGAGATCAACATCTCCCAACGACGGAGGGAGCTCCCCCCTCCCCTCCAGCAGAATCCTCGGAAAGAGCTTGCCATAACGTTCCGCCAACTCCACGGCCCGGTGGGGGCTCCGGTTGACGATGACCACCCGCCCCGCACCCGCCGAGCAGAGAGCATGGAGAGCGGCCCGGGCAGCGCCTCCGCTCCCCATGACCAGAATGTTCGCACCATGGGGATCAAAACCCAGCTCCTCCCCCAGGGAAACCACCAGGCCGACCCCGTCGGTGTTGTGCCCCACCAGAGCGCCGCTCTGGTTATGAACCGTATTCACCGCGCCGATCTCTTCCGCTTCAGAGGAGAGTCGGTCCAAAAGCGGTAAAACCGCCACCTTGTGGGGAACCGTGACGTTGAAACCATGGACCCCCACCGCGCGAAAACCGGCAATCGCCTGGGGAAGCAAATCCGGCGTAACATGCCACGGCACGTAAACATAATCCAGCCCCGCCGCCGCCAGCGCCCGGTTCTGCATCTGGGGCGAACGGGAATGACGCACCGGGTCGCCGATGATCCCCAACAGTTTGGTGCCTCCGGAGATGACCATGACTACCGGACTCCCGGTTGCAGCAGGATCTGCTGAGCTGACGTCCGCAGCTCCGGAGCGATCAGCACGGCTCTCCCCAGCGACTCCATCCCCTGGGATTTTTTCCCCAACTTCATGAGCAGTTCTCCCTCCTCCAGAGCGGCGTTGGCATAGATCAGAATCGCCTTGCCGGTATCCAGATCACGAAACGGCATCTCGTCACCATACAACCCCCGCAGCGTATAATACTGCCAGAGAGAGATATCCGGCGGAAAGATAACCCCGACGCGCTTGGGCAGCAGACGGTAGCAGATCCCCCACTGTTGAAGGGAAAAATCCGGAAAGGTTACGGAGTAGCGCGTGGAAAAATCGACGAAAATCGGCCTGCGCCCTATCTGCTCGGAAATCGCCACCAGCAGGATGTTGTCCGGATTCATGGTCTCCAACGGTGCGCTCCGGAGGGAACTCTTGCCAAAAAGTTCCGGGAAGCCGTCCAGATACCAGGGGAAGACCAGATGGGGGGTATGAATAAGCGCCAGGTCTTCCCGCATCCTTTCCACCCCCTGGAGATACCAAAGAGGAAAGGCTCCGCTGTCTCCCCAGGTAAAGAGGGAGCTGTTTTGAGAAAGAGAACGGAGGGTATTGGAGGCGTAATCATAGGCGATGTAGTTCTCATGCTGATCGTTTTCATAATAATTTCGAGCGCAGAGATAAGCAGGAAGCCCCAAGGCAAGAAGAGCCGACACAAGAAGTACCGGCACGGCGGAAACCTTCCCCCTGGGGAACCGGTTGAATCCGGCAAGGAGAAGGGCATAAATCCCCAGTCCCATGAAAACCGCCGAGAGGAGATAGAGGGGGGTAAAGAACTCCTCGGTGAGAAAGACCATCTCCCCCGGGGTGTTGAAGTACCCGACAATGACCAGCAGGAAAAAGAGGAGAGCGATGGCGTATGCCAGAACCTCGTCCCGGCGTCGACCGATAAACGCCGCCATCCCCACCAGCATGAGCGCCATCCCCACCCAGGTGAACTCGTGGGGGACGTTGTAGGCGTTGATCTGATCCCAAAGGAGCGCCAGGTCCCGCTGTGGCTTCTCCACCGGATACCCTTGGCGGAGAAAATGCCAGAGGAACTGGGAGAGGCTACCGGCGTCCCCCCAGTTAAGAAGCGGCTTCCGACTCGCCCGGAGAGGAATGTGGAGATAAACGGAAAAACCCGCAAGCCCGAAAAAAAGCATGAGGATCATCTCCTTCACCCTGGTCACCAGCCGCCATTCCAGGGAGAGGAGCAGGTAAGCATAGGCCGGGAGGAGAAGAATGATGGTCTGATGCGCGCCGAAGGCCAAGCCGCAGAGGAAGGCGCCGAGATAAACGTAGGCGGGACGTTCGTCCCCCTCCCGATACCGATCACGCCAGAGAAGAAGCAGATAAAAGACCATGGCCGCCATGAAGGCCACCAGGGGGTAGGGCTTGTCATGATTGGACTGAAGCCAAAGGCGCGGCGTGAAACCGAACGCCAGGGCCGCCCCCACTGCAACCCCTTTCCGGAACAGGGGATGATCCCAGGAACCGACCGGCTCTTCACCAGCCAGGAGATGGCAGACCAGGAGATAGACGCCATAGCAGGCTGCGGCCGCTGAGATGGCTGTGGCAAAGTTGACTCGAAACGCCACATTCCCCAACGGGAGCCAGGTAAACGGCTTGGCATAGGAGATGAACAGGGGATAGCCGGGAGAATGGGCTGAACCGAGAGAGGCAATGGCGGTGACGAACTCGCCGCTGTCAAAAAAAGTCACCGTGGGCGCCAGGGTGAGGAGGTAAACGAAGAGAGGGATGATAAACGACAGGAGAGCGCCCGGATCAATCCGTTTAAGAAAAGTGTTGTTCATGGGGAGGATCATCTCTCGCCCCGCTCCGTCTCAGCCTGGATACTCTTCAACGACAGATTTGCTTTCCCCAGATACCAGAGCCCCAGGACGATGACCGGGAAAAAGCCCAGGGCGTGGATAACCAGCGCCACGCTGAGAGCCTCCTCTTTCCCCACGTTAAACGCCATGAGGCCGTAAACGCAGGCAGCGTGATAGGTTCCCACGTAACCGGGGGAAGCGGGAACCATCACGGCAAAGACCAGAAAAATCATGATAAAGAGCGACGCCGACACAGGAAGGATGATGCCGAAGGCGCGCAATGTCAGATCCACCGGCCAGATAGCCGTGGTCCAGATGGCCAGGGAGGTCAGCGCCACCGCTCCCAGGGCGGCCGGGCGAAGGGATAACCGAAGTCCACCCATGAAGGCATCCATCAGGGAAACAATTTTCAGGGCGAACCGCTGGGGGAGAGGCGTGAGGAGCAGCCTGACGAACCGGATCGTGGCCCGGTTCCATCGCTTCAGGGCGAAGAGGAATGAAACCACCAGGGCATAGACGCCGAAGATGGCGTACCCCCCCAGTTCCAGACTCCGCTGCACCTGCTCCATCCCCGGGGGGAGATGCACCGTAAAAAGAGTTATCACCAGGATCAGGAGCACGGAGAAGCCGTCACAGAGCCGGTCGATAACCAGCGAGGCAAAGACGCCGCTGGTGGTCAGGGACTCGCTTTTCGCCAGGGCGTAGGCCCGGACGAATTCACCCAGGCGCGCGGGAAGGAGATTATTGGCCATATAGCCGATGATGGTGGCCGGGAAAAGATTCTTCAGCTCCGTCCGCTTCATGGGGAGGAGAAGGAGCCGCCAGCGGACGGCCCGCAACCAATAGCTGACCATGGTGGAACCAAGAGCCGGCAGTAGAAGACGATAGTCAAGGCGCCGGAAGGCCGACACCAGCGCCCCGTAGTCAAGTTTCCGGAAAAGAAAGATCAGCAGCACGATGCTGATGGCAGACCCGAGCCAGAGTTTTCTGTCCTTCATCCCCGAGATCATATTCCCTCTCCTTCAAGCAACTCTTCATGCAAAACCGTGGCGCCGAGGATCAGACGGCAGCGGGTCACATCCCTTTTAATGGCGACTCCCAGCGCTGCCGGGTCCGGATAGCTCTCTTCGCCCCGAAGCCGCTCCACGAAAAAGATCCGGAGGTTATCATCGTAGAGATCGCCGTCAAAGTCGAAGAGATAGACCTCGATAGTTCGCCCCTCGCCACCGAAGGTCGGTTTCGTGCCGATGTTACAGGCGCCGTCGTACACCCCGGCGTTGATCCGGACCTTGACGGCATAAACACCGTCGGCGGGAAGAAGTTCATGATCCGTCACCACATTGGCGGTAGGGAAACCTAATCCCTTACCCCGGCCGTGACCATGGACGACTCTCCCCCCCAGGGAAAAATGCCGCCCCAGCAACGGGACTACCTGATCCACCACGCCATCACGGACCAGCCGACGGATTTCGGAACTGCTGAAGATATGCTCCCCCACACCGATGGGGGGGAGCACTTCCACCACGAACCCGAACTCGCTTCCCAGTTGGGCGAGAAGCTCCACCCCCCCCTGACGATTCTTGCCGAAGGCGTAATCATACCCGATGATCAGCTTCTTGAGCCCCAACAGCTCCACCAGCACCCCGGCAACGAATTCACGGGGATCCAGCCGCGAAAACTCCGGCGTGAACGGTATAACCACCAGATAGTCGATCCCCTCCGTGGCGATGAGCGCCTCTTTTTCGGCGGCAGTGGTGATGAGCTGAATTTTTTTATGGGAGGGAACCACGGTCAACGGATGCGGTTCAAAGGTAATGACCACCGCGACGCCGTCACTGCCGTCAGCTGCGCTCTTGACCCGCTTGAAGATCTCCCGGTGCCCCCGGTGGATCCCGTCGAAGTTGCCGATGGTCGCCACCACCCGGGGAAGGCCCGCGGGAATCTCACCCAGGGAGCGAATGACCACCATTTTATTACGCCTCCACGGGGAGGGAGTCGTTACCGTCACCGTCATCAAGGGTCCGCTTTTTTTTCTTCCGGCCGAAGAGGTACGCCACCCAGATGCTGATCTCATACATAAAATAGAGAGGGAGCATGATGACGAACATGGTGATCAGATCGGCATGGAAGGCGGCGATGATGGCGCTGGCAAGAAGGGCGTACTTCCGTCTGGCCCCCAGCATGGGGCCGTTGACAATGCCGAACCGGGCCAAAAGGAGCGTCAGGATGGGGAGTTCAAAGATAAGCCCGAAAACCAGAATCAGCCGGAGGCAGAAGTTCACATAGGCGCTCAGGTTGAACCAGCTCTGGAGCCCCTCCGATTCATAGGAGATGGAAAAGTTGATGATGACCGGCCAGATGACCACCAGAAAAAACATCGCCCCCAAGCAGAAACTGATCGTGCTGGCAGTAACGAAGGGAACCGCCATCTTCTTTTCTTTTCGGGTGAGAGCCGGCGCCACGAACAACCAGAGTTGGTGGAAGACGACGGGAAGGGCCAGGAGGAAGCCGGTGAGCATGGAGATCTTGCACTGGATAAAGAACGGCTCCAAGGGGGCGCTGTAATTCAGTTTCCGCTCCTTGGTGGGACTGTTCAGCTCCTTGTCCAGCTTATAGTGGTCATAAACGGCGGGGAAACGGACCTTTACCTCGCCATAGATCTGTTTTTTGACCTCGGTGAGGTAGGTCCTGCCGGTCAAAGGGCGCTGCACGAAATCAAGGACGCTGGTGGAGATGTTCCACGAGACTCCCATGCCGATAACCACCGCCACGACTATAACGATGAGTCGCTTGCGTAACTCCACCAGATGTTCAAGAAACGGGAGGACCTTCTCTGTAGACATACGCCGTAAATCCTTTTCATGGGGAACGTGGAGCAAAACCCACGGGAAACGCTCTTTTATACATCATTTGGTCACGGGATGCAATTGCCGTTGCCGGTATTGCGGATGCGGCGCAAAAAAAGGGGCTTGACCGGCGTCACGCTCCCTCTTGCGGTCACTTGTTAACCCTGCTCCGGCCTGCCCACCCTGACAGCGACTCTTGACCGGAGAGTGGTGGCTCCGGTTAGCCCGCCGGGGTGACGGTAAAGTGGCGTGACAACCCGGTACGATGAAAGAGGGTATACAGTTCCGGGGAGGTATTGATAACGGAAAGGGCGCCCTCTTGCCGTTTCAGCGAACTGTGGGCTGCGCAGAGAAGGCTAAGCCCGACGGCGTCGATGCTCTTGACCCGGTTCAGATCCACCACAAGGTCACGGCAGCCGCCGCTTACCAGCGCATTCAATTCCTGCCGGAGAAAGACGGCATTCACCTCGTTCAACTCCCCCGGCCAGATGGTGGTGGAAGTATCTACATTCGTATTTTGAGACATAAGGATCACCACCGGTTATGTTCACCGCCGACCAGGCATTTAGGTTATACGGATCATACAGCCCTTGAGGGAGAGCTCCGGCCGCGATTTGAGGGTGGAAAGTTAACGTAAGCCATGTAAAGTGTCAACATTTTTCGTCATCACCATGACAAGTCATTGATTTACAAATTCAGTCGTTGCAATTTCCGAGCAAAAGCCGATAGCCCATATCGGCAATCCGCTAAATATCGGCATCCAAGACAAGAGGGGATTTGGGAATCGGGAACATACCCGGATCTGCTTATGAATCAGTCACAGGGACAAAAATAGTCGGATGATGACGATCTACATTAATAAGTTGCATAAGTTAGTTGCATCCCATCGGTCCGCGGCACTGCCCCAAGGCTGTTTGTTCCGACCTCGTCCCATAAAAAAGGGTGTGCATGATAAACCCATGCACACCCCTGATATGTCGGTCACCACTCATCAGTTCAAACCCGCAGCCCTTGGGCCACGATCTCCGCCACGTCCCGAACCCTCACCTGCCCGGCCTTCTCATCTTTCAGGCCGTCCTCGAACATGGTCATACAGTAAGGACAGGAGACACAGATGGTGTCGGGCTTTTGGGTCAGCGCTTCCTGAACCCGGTTATGGTTGATCCGGCTCCCCAGATGCTCTTCCATCCACATCCGCCCTCCCCCCGCGCCGCAGCAGAAGGAGTTTTCACGGTTTCGCTCCAGCTCCACCGGAGGTGTCCCCGTGGCTGCGGCGACCGCCTCCCGGGGAGGGTCGTAAACATCGTTATGCCTCCCCAGGTAACAGGAGTCGTGAAAGACGATTTTTCCCAGATCAGTGACGCTCCGATTGAGTTTCAACGTGCCCGATGCCAGCAGATCCCGGATCAGCTGGCTGTGGTGGATCACCTCCACCTCCAGGCCGTACTGTCGATAATCGTTTTTCAGCGTGGTGAAGCAGTGCGGGCAGGAGGTGATGATCTTCTTCACCCCCCGTTGTTGGAACAGCTGCACATTTTCCCGCGCCATTTTGTCAAAAACATATTCGTTCCCCAGTCGCCGAAGGCTGTCACCGCAGCAGTTCTCGTCTTTCCCCAGGATACCCCAGGAGATACCGGCCCGATCCAGAATGGTCGCCACGGAGACGGTAACCTGTTTTTGCCGGGAATCAAAAGCCCCGGCGCACCCCACGAAGAGGAGATACTCGGTCTCCCCTGGGGCGAACGGCTTCACCGCCATGGAACCGCTCCACTTGGTCCGCTCGGAAGGAGCGATCCCCCAAGGGTTGCTTCGCTGCTCCATGTTCTCGAAGAGATTGAGAAGCTCCTCGGGAAAATCGGCCTTCGCCTCCACCAGATGCCGCCGGAAAGCCAGGAGTTTCGGCATCTGCTCGATGAAGACCGGGCAAGATTCCATGCAGGCGCCGCAGGTGGTGCAGGCCCAGATGGCATCAGTAGTAATACTCCCCTCTCCTTCCACGCCGATGAGCGGCGTAAGGGGAGGAGATCCTTTTTTGAGCAACGGGCCGTTGGCCAGCAGGTTCATCTTCAGGTCGTGAATCACCTGACGCGGGTTCAGCGGTTTGCCGGTGACAGTGGCGGGACAGGCATTCTGACACCGGCCGCATTCGGTGCAGGCATAGGCATCGAACAGATCTTTCCAGGTGAGCTCATCGATCCGCTCCGCCCCGTAACTCTTCCCCTTGGCGAACTCTTCCCTGGGAAGGGTGTTCGGCTTCTCCAGCCGCCGGAAGTAACAACTGGGGATGGCGGTGAGGATATGCATATGCTTGCTGTAGGGAAGAAAATTCATGAATACAAGCAGGGCCACGGCATGAACCCACCAGCAGCAGACAGCAAAAGGTGAAAGGTTCAAGGCTAAAGGAGAACCTTGAAGCAAGGAGGCGACAAAGGAAGAAATCGGCATGAACGCCGCGGCCGTCTCTCTCCCTTCGGCAATCCGGACTGCGGCAATACCGTAATAAGCCAGCATGAGGGTGGCGATGAGTCCCAGGATGAAAAAGGCTTCCATGGTTCGGGCCGTGGGATAAGGTGGCGCGATGATTCGCCTTATGGCTGCCACCGCCACCGCGACCAGAGCCAGGAGGGAGGCCAGGTCGATCAGGAACATGACCGCCGGGTAGAGCCGGTCCGGGAGGAGAGCCAAGCTGACGCCGGGAAGAACCCCATGAAGGATAAATTCACCGTTAGCAATGAGCAGAATGAGGAAAGACCAGAAGATAACGAAGTGATTGATGCCGAAAGGGCGACTCACCACCCTTTTTTGGCCGAAGGCGTAAAGGAGCATCTCCCCCACGCGTCGTCCGGGGTTGCTGAACCGATCCTCGGCTTTCCCCACGGCCACCAGGGAGAAACGGCGATAACAGCTCCAGACAAAGAAGAGGAGCGAGACAATGAGAAGCGGGGTAAAGATAGCGGATGTAGATGTCATAGGAACCTCAAAACAATTGATAATTGACAATGGATAATGGATAACTGCATATTATTGTTATCAATTATCCATTATCAATTTTCCATTTTATTTGACTTCAACTCCCGGATCCGGGCGGTGATGGCCGGTATGACCGTGAACAGATCCCCAACGATTCCGTAGGTTGCGACTTCGAAGATCGGGGCATCCTTGTCCCGGTTGATGGCGATGACCATGTCGGCGTCCTGCATCCCCACCAGATGCTGAATGGCGCCGCTGATGCCGCAGGCGATGTAGATCTTGGGTCGAACGGTCTTGCCGGTCTGCCCCACCTGCCGATCCTGGGGCATCCACCCGGCATCCACGGCGCTACGGGAAGCCCCCACAACCCCGCCCAGCTCGTCGGCCAACTCCTTGAGCAGGCTGAAGTTCTCGCCCCCCATCATCCCCCGCCCCCCGGAGACGATGAAATCAGCGGCGGTGATATCCACGCTATCCTTTGATGTGGAGTCGTTTATGATCTCCAGGACCTTCACCATAAGATCCTCTTCCCGCAGGGCGCAGGATTCCCGAATGATCTCCCCTGTCGCCCCCTGGCGATAAGCGGCGATCTTCATGACGTTGGGCCGAACCGTGGACATTTGAGGACGGTATTTATCGCACATGATGGTGGCCATGATGTTGCCGCCGAAGGCCGGGCGGGTCTGCATCAGGTTCCCCTTTTCATCGATGGCCAGCCCGGTGCAGTCGGCAGTCAGGCCGGTTCCCACCCTCGTGGCCACGGCCCCCGCCAGATCGCGGCCAAGACCGGTGGCCCCCATGAGAATGATCTCAGGCTTGTATTTTTCGATGAGGTGACAGGTCGCCTCCAGATAGGAGTGGGTTCGATAGTAGCGAAAGAGAGGCGCATCAATCAGGTACACCTTCCGGGCGCCATGGGCGAAGGCCTCCCCACAGAGCTGTTCCACATCACTCCCGATGACCACGGCGCAGAGCTCCACGGAACGGGCCTTGGCCAGATCGGCGCCGACCCCCAGCAACTCCCACGAGACCCGCGCCGGGACCCCTTCGGTCTGCTCCACGAAGACCCAGACATCCCGGTAGGCGGCAAGCTTCGCTGCCAGTGACGCGGCCTCCTCATCGACCTCTTCCACGACGGGAGCGCCGGCCGCGGCGTGAGCAGCGGCGATATCCTGGAGAATATTCAACTCCTCGGGGGTAAAAAAGAGCTCCAGCGCCTGGGCGGGGCAGATCTTGACGCACTTGAGGCAGCCGATACATTTGGGCGAGAGGATAATCGGTTCACCGCTCTCGCTCATCTCGATGCAGTTCACCGGACAGGCACTCTGGCAACGAGCACCGCAGGCGATGCACTTACCTTCCAGGACTCTGGCCACGCCCCGGGGCTTTTTAAGTTTTTTCGGTTCAGTCATAAAAATCCTTGCAATACTATCCGCAGATTTCGCGGATTAGCGCAGAAAGTGTGCAGCATTTCTTGTTCACGGACCTTA
>CAIYUY010000005.1 GCA_903929485.1 uncultured Desulfuromonadales bacterium
AATCTCCTGATGAAAACGGGGTGGTCGCCTGATATCCTCAATCGCAACACATCCCTTTTGAATCATCGTACCAAGCCCTTTCTTCATTCTCTTCAGATATCTTCCAGCTATAGTCCCCATGCGGTTAACCGAATATTTACCTTCTTGATCCGCTCGACATTGGTCGGGTGAACCCGGAACTGGAGAGACACAAGGCCGTCTTTCATGGTCACGCCGTCAACGAGAGTTCAATATTCAGCTTCTCGTATGGAGCCATGATATGGTTCTTGGCGTCTCGCTCGATAAGTCCTGATTCTTCCAGTATCCGCACGTCCTGGTGGACGTTCTTGTAGTCGCGTTGGAGAAGGGCCGCAAGTCCCCGGATACTGAGCGCACCATTTGCATGAAGCGTCTGCAAGAGTGCTTGACGTTGCCGGGTGATAACGCGGGATAGGGCTTCTGCCGATTCAAAGTAAATCCGGTGAAGTGGGCCGGGTATGGCCTCGCCCCTATCCAGTGCCGCGAAGTCCTGTTTAAGGTCAGAAAAAAACTCTTCCGTACCTTTGATGCCGATAACACTGTTCATATCCTTCCTCCAATCCGTTCAACTTCAGTGTAAAAATCCTGTAAGAGCTTGAAAAGATCCACAAAGTTGTAATAAAACTCTTCCGTGCCTACATGCCTATGATCGCCCTTGCCACGCTCGTTGTCGAAGCGGACAAATGGTTTCATTCGCCCGTCCAAAATAAAGCCTGTACTTGAAACGGTGCCGTGATCCAAGTAGCGGAACGGGCAATTCCCAGACAACAGCCTGTACTATTAGACCGTCATCAAGAGTAATTTTTCGATCAACAACAAGCGTTGCGTGTCGCCTCATTATGGTATCCTTTACCATCAAAATAATCAAGGGGCATCAAGCCGCCTTTATGCCCTTCGCCGTGCCGATACTCACCACGTTATCCTTGACCTTGCCGGTGATGATGGCCTGTAACTTCCTCTCCCGGGATTCAAGCGCCTGCTGCTTCTCCCGGTCGTAGCGGTTTTAGGTTGTAGACGTTATCCCCGTGGAAGCGTGAAAACTTGACAAGGAAGTGCGTAACGGAGTAAAGAAACGGAGTGAGAAACGCCGAAAACGGCGACGACTTTGAATAATTCATCCGAATGGACCAAGGGAATTTTTATTCTACTGTTCGATCTTAAAGGCAAACCGTGAAAATTACTGTTTCATTCCCTTTGGGTATGATCTGTTGCGAGCCGTGACGACCTTTCGAGGGACCATCATTCCCCGCGCCGACCATCCGATTTCCCGGCGCAACCTGAGCGACAACGCGGTCAGGGCTCTTTATCGCTTGCGGGACAACGGCTTTTTGGCCTTTGCCGTGGGCGGCTGCGTCCGAGATCTGCTGCTGGGACGAGAGCCCAAGGATTTCGATCTGGCCACCAACGCTACGCCGGCGCAGCTCAAGAAACTGTTCCGGAACTGCCGGTTGGTGGGGCGACGGTTTCGACTGGCCCACCTCCATTACCGGGACGAGATCATTGAGGTGGCCACCTTCCGCGCGGCAGCGGTGGTGGGGGATGAGCCGGAACTCCCCTCTCAGGGGCGAAGCCGGGGCCCCAGCGTGGTTAAGGATGACGGAGGGATGATCCTCCGGGACAACCTCTTCGGCACCCCCGAGGAGGATGCCCGCCGGCGTGATTTCACCGTCAACGCTCTCTGCTACAATATTGCCGATTTCTCCATCATCGATTACGTGGGGGGGCTTGAGGATCTGCGAAAGGGGATTATCCGGACCATCGGCGACCCTGCGGTTCGCTTTGTGGAGGATCCGGTCCGGATGTTGCGGGCCATCCGCTTCGCGGCGCTGCTGGGGTTTGAGATCGAAGCGGAAAACTGGCGATCCCTGGTGGAACTGAGCTCTCACTGCGCCAACGCCGCGCCACCGCGCCTCTACGAAGAGATGCTCAAACTTTTACTCTCCGGCGAGGGGGAGCGTTGCTATCAGTTGCTCCGGCGAAGCGGCGTCTTTGCCGCCCTCTTTCCCGCCGTCAATGCCTGGCTGGAGACCGAAACGGATGTTTTTCCCCATGTCCGCTTCGGACGGGCGCTGGAGGTCGTGGACAGCCGGATTGCCGCCGGGGAATCGTTCTCCCCCCCGCTTCTCCTGACGCTCCTCTTTGGAGAGTATCTGGAAGAGCTGGCCGCGACGCTGCGCAAGGGAGGAGGATTCTCTCCCCAGGAGGCGTTGGACGCCGCGGTGGCGCGGTTTGCGGAAGAGCTGGCCCCCACGGTCCTGATTCCCCATAAGGTTGCCCTGGGGATGCGGGGAATTCTTTCCGGTCAACGCCGGTTGTTTGTCACCCCCGGGCGACGTCCCCTCTCTTTCATTATCCGACCCGACTTCGGGGAGGCCTTCCGTTATCTTCACCTGACGGCGGAGAGCCCCGAAGGTAAGACGCTTTACGCCTGGTGGTCTCACTATCTTGCCGCTAATCCGCTTCCCCCCGTCACCATTTCCCCGGGGGCTTCCGAAGCCGGTTCACCGGAAGCCGACTTACCCAAACGGAAGCGGCGCAGCCGCCATCGTCGCCGGCGCTCACCGGTTGCGGAGGAAGCGCAGCCGTGAAGCACCCCATTGACAAAGGCCACCGGTCCGAACCGTTCCGGTCGGTTGCTTACGTCAAGGTTTTCATCATGAGCCTCTGCGGGGTGTTGGCGCTCTTCGTGGCGGTCATCTTCGTCCTGCTCTGCCGGCGCAATGACGATCAGCTGCAACTGCGGCTGCGTGATCAGGCGATAATCTATCGTGACCTGATCCGACAGAATCACGCCGTCATGAGCAGCGAGATCTCCCGGATGAGCGAGCTGAAGGAGGGGGGCGCGTTCAGGATCAAGAGCCTTAATCCCATTGACCCGAAGAACGCTCCCGATCTCTTGGAGACGGAGGCCCTGGAAAAGTTCCAACAGCGGCAGGGAGAATTCTCCCGGCTGGAATACCCCCCCGGCAAGTCTCCCGTCTTCCGGTATCTGGCGCCGCTGAAGGGGGACCGGAGCTGCCTGGAATGTCACCGGACCCAGAGGTACAAGGTCGGGAGTCTCGTGGGAGCGGTCAGTATCTCCATGCCGGTGGAGGTGATTCTCCGCGAGGCGAGGACCGCCAGGATCCGGTTGGTTATTGCGGTATTTCTGGTCCTGGCTCTGCTTACGGGTGTCATCTGGTGCCTTGCCCGGCGTCTGGTGAAAAAACTCGACAGGTTGCAGCGGCGCTATACCGCCCTCATCTCCACCGACGAGTTGACCCGATTGCGGAACCGGCGCTACGTGATGCGCAGGCTTGAAGAAGAGTGCGAGCGGGCCGACCGTCTGGGTGCTCCGCTGAGCATCCTCCTCATCGACCTGGATCACTTCAAACAGGTGAACGATACCTTCGGTCACCCCTTCGGTGATCAGGCATTGAGACAGAGCGCGACCCGGATGAAGGAGACGCTTCGCCGCTATGACGTGCTGGGGCGTATCGGCGGCGAGGAGTTTCTGGTCATCTCTCCCGGCGCTCCGCTGGAGGGGGCAGCGATTCTCGGCGAACGGATTCGCCGTCAGGTGGAGAGTCTGCGGATTCTGGATGGTGACAGGGAAAGTTCGGTGACGGTGAGTATCGGCGTCACCTCGTTCAGCGCCGAGGCCAAGAGCCCCGATATACTCATGCGCAAGGCGGACGCTCTCCTTTACCGGGCCAAGGAGCAGGGGCGTAACCGGGTCGTGAGTAATTGACCATGGATAATTGATTGTATCGAGGTGTCTTGATGAAACATGGGTTGTTTTCTCTTTCCGCCAGCATCGGTGAGACGCCACTGGTCGAACTGCGGGTCATCAACCCCAACCCGCGGGTCAGGATTCTTGCCAAGCTGGAAGGGAACAACACCGGGGGAGCGGTGAAGGATCGGCCGGCCCTGTATATGATCACCAAGGCCGAGGAGTCGGGGGAGCTGACCCATGACAGGACGATTCTGGA
Organism: uncultured Desulfuromonadales bacterium; assembly: GCA_903929485.1. GTDB lineage: Bacteria > Desulfobacterota > Desulfuromonadia > Geobacterales > CAIOGM01 > CAIOGM01. Next base: position 3,990 of record CAIYUY010000005.1, read on the forward strand.
GCCGACCTCCGGTAATACCGGCATCGCTCTGGCCATGCTGGGGGCGGCCAAGGGGTACCGGGTCAAACTGGTCATGCCGGCCTGCGTCAGCATGGAGCGGCGAAGCGTCCTGGAAGCCTACGGCGCCCAGGTGGTCTTGTCGCCGGGGGAACAGGCCACCGATGGCGCCATCCGGCTGGCTCACCGGATTTTGGCGGAGGAGCGGGAGCAGTACTATATGCCCAACCAGTATGAAAACCCCAATAATGTCCTGTCCCATTATGAGACCACCGGTCCGGAAATCCACCGGCAGACCGGTGGCGAGATCAATGCCTTCGTGGCGGGAATGGGGACCAGCGGCACCCTCATGGGGGTGAGTCGTTTCATGAGGGAGGTGCAGCCGGGGGTTGCCATCGTTGGTGTCGAGCCGCGGTTGGGGCACAAGGTGCAGGGGCTCAAAAACATGAAAGAGGCCATCGTGCCGGGTATCTACCGGCCGGAAGCCCTTGACCGGAAAATTACTGTTCAGGATGAGGACGCCTTTCATACCGTCCGGATGCTGGCGGTCCGCGAGGGACTCTTCGTGGGGATGTCCAGCGGCGCCGCCGTGGCCGGGGCACTGGAGATCGCCCGGGAGATGACGGCAGGAACCATCGTGGTTCTCCTTCCCGACCGGGGGGACCGCTACCTCAGCACCGCACTTTTCCGCTCCGTCTGCGCCTGTTGTCCGCCGTAGCCAAAAGCTTGTCGATAGATCAACGGGGATGCACTCGCAAATTCTGTTATTGCGAGCGAAGCGAAGCAATCTCGAAGCCGGCAACATGCTGAAATAAAGGCTGATTGCTTCGTTTCTTCGTTCAGCGCAAAGTCTCTGAATGGACTTTTTTCGAGGGCATCAATTATGGAGGATGACTGGGTTCTAGTATGTTGGCCCTGAGAAGAAACTGACGATTCCCGGCCATCCCGTCCGGCCGCCGGGCCAAAATGATGCTGCGCATATTTCGAATTATTAAACGGTGTATTGTTATTTTCCAGTAGTTTACGCCAATCTTCGGCGCGCCGAAGTTGGGTGAAATGGCCTGTTTTACCTTAATAAGCCATTTGGTGCATGGCGATAGTTGATTGAGCTTGGCGAATATTCAACAACCGAAAGCCTGACCATCGCGGCCTCTCGCGGCCTTCATGCCGCCCCAGGCGTAATGATAGTTCCATTGCGGCTACCTCAGCCCCAAAGCAAAGCGAATGGCATGACCCACGTCGGCCATTTTTGATAAACTCAAGGTGGTAATTAACGCACCGATTTTTGCCTTTGAGACGGTCTGGATATGATCCACGTTCACTGCGCAGTCATGCAACACGCCATCCTCAAGCTCCGCCGGAAAGACCTCGCTGGGAATATTGCGAACGGTTGTTGTCAGCGGGGCGACAGTGACCTCGGCGAGATGTTCGATGATATCTTCTCGATGTATGATCAGTACGGGTCGCTTTTTGTCCGGCGCTTGAAACCGGTACCAGCGGATTTCCCCCCGTTTCATTCTTCACCCCATGCCTGCTCGACTTCCCAGTCGTCAAACTCACTTGGTTGAACCGGAGTTGTTGCGTATCCCTGGCGATGTTTCTCCACGAGGCGTAGTTCGGACTGTTTTTTTAGTGCATCCTGAAGCGCCATCCGGGTAAAGGCCGACCTGGTTGTTTTCATGGCATGGGCTACCCTGTCAACATTTTTCACCAGTTCGTTATCCAATGTCATCTGTACCGTTCGCATCGGTAACCTCCTGAATCTGTTGTTATAGCTATGATTATCCATGTTCACAAAAATGTCAACTTCTGAACAGGTCAAATTTCAACTAATTGCAGCGAAATAGTGCGTGAGACCTCCTTTATTTCAATTATGGAGGATGACTGGGTTTTTGTCTGTTGGTCATGAGAAGAAGCTTATGATTTCCGGCCATCCCGTCCGGTCGCCCGGCCAAAATGATGCTGCACATATTTCGAATTATTAAATGGTGTAGTGTTATATTCCGGCAGGTTAACCCCAATCTTCGGCATGCCGAAGTCGGTCAAAACGGCCTGTTTTACCGTCAAGCAGCACTCTTCACCCTTCACCCTTGCTTCTCACCTGCATACTCTTGACCGATTTTAACTTTCAATGAGGGCGCAACGGGGTATTTTAAAAAGCGTAAAGGGTGGTGGTCAGGAGTGCGGGTGGGGTGGTTTTTGTCGGGGTGTCTGACCTCAGCGAGGAAGCGGGTGGGGTGATTTGATGCGGGGCGGTGAGGGTGAGGAATAGGCGAGCTGCGGATGTTTTTCTGGCACTGGATTTCTATGTTACCAACGTTCCTCCCGGTTCCTAACCTGCGCCCAGCGACGCACCCCTCAGGGGGTGGTCGACTTCGTCGGAATGTGCACATCTTTGCGCAATGTTGAAGTTTCCCGGGAACCAGTGTATGCTTCAAGAACGAAATTAAATGAGGCACGCCATGCCTTGCATACAATCTGAACAGAAATTTCGAACCGAGGATTTGTTATGATAAACACACTCCAGATAGAACGCATGTCCCGCAAGGAGAAGCTTCAGACGATGGAAGCCCTTTGGTCTGACTTGTCAAAGACGGATACTGAGGTGAAATCTCCTGCATGGCATAAAGAGGTTTTAAAGGAGACCGAAGCCAGATTCGCAGTGGGTGAGGAGCAGTCCACGGAGTGGGAATCGGCGAAACGTGAACTTTGGAAGCGGTTTGAATGAGGATAAAAATCCTCACATCAGCCATGGATGACCTCTACGCGGGGCGTCTCTTTTACGAAAAACAAGGCGTAGGAGTCGGTGTGTATTTTTTTGACTCGCTGTTCTCCGATATTGATTCTCTGGTCCTCTATGCAGGTGTCCACCAAAAGGTCTTCGGCTACCACCGTCTTTTATCAAAGAGATTTCCGTACGCCGTTTACTACACGTTTGAAGGTGACTTGGTGAGCGTTTGGAGAGTACTGGATCTTCGTCGCAACCCTGACAGGAATAGACAGGCCCTCAGTTCCCGGTCCCGCTGAATTACATGGATAGCAAGTTTTTACTTCCGCACTTAGTTCTCACTTTTCACTCCGTGCCCCAAGGATGAATACTTGTCCTCTCCATATCTTTACCGCCTTTCAACTCCGCTCCTCTCCAAATCTCCGCCATCCAGGAAAAACAAGATTGTTACCAATGCACCCTTCCCGACTTCAAACGGGAAGTGAACCTGTTGTAACGTCCCACGATATATCAGGAAGATCGTCCCGACCTTTTTTAGGGTGACACACGGCAGTTGTCCCAGGCTGTTTCGGGAGAAAGACGCTCCCGGAATAGCCTGGGACAACTGGCTCATCAGAAAGGATAATCGTCGTTGTCGTTTACCGGGTAAACTCCTCCAAGGCCACACAGTTCAGAACCTGGGCCACGCAACTGCTGAAGGAATACATCATCAAGGGCTTTGCCATGGATGATGAGCGACTGAAAAACGGTCGTTTTTTTGGCAAGGACTACTTTCGTGAACTGCTGGAGCGTGTCCGCTCGATCCGTGCATCTGAACGCCGAATTTATCAGCAGATCACCGACATCTATGCCGAATGCAGTATTGATTATGACCCGAAATCGGAAACCACCCGGAACTTCTACGCCCATGTGCAGGATAAGTTCCATTTCGCCATCACTGGTCACACCGCAGCAGAAATCATCTATCTGAATGCTGATGCCGACAAACCGCTGATGGGCATGATGACCTATAAAAATGCGCCGGATGGTCGTCTGCTCAAATTCGACACTAACCGGGCGCACACACGTAGCGGTTGTACGAATCCTTAGTCGGGTTAAGGAAGAGAGGTGCAAGGGTGTACTACGTTAAAATGTTTCACATGTTACCAGCGTCCCTCCCTGGCCCCTCCCTGGCCCCGGAGTAGGGAAAAATACCCTGGCGATAATGATGATTTTGGAGTGGTTAAGGGAGCGGGTGGGGTTATTTGCTGTGGGGTGGGGAGGACGAGGGTTTGACGAGAAAATAGCTGCAAATAGTTATGAACCATTTAATAAATCATGTTGTTTTTATGAGGCGTTGCTGCTATGGTCTGTAAACTATTCATGAGCCAGGGACGGGAATTTAGTGTAAAGCTTTCACGTTGCCAAGATAGCATCTTCAACTTGTCATCTTGAGGGTCTGACCCCACTTGACCCCACTTGACCCACTTGCCCTAAACTTATTCTGTTGTTCCGCTTGATGTTAGGCGTTTAGCCATTCAATCTAAAATCATACTGGAGTAGCATAAATGTCGAGTATTCAACAACGAGCCGAGCTGCAAGCCCAAATATGGAAAATAGCCAACGATGTCCGTGGATCTGTCGATGGATGGGATTTCAAACAATTCGTTTTAGGCTCGCTGTTCTACCGCTTTATCAGCGAAAACTTCTCCACCTACATCGAAGCCGGTGATGACAGCGTCAATTATGCTGCCCTCAAAGACAGTGTTATTACCCCGGAAATCAAAGATGATGCGGTGAAAACTAAAGGTTATTTCATCTACCCAAGTCAGCTTTTTTCAAATGTTGCCAAAAATGCCAACGACAACAAAAACCTGAACACCGATTTGGCAGCTATTTTCTCCGCCATCGAAAGTTCCGCCAACGGTTACCCGTCCGAACACGATATTAAAGGACTCTTTGCCGATTTCGATACCACCAGTAACCGACTCGGTAACTCTGTCAAGGAAAAAAACAGCCGCTTGGCGTCGGTTCTGAAAGGTGTGGCAGGACTGAACTTCGGCGATTTTCAGGACAACCAGATCGACCTCTTTGGTGATGCCTACGAATTTCTCATCTCCAACTATGCTGCCAATGCGGGCAAATCCGGCGGTGAATTTTTCACCCCCCAACATGTTTCCAAGCTTGTTGCTCAACTTGCCATGCACAAGCAAACATCCGTAAATAAAATCTATGACCCCGCAACCGGTTCCGGTTCCCTGCTTCTGCAAACGAAAAAGCACTTTGATAACCACATCATCGAAGACGGTTTCTTTGGGCAGGAGATCAACCACACCACCTACAACCTTGCCCGTATGAATATGTTTTTGCACAATATTAACTACGATAAGTTTGATATTGCACTGGGTAATACTCTGTTAGATCCCCATTTTGGCGATGAAAAGCCCTTTGATGCCATTGTCTCGAATCCGCCCTATTCGGTGAACTGGATTGGCAGCGATGACCCCACCCTCATCAATGATGAACGCTTTGCCCCAGCCGGTGTTCTCGCTCCAAAATCCAAAGCTGATTTTGCCTTTGTGCTCCACGCCCTCAGCTATCTCTCCGGCAAAGGACGAGCGGCTATTGTCTGCTTCCCTGGTATCTTCTACCGTGGCGGTGCGGAACAGAAAATCCGCCAGTATCTGATCGATAACAACTTCGTTGAAACGGTTATCTCTTTGGCTCCCAACCTCTTTTTTGGCACCTCCATTGCGGTGAATATTCTGGTTCTCTCCAAGCATAAGACCGATAACCTCACCCAGTTTGTTGATGCCAGCGGCCTGTTTAAAAAAGAGACAAATAACAACACCCTCACTGATGACCACATTTCCCGAATTATGGACGTCTTTGACACCAAAACCGATGTTGACTATTTTGCGAAGTCAATTGGTTCCGATGCCATAGCCAAAAACGACTATAACCTTTCCGTTAGCTCATATGTGGTAGCCGAGGACACCCGCGAGGTGATCAATATTGCTAAGCTCAATACTGAACTGAAGACCACGGTGGCGAAAATTGACAAGCTTCGTATTGAGATTGATGCCATTGTTGCCGAGATTGACGGGGGTGCCTAATGATATTGGAAAATAAATTAAACATCACCAGTCAGGTTGAGTTGGCAAAGGCTGAAGAAAAAATCAGTAAACAGAGAGCTAAACAGCTTTTCGACTCTGGTGATATTGTCAAGGTGGAAGTCGGATCATTCACCGGGCTTTCTTTTATTCATGCCTATCTGTTTGAAGATTTATACGACTTTGCCGGTAAAATTCGCGAGGTCAATATAGCAAAAGGCAATTTTCGTTTTGCTCCACTGATGTATCTAAAGCAATCTCTTTTGCATATCGACACCATGCCCCAAGGCAATTTTGATCAGATCATCGAAAAATATGTGGAGATGAACATTGCCCACCCTTTTCGTGAAGGGAATGGCCGTGCCACGCGTATCTGGCTTGATCTCATCCTCAAAAAAGAGCTCAAACAGGTGGTTGATTGGAATCAGGTGGATAAAGAAGAGTATCTCTCTGCCATGGAACGGAGTGTTGTCAAAGATATTGAAATTAAAGTTCTGCTGAAACAAGCCCTAACGGATAAAATCCATGACCGTGTCCTGTTTATGAAGGGGATTGATGTGAGTTATTACTATGAAGGCTATAGCGAATTCAAAACGGAGGAGCTGTAGGTATGAGTAGTCAGAACTATACGGAGAAACTGCTTAATGGGGTTGAGGTGGAGTGGCAGACGTTGGGGGCGGTGGCGGAGTTAATTCGTGGCAATGGTTTGCAGAAAAAAGATTTCACCGAAACTGGTGTTCCCGCTATTCATTATGGACAGATTTATACTTATTACGGTTTGAGTACGATAAAAACTAAATCGTTTGTTTCCCTTGAATTGGCCAAAACTTTAAGGAAAGTTGATACTGGTGATATTGTTATAACGAATACGAGTGAAAATTTAGAGGATGTTGGTAAAGCAGTGGTTTATCTCGGCAAGGTTCAGGCGGTCACAGGGGGACATGCGACAATTATTAAGCCGACTAAAAATCTCTTGGGCAAGTATTTTGCCTATTTTACTCAAACAGAAACATTTGCAAGCCAAAAAAGAAAATATGCAAAAGGTACAAAGGTTATTGATGTGTCAGCTACTGATATGTCAAAAATCCAAATCCCCATCCCCTCTCTCGAAATCCAAACCGAAATCGTCCGCATTTTGGACTCCTTCACCGAGCTTACCGCCGAGCTTACCGCCGAGCTTACAGCTCGCAAAAAGCAATACACCTACTATCGCGACCAGTTGCTCACCTTTGAAGATGGTCAAGTGGAATGGAAGGCGTTGGGGGATTTGTGCAGTATTAGCGTTGGACAAGCCCCTAATGATAATGAAATAGGCAGTTATCCGTTTGTTAATGCAGGAACAACCCCGTCAGCTTATTTTTCTGTCTATAATACCGAGCCAGGTACCATTACGACACCTTCGCGAGGCCAAGGTGGAATTGGATATGTAGGATATCAAAACAGTCATTTTTGGTGTGGTCCGCTTTGTTATAGAATCCGCAGCACAAGTAAATCAATCAATACGCGTTTTCTTTATTATGTGATGTTAAATAGCATGTTAAATATAATTGGACTTGCAAATATGGCAGGCGTTCCTGCGTTAAACAAAAAGGAGCTAATAGGATTCATGGTTCCCATCCCTTCCTCAACAGAACAAACCCGCATCGTTACCATCTTAGACAAATTCGATGCACTCACCAACTCAATCACTGAGGGTTTACCGCGTGAAATCGAGTTGCGTCAAAAGCAGTATGAGCATTACCGCGATATACTGTTGAGTTTTCCCAAGCCGGAGGTGACGGACTAATATGAGCAAGACGCTAACGGAAATAGCGCAGCAACTGAAGGATGCCACTAAAAAAGTACAGCTGATTTATGCTTTCAATGGTGTGGGTAAAACTCGGCTATCTCGCGAGTTTAAAGAGTTGATTTCGCCAAAAACTGATTCTGAAGAGGCACAACAATCAGAGCTGGCACAAAAGAAAATACTTTATTACAGTGCGTTTACGGAAGATTTGTTCTATTGGGATAATGATTTGGCGCTTGACGCCGAGCCAAAATTGAAGATCCAGTCTAACGCCTTCACCAAATGGGTGCTTGAAGAGCAAGGCCAAGACCAGAACATTACTGCTAATTTTCAACGGTACACCAATGAAAAACTGACCCCGCATTTCAGTTCAGATTTTTCCGAGGTGACATTTTCTTTTGAGCGCGGAAATGAAGAGCAAGAATCAAATGTAAAGATTTCCAAAGGAGAGGAAAGTAATTTAATATGGAGCATTTTCAATTCATTGATTGATCAGATGATTTCAGAATTAAATATTTCAGATGCAGCCGACAGATCTACCGATGTTTTTAATAATTTAGAATTTGTTTTTATTGATGATCCTGTTAGCTCGCTTGATGATAATCACCTAATTCAGCTGGCCGTGGACTTGGCGCAGTTGATAAAATCCAATAAATCACAAGTTAGATTTATTATCACAACGCACAACCCGCTATTCTATAATGTCTTGTACAACGAGCTAAATAGTGATGATAAAACCTATAAGAAAAAGCATTTCGAGAAATACAGACTGGAAAAACTGGAAGATGGAACGCACCAGCTAGCTACACACTCTAATGACTCCCCTTTTTCATATCATCTTTATCTAAAGTCAGAACTTGAAAAAGCCATCGAAAGCGGCCAGTTGAGTAAGTATCACTTCAATTTCTTAAGAAACATTCTGGAAAAAACTTCCACTTTCCTTGGCTATAAAAAATGGGGTGATCTGTTGCCAAAAACCGATGATGGCAGACCAAATCCCTACGAGGCACGAATTATCAATATCTCTAGCCACTCGAAACATGCCGGCGAAGAAGTGGCTGATCTTACGGAAGACGACAAGCGTGTCTTGCGCTATCTGGTGAATGAAATTAACACTATGTATCGCTTTCAGCAGACTGAAAGCTAGAGAAACGGAATATAGGGGTCAAGCATGTCCGACTATAAAACCATTGTCGAATCTAACAACTTCATCGTTTTAGATAAATACACGCGGGATTCGATGGTATGTGAAACCTATCAAAGTGAATACGATTTGGAGCGGGAGTTTATTCAGGATTTGCAGAATCAGGGCTACGAGTATCTGCTCGAAGTAAAAAACCCCGACACATTGCTGAAAAATGTTCGTGTGCAGCTTCAAGCACTTAACAGCGTTCAGTTCTCCAAAGGTGAATGGCTCCGATTTGTGGAGGGTTTTTTAGATAAACCGAGCGATTCAATGGTCGATAAAACCCGCAAAATCCACGACAACTATATCCACGATTTTGTCTTTGATGACGGCCATATCCAAAACATTTACCTCATCGATAAAAAAAACATCACCCGTAATAAAGTGCAGGTAATCTCACAGTTTGAACAGACCGGATCACACGCTAACCGCTACGATGTGACCATTCTGGTAAACGGTTTACCCTTGGTGCAGGTCGAACTGAAAAAACGGGGTATCGCAATCCGCGAAGCCTTCAATCAGTTGCACCGCTATAGCAAAGAGAGTTTTAATAGCGACTATTCTCTCTTTAGATATCTGCAAATTTTTGTAATCTCAAACGGCACCGATAGCCGCTATTTCGCCAACACCACCAAGCGCGATAAAAACAGTTTCGATTTCACCATGAACTGGGCAAAATCAGACAACACCCTCATAAAAGACCTGAAAGATTTTACAGCCACCTTCTTTCAGAAAAAAACGTTGCTTGAAGTTCTGCTTCGCTACTCCGTGTTTGACACAAGCAACACCCTGTTAGTGATGCGTCCCTACCAGATCGCTGCCACCGAACGAATTTTATGGAAAATCAACTGCACGTACCTGGCGAAAAACTGGAGCATCACCGAAAGCGGTGGGTTTATCTGGCATACCACTGGTTCAGGCAAAACCCTCACCAGCTTCAAAGTGGCACGACTGGCAACAGAACTCGATTTTGTGGATAAAGTTTTTTTTGTTGTTGACCGCAAAGATCTCGATTTCCAGACCATGAAAGAGTATCAGCGTTTTTCCCCCGATAGTGTCAACGGTTCCGAAAGCACCGCAGGGCTGAAACGCAACATCGAAACCGATGACAACAAAATCATTGTCACCACCATTCAGAAACTCAACAACCTGATGAAGAACGAAGACAACCTGCCTATCTACCAAAAGCAGGTGGTGTTTATTTTTGATGAAGCGCACCGCTCGCAATTCGGTGAAGCTCAAAAGAATCTCAAAAAGAAATTCAAAAAATTCTGTCAGTTCGGGTTTACCGGTACGCCTATTTTTCCGGAAAACGCCCTCGGTGCTGAAACTACCCAATCCGTTTTTGGTACTGAACTGCACTCCTATGTAATCACCGATGCCATCCGTGATGAAAAAGTGCTTAAATTTAAAGTAGACTATAACGATGTACGCCCGCAGTTTAAAACAATTGAATCGGAACAGGACGAGAAAAAACTCACCGCATCCGAAAACAAACAAGCCTTACTGCATCCCAACCGTATTCTGGAAATTTCTCAGTATATTTTAAATAATTTCCGGCAGAAAACACATCGGCTTGGCGCCACTGGCAAAGGTTTTAATGCAATGTTTGCCGTGAGTAGTGTTGATGCGGCAAAGATGTATTATGAAACCTTAAACAATCTGCAAAAAGAGATCGAAAAATCACTCAAAATTGCCACTATCTTCTCTTTTGTCGCTAATGAAGAACAAGATGCAGTAGGGGATATTCTTGATGAAAGTTTCGAAACCTCTGCCATGGACAGCAGTGCAAAAGAGTTTTTGAGCTCCGTAATTAACGACTACAATGTGATGTTCAAAACCAATTTCAGTGTCGAGAGCAAAGCGTTCCAGAACTATTACCGCGATCTCTCTTCTCGGGTTAAAAAACAGGAAATCGATCTGATTATTGTTGTCGGTATGTTCTTAACCGGCTTTGACGCTCCCACGCTGAATACGATCTTTGTTGATAAAAACCTCCGCTACCACGGTTTAATACAGGCATATTCCCGCACCAACCGTATTTACGATGCCACCAAGACCTTTGGCAATATCATCACTTTCCGTGATTTGCAACAGGCTACCATTGACGCGATCACGCTGTTTGGTAACAGTAATACCAAAAATGTTGTGCTTGAAAAGAGTTATAAAGAGTACATGGAAGGTTTTACCGATGTAGCAACTGGTGAAGCTCGTCGGGGTTATCTGGATATTGTGTCAGAGCTGCAGAAGCGGTTCCCCAATCCTGACAAGATTGAAAAAGAAAAAGATAAAAAGGACTTCGCCAAACTGTTCGGTGAATACCTTCGTGTCGAAAATGTGCTTCAGAACTACGATGAGTTCGCAGGGTTACAAGCCATGCAGAACTTAGATACTACCAACCCGATAGCAGTTGATGAGTTCAAGGCGAAACATTATCTGAACGATGAACAGATCGCCGCTATGCAGGAAATCCCTGTTCTCCCCGTGCGTACTATTCAAGATTACCGTTCAACCTATAACGATATTCGCGACTGGCTGCACCGTGAAAAAGCCGGTAACGACAAAACCACCTCAACCATTGATTGGGATGATGTTGTTTTTGAAGTTGATCTTCTTAAATCTCAGGAAATCAATCTTGATTACATTCTGCAACTGATTTTTGAAAACAACAAAAACCGTAAGGACAAAAAGACCTTAGTTGAGGATGTACGCCGTATCATCCGTTCCAGCATCGGCAACCGTGCAAAAGAGAGTCTGCTGGTTGACTTCATCAATCAAACCGATCTCGACAGCATCCAAGATAAAGCCAGCATCATAGATGCCTTCTTCTCCTTTGCCCAAGCAGAACAACAGCGTGAAGTTGTTGAATTGATAACTGAAGAAAAGCTGAATGAAGAGGCTGCTAAACGGTATATCACCGCTTCACTAAAACGAGAATTCGCCAGTGAAAACGGTACTGAGTTAAACGGGATTCTCCCAAAAATGAGCCCGCTTAATCCGCAGTATCTCACTAAGAAACAAAGCGTTTTTCAAAAAATTGTAGCTTTTGTTGAGAAGTTTAAAGGAGTGGGCGGTAAGGTTTAAAAACTAAGGATGGTAGGTGGCAAGGGGAGTTGTCAGTTTGGGGTTATTCCGGGTTATTCCGGGGTTATTCCGGGGATACTATATTCAATCAGGGTTATTCCGGGGACAGTATATTCAATCAGGGGTTATTCCGGGGACAGTATATTC
>CAIYUY010000006.1 GCA_903929485.1 uncultured Desulfuromonadales bacterium
AAGTTGGTATACGCATACTGGGGATTGAACCGTATCCGGGACGTCAAGGGGATCTCCAGCCGCGGGCTAACCCGAAACGTGTTGAGATCCGTCACGTTAACCGAGGAACTCAAAGTCCGGTAATCCACGGCGGTTGACTGAGATGTCTGAGTATAACTATCTGAAATATCGATAAATGCAAAGTCACGATAGAGATTTACCCTGGCGTTGGTGTTAAGTCCATAGCTGAGATCCTCGGTGCGCGTTTTCTTGGCGTAGTGCTGATAATCGAGAGATGAGCCAAGGCTCCAATCCAGCAGTTTATTCTGATACTTGAAGGCGAGAGCCGGAGAGATTCTGGTGATGAAGTCATCACGCTTGGGCGAGTTGAGAAAAACGTTGCTATCGTAGCTTTGACCGATACCCAGAGTGTAGGAAAGCCACTTGCCCATTTTATTGTCAAATAAAAGCGACGGCAACCCGCCCAAACGGGTGACAATAATCGGCTTGGCGGAATCCAGGGCGTAATCCGAAGAGATACCGCCGATGGCGGTGGAAGGGGACGCCGGCCCGATATAGGGAACAACGCCGGATGCTTCGGTTCTGGGCGCCGGCTTGGGCGCCGCCGGCGCGGGCGTCGCTGGAGGCGCGATTTCCGGCTCCGATGAGGTAAAGGGTGAAGTTACTCCAACCGCTCCATCTCTTTTTGTCCCGCCGACCCCGGCGGGCGCCTGTTCCGATTCGGCCCGAAGCGGCGCGGAGAAGGGAAGCAGAGCAAGAGCAGCAAGAATAAGCGCGCATCTCCCCAGGGGAGTGCGCCATCGAAAACTTTGCATGTTGTAGTTGGTCATGATCGCTGAGCTCCTGTCGTCTCAATCGTAGCCTCTCCCACATCAGGAGTGGAAATGCCGGAATATCTCACCATTGCCGACAGCAGCCGATATCAGGAGCGCCCGAAGAGTGATTGAAAAAAACCCTTTCCGGGGAGAGCTGACGGCGATGCTGTCACGGGTGGGAGCGGATTTTTCCCGGAAGAGGCCGCTGCCGGCGCGGCCAAGCTTCGTTGGGCGCCGGCGTCAACCTGGCGACATAACTTCCGTACCGACTCCTCCAACAATTCATGGCGCCGCAACAAGGAGGTAAGCTCATCCGGATGGACGGTGGCCACGACCCCCTTTTCCAAAGCATCCAGGCGTTCCGTCACCGCTTTCGTGAGCTGGAGCAGATCGCTCTCGTAAGCGTCCCATTTACGGGAATCCGGTGACGGCCCTTCCGCCGCGTCAGCGGCATTCCAGTAGTGACGATCGAACTGCAGATCGGCGGCAACCTCGCGGACAGCCTGGGAGGTGAGAATATTCACCTCATCAACATAAGCCGTAAGCAGCAGAAAATCGGACATAATATTAATGAGCCGCGGTATCCCTCTGGTGTGCCGTTGAATGATATCGAAGCATTCAGAGGTAAAGATAAGCGCGCTCCGGTTGCCTGCGCATTCCAGACGATGCAGGATATACGCCTCGCACTCAGGACGATCCAGAGGGGGTATATGGCAATTGATACTGATCCGTTGCCGGAGTTGGCGTAATTGCGATGAAGCCAGGATCTTGCGCAATTCAGGCTGACCCACAAGAATGATTTGCAGAAGCTTCGTGCTCTCCGTCTCAAGATTGGAGAGCATCCGCACCTCTTCCAGACACTCCAGTGACAGGTTCTGGGCTTCATCAACGAGCAGAAGAGTGCGGCGACCATCGACAAATTGCCTGATCAGGAAATCATTGAGTTCCCTGATAAGAGTTATCTTGTCCTTCCCCGCAACCTCCAGACCAAAATCTTCATTTATGAGAGAAAGAAGCTGGTGAGCGGTGACATTAGTGGTAAAAACAAGCGAAGTAGTGATCTTGGTGTCCAGGCTTTTGATGATATTTTTAATAATTGTGGTCTTGCCTGAGCCGACCTCGCCGGTGAGCAGGATAAATCCGGCCCGCTCCTTGATGCCGTAATCAAGATAGCTCATCGCCTTCCGGTGCGCCGGGCTCATATAGAGGAACTCAGGGTCCGGCAGAAGCTCGAACGGTTTTGATTTAAAACGAAAAAAAGATTTGTACATGACTACATCGGTTCCGTTGGGGCTGAGGGTTTAGCCTGCTCGCTCTGGCCGCCGCCTCCATAGCCGTATCCGCCGTAACGCTTGCCGTAACTGCCGCCGTAACCATAACCGTAGCCGTAACCGTAGCCGTAATAGCCGCCATAGTAGCCGTAATAGTAATAGCCGGAATCGGAAGATCTCCTGGTGGCGTCGTTATAGACGACCCCCAGGAGATTGGCCGATTTGAGCTCTTCCAGGGCCTGCGCAACGTTGATCAACGAACAGATTCCTTCGCGAACGACAAAGAGGACGCCGTCAACCAGCGGTCCCAGGAAGCGCGGTTCAGCGAAGGGGAGAGTCGGCGTGGTGTCTATGATGACGAACCGATCAGGATACCGGTGCTTCACCTCATAGATAAAATCCTTCATCCGTTTGGAGGTAAAGAGCTCCACCGGATTGTCCAGACGCCTGCCGGTGGGGAGCAGTGTCAGTTTGCCGATACCGGTCTTTACCAGGGCCTGGGAGAGAGGGAGGTTATCCATGAGGACTTCCACCAGGCCGGGGGTCTGGCTAACCCCCAGATAACGATGCAACGACGGTTTCCGAAGGTCGGCGTCTATCAAAAGCACCGAATGGTCATACTCCTGGGCCAGGGTAATCGCCAGGTTAAGGGCCGTGATGCTCTTTCCTTCGGCAGCCACGGAACTGGTAATCATGAGAGTATTTTGAAAGGTCTCTCCCTTGGAGAGTTTGACGATGATGGATTTAAGTTTCCGATACTCTTCGGCGATACCGGAATTGGAATCCTTATTGGCTACTATCAGCTCATTGGTGACGGCCAGGACTCGATCCGGCATCACATAGGACGTTGCAGGGGAGGAGCTACTCGGCTCCGGATTAGTTGCGGCCGGGATACTCTGCGGTTCGGTCCGGAGCCTAGCGGCTTTTTCCAATGCCTCTTCTATTCTACTCATGGTCGATCCTTTCGAATTCGTTAAAACCTGCACTCTTTATGGTTCGCTACGTTAAAACCGACATCCGGTCAACAGATCAAAAGAGCGACATGATTTTTATCCTGAGCGTTGCCACATGCTGCTGAAAATTAATCGCGGCGAACATGGTGTCAACCAATGATATTTTAAGCGCTTCCATGATCAGGATAACGATGACGAGAGAGAAATAGGCGCCCGAGATATTGAAGAGCTTGAAATCCCGCTTCTTCATCAGGAGGAGATCCTGAATGTTTTCCATCTTCGGTATTACCCCCAGCACCGGAACCCCCAGAGCCTTGATACTGGAGATTGATTTTACCGAATTATCCATGCTGTCCAGGAGCAGGACGAGGCCGAACCCCACGGCCAGACCGGCTCCGATACCGATAAGGATGATTCTCACCCTGTTGGGGCTGACCGGTTCGATGGGAATAACAGCCGGATCCACGACCCTGAAATTGGAGGTCTTATCCTGAATCTCCATCTGCTTGGAGAGTTCGGATTGACTCTGGCGGGTCATGAGCGCCTCGTATACCATTTTGGACTGGTTCTTCACCCGTTCCAACTCTTCCAGCCCCTGTCGCGCCTCGGGAATTTTGTTGAGCTGTACCTGATAGCCGGCAATCTGTTTCCGGGTCATATCCTCGGTATTCCTGACCCTCTGAATTTCGGCGTCGATGTATTTCAGCGCCTGGTTGTCGTCGGCGCCCGCGGAACCTTTCTTGGAAGCTTGAATCTGCTCTTTCAGCGATTCTATCTCGGACTTGGCCTTGATGACCTCCGGGTAGGAATCGTTGTAGAGTACGCGGAGATCGGTCAACCGTTTCTCGGCGGCCCTGAGGGCGGGGGTGAGCGGTTGCGACCCTTCCGCCTCTATCCTGGCCTGTTGCAACTGCTGCATCCGGAGACGCAATTGATCCAGACGATTCTGGCCGTCATTAATCGCCCGAAAAAGTTCGCTTTCGCCCACATTAACCATGGCGTTGGAGCCCTGCCGGAACGTGGAAATCTTGTCCTCGGATTTTTCCAGATTCTGCTTGAAGGAGCCGATCTGTTCGGTGAGAAAGGTATTGGCGCCATAGGCGTCTTCGCGTTTTGACGCCATGTTCTCTTCTATGTAGCGCCGGATCAAGGTATTGACAAAATCCCTGGCGAATTTGGGGTTATCATGCCTGAACGCAATGACAAACAACCCCTCCTTTTCCCTGGTCTTCACCTCCATCTTTTTCTGGGTTTCCTTCACCAGCTCTTCAACCTGCTTGTCGCTCATTTTCTTTATATTCATATCCATGTCGTCGAAGACCTTCAGGAGCAGCGTCCGGCTCCCCATGGCATAGGTCAGAACCTTGATCTTGTCATCAATGGAAGGTGAAACCGCGAGCCCCTTCACGAGTTCGCTCATTATATTTTTTTCTATAAAAACAACGCTTTTAGATTCATACTCCTTGGGGATGGCGTAACTCAACAGCACCGCCCCGGTCATGATGGCCAGTGCGGTAATGATGAAGGCTTTTTTGTGATGAAACAATAAATCCAGATACTTTCTGATATCCATTTGAGACGACGCCATGTAACGATACCCCTTTATGAATTCGATAGTGACCGCGGTGCGTCGGCTAGAAGATCCCTTCCTTCACGATAATGTAATCGCCGGCCTTGAGTTTTATGTTCTGGCTCAGATCACCGTTGGTGATAAGATCCTTGGCCCTCACCGGGATGGAAAGTTCTTTCCCCCCTTCCTTGCGAATGATAACGGTGCTGTTCTCCTTGGCGTACTTGTTAAAACTTCCGGCATCCAAGATGGCGTCCAGAACGGAAAGACCGTCACGATATTCTATGGCCTTGGGGCTATTAACGGCGCCGACAATAAAGACGTTTCTTTCCGTGGCGGGGGGGAGAAAAATCACATCATTACTCTCCATTTCTATATCTTCCTTTACATCGCCGTCGATGAAGAGCGGATGAAAATTTTCCTTTATTTTCTTCCCGGATCGCATCACATACGCCTTTTGCAGCTCCGCGCTCTTCACATCATTAATGGAGCAGAGGAGCTGAAGCAGGGAGGAGCGTCGATTCAGATCATAGATGCCGGCCTTGACTCCGCCGCCGAAGATATAAATCTTGCTGTTGGTGATATTGCTCACCGTAACGGTGACTATGGGATTTTTGACCAGCTCTTTCAGCTTCTCCCCCAGGGACGCCTGGAGTTGCGTGGGAGTCATGGCGCTGGCCGGAACATCACCCAGGCCCGGAACGGTAATTTTTCCATCGGGCCGGACCTTTACGGCAAAGGTCAACTCCTTGACCCCCCAGACGGCCACATCAAGACCGTCACCTTCACCGATGACGTAATCTCCGGCAAAAGCGGAGACCGACAGGGTAGTAAAGAGTGCTGCAAGGAATAGATGTTTCATGCACATGCTCCTTTTGAAAAACAGATCATTGGATGCGAAGAAAAGGCTCAGCGCCCTCCTCGCTGTAAGAAGATCACCTTGACGGTCTCGATGATGATTATGATATCCAACCAAGTAGAAAAATTTTTCAGGTAATAAAGGTCGTACCGCAACTTTTCCACGGCATCCGCCACGGAAGCGCCATAAGGGTAATTTACCTGAGCCCAGCCGGTCACACCAGGCTTTATGAGATGCCGTTCGGAATAATAGGGAATAATCTCCTTCAACTGCTCGATGAATTCCGGTCGTTCAGGGCGAGGGCCCACGATGCTCATATCACCGCGCAGCACGTTATAGAGTTGAGGAAATTCATCCAGGCGGCATTTCCGAAGGAAGCCACCCATCCTCGTTATACGGGGATCATTATTCTGAGCCCATACCGCACCGGTGCCAACTTCGGCATTATTATCCATCGTACGTAACTTGTAAAGCGTAAAAGGCTTTTCGTGCTCACCCACGCGAATCTGCCCGAAGATGACCGGACCGGTTGAATCAAGTTTGATGACCAACGCTATCAACGGGAAAAAGAGAATGAGGAGCGGCAACAGCAGCAGACAAATAAGAATATCAAGGGTCCGCTTGAAGGCTCGCTTCAAGGCCGAGATCTGGAAGCCTTGAGAGAAAATGAACCATTCCGGAGTAATCTGCTCTATAAGCATTTTCCCCATGACCTTCTCGTAAAAGGTCGGAGCGTCCAGCACGGAAATCCCCCGCAGCTTGCAGGCGAGTATTTCCTGAAGAGGGTATTCGTTAAACTGGGCCCCCACGGCGACGACAATCTTGTCAACTCGCTTTTTTAACGCCGTTTCCGTGAGATTCATCCCCTCGCCGACTATTTTACCGGGAGAAACGGCGATCTGCTCTGTACCAACGGGGAAGAACCCGGTGAGCAGATAGTTGTG
>CAIYUY010000007.1 GCA_903929485.1 uncultured Desulfuromonadales bacterium
AGTTTCAGACGCTGCTGGACTTGTTCGGCGTCAAGGATCGCGGCGAGATCACCACGGAGCATCATGAGCAGTTCGCTCGCGGCTTCGAGGCGTATCTCATGGAGGGGAAGGCCCCTTCCGTGGAGTTGCGCCCGGTCTTTCAACGAGGGAAGAGAGGGGAAGAGAGGGGAAGAGAGGGACGCCCTTGATTTCGTGCGTTTCTGAGGCAATACCGAATAGACGTCACCAATGACATTCATGGTGAAGGAGGTAGCCAGAATTAAAAGGAGGAGAAACGCCTAAAATCAAGGGCGTCCCTCTGTCCACCCCAGAATTAAAAGGAGGAGAAACGCCTAAAATCAAGGGCGTCCCTCTGTCCACCTCTGTCCACCCTGTTGGTGGACCAAGTGTGTGCAATTGATAACAAACGCCTGATTGACGGGCCGTTACAGCAGCTCGACAAGCAGTTTCTGGGGCGCGTTTATCAGGCTGTTGCCGAGGTAATGGGAATGGTTCCGTAGGGGAGCATTCATCACGCCCTGGTAATTACGCCAAGGTCATTGTCCGATGTGTAGGGGCGGGCCTCGGTCCGCCCGATTTTGGAAGAGAGGGATTCTGTCCTCATGTAGTGAGTAACGAAAGGGGCGGCATCATGAAAAAACTACTGACATGGGGTGCGGTGGGATTTTTGACCACCGCACTACTTGACCCGCTCCTCTACTCTTCGCTGGGAATGCCGTTACCCTGGGGTCGTGATCTGCTCATGGCTGCAAGCGGCGTCGGCTGTTTCTATCTGCTGGTAAAGTTTCGAGATAATCCATGATACAGCGTAAAGGAAAACAGACAGGTACGAAGCTGGAGAAAGTCATCAGCGGCGGGCAAACCGGCGTCGACCGGGCGGGGCTGGATGCGGCCATGGTTGTCGGTATCCCCGTGGGGGGGTACTGTCCCAAAGGACGGCGGGCGGAAGACGGAAGGGTTCCGGAACGGTATCCCCTGACGGAACTTTCCTCGGAGGATTACCGGGCGCGAACGGAAATGAATGTCATGGCGAGCGACGCCACCCTGATTCTGACTCTGGGCGCCATTTCCGGCGGTACAACCGCAACCATTCAACTTGCCGAGAAGCATGGCAAGCCGTACATGATCGAGGCGCTGGATGGCGATCCGGTTGCGGCCCGAGTCGCCAACTGGTTGACGAAGCAGCACGTCCGGGTGCTCAACGTCGCCGGCCCCCGTGAATCCCAACATCCCGGATCAGTCCACGCCAGGGCGACAGAGTTCCTGCGGTTGGTCTTCGCATATTCATGATGAGGTAAATTCTCATGGAATGTGTCCGCCGATTCTGTTAGTATTCTGAGTTGTCAGTTTCCTTGGTATTACTCCGCGTATCTGTTGATAATTGTACTATTGCCCTGTCGGAGCCCAGCAATGACAAAAAATACGGATGACAGTCCGCACCGGAGTGATACAGCGCTGAGTAACGTTTTTCCGGATGGAGCTCAGACCACGGGCGACCACCATCATGCGGAGGACCCTGAAAATGTTCCCCTCAGTGTTCTCTGTGTAGACGATGAAGAGTCAATACTCCGCACCCTCAAAAGACAGCTCCGATCCAAACCATACAGTTTGGTGACAACGACCTCACCGGATGAGGCATTGGAGATATTGCGATCACCAAACAACATTGGTCTTATTCTTACCGATTACTGCATGCCGTCAATGACGGGTGCTGCTTTTTTACAGCAGGCAAAAGCTATCAGGCCGGAAGTACCCCGGATAATCCTGTCCGGACATGCCGAGACGAAGTTTACCCTGGCTGCCATCAATCAAGGAGAAGCTTTTCGTTTCATACTTAAGCCGTGGGATCCGGGAGAACTGGAAACCGCCATAGACGACGGTCTTCATCGGTACCAACTGATCAAGGAAAATTATAGGCTGGGGGCGCTCACCGTCAAACAGTCCGAAGAATTCCATATTTGGAGCCGCAGTCTTAAGCAGCGGGTCCTCCAGCAAAGCACACTCATCAGGCAAAAACTGTCGGACGAAAAACTACATATTTCCCTGTTGGAAAAAACGAACGGGGCAATAGTGGAAATGCTTACAAAAATTTTGTCGTCACGAAATCAGCGGGTATATGAACATTCGGTGAATGTCTCGGCCATTGCTCTTGCCATGGCCATTGACTTGAACCTGTCCGAGGAGCAAAAAGAAATAATCAGAATATCCGGTCTCCTTCATGACTTCGGCAAAATGAGCCTACCGGACAGGCTGCTGGCGAAAAGCAAAAGCTTGTTTACCACGGAAGAAGCAAAAGAGTATCGTAATCATACAAATATTTGCATATACATTATTTCCCATCACGAAGGGTGGCATGATATCTCAACTACTATTTTTGCGGCTAATAACTATATCCAAGATCCATCCGTCATAACGGAAAATCTTGGAATAAATGTGGCTCTCAGTTCCAGAATAGTTGCATTGGCGGAATGGACTGAAAATACTTTAGCCAAGGAAACAGGGCACAACTCCAGATACCATCTGTCGAAGCGAATGCAAAATGAAATGGGGCATCTGTTTGATAGTAAAATAATAGCCGCAGCCGCCAATATAATCATGAAAAAACCTGAGAGTACGAGTATTACCCTGGCCGTTCCTTATGCAAAAGTCGCAGTTGACAAACTTACGGAAGGTATGGTTCTGTCGGAAAATATCTATGGAAGTAATGGTTTGGTTTTGGCCGGTACAGGGGTGCAAATCAACGCAAAGACGATAGAAACAATTAGAAATCACACGGGAAAACCCAATTTAAAAACAACCGGATTTAATATTTTTATAAACAGTATTCCGCAAGATACAAACCTTAAAGGAATCGAGCCGATACCGGTTGATTTATTGCTGCCGCCAAAGTGCTGATGTAAAATAAATGCCTTTACCTAAGTAGCGGGATCCGGCCGGATCATCTCTCACCATGAAGGTCCAGTCGCCGGAAGTATTCGTCTCGACACCAGTTCTCAACTTCGATCATCCGGAGCAGCGGTTCCTGGAATCCCTCCCCCCCGGTGGTGAAGACGCCATGGCCATAAACGATGGCCTTGCCGGGACCGGCTATGACCGGCGGCACCTTCTTGGCGAGACCGCCGGCGCCGATCTCGCCGGCAACCACGGGGGTATCACCAAGGTAGCGAACCTTGGGGCACTCTTTCCAGCAGTCCGCCACGCGACAGTCACTCTCTTCACAGAGCATGCTCATGACCACGGCAAAGCGCGGATGACCATGGAGGATGGTCGTGGCCTCGCCACTCTCATAGATCCGCCGGTGAGCCAGGAGTTCGCTGGAGGCGGTAATGCCGGTGGTGGAGGAGTTGTCAAAGGGAACCGGGTCGATGCACCCCGGCAGGGCATCCAGGCTGGCTCCCGTCTGGGAGATGTAGATGAGGTTACCCGAACGGCAGGATATGTTACCGAAGAAGGAGTCCACCAATCCCCGCTCCACGGTGTAGCGTCCGACTCTCGCCATTTCGTCCAGAATAGCTTCCCGCTGCTCCAGTTTGCCCGGGCGGAAGGCGAGATCGCCGCCGGTGAGGGGGAGGAGCCAGTGACGTCGGAACGCCCCGAATGTCTCTTCTTCCCGTGGCAGGAAAAACCCCTGGACGAGGAGATCCTGCAGGTACTTGACGAAGGTTGAGTGGAAAAGCGATGAATAGTTGATGTAGGCCTGTTCCACGGTGATGGCCCCCACCGCGATGAGCCCGATTCCTTCAACTATGACCCCTTTTCGTCCTCCCAGAAGCGTGGCTATTTGCTCCGCCAGGGTGTCGTCCTGCTCTTCCTCCCTGATGAAGGGAATATCGTGGAGGAAGGTCCGATTCTCGGTGTCGTTGGGGACGATCTGCCTGCAGGTCGGCGGGGAACGACGGATGAGAAGGTCGGCAAAGGGGAGGGAAGGGTGGGCGACCACCAAGGCCAGGGCATTCAGTTTGGCAAGGATCTGCTCAGCCAGCTTCGCTTCCGGTTCATCTCCCACCCCAAAGAGGAGGTCGTCCTGAACGGCTATGGCGATCCTGCCGGGGGAAGCAGAGCGGTCTGCCAGGAGTTTGGCGCTGTAGCGGGCGATCTGCTCTCTCACGGTTGCCGCTCCAGGAATCCCGAGTCGCCAAAAGTCCCCTCCGTGGTCAAGCCACGAATCCGGTAATATTTTTGCAGCTCCTGATCAAACCGTTCCCGGTCCAGTGGGGGGATAAGGATACCGTCACCGCTGGAGCCTGCCTCGGTAAAGAAGCGATCAGGGAGTCGGTCATGGCTGACCGAGAAGCCGTTGGCGCAGTTGTAGAATCGTTCCGTGAGACAGATCCGGTTCCCGATCTCCTTGAGCCCCTGGGGGGTGTACTCCACGCCGGTGGCGGCGGCAAGGAGTTCGGCATACTCCTCCAGGGTCGCGCCCAGGAATGAGAACTTGCAAGCTATCAGGGAATCCACCGCGGCGTTGGTATCCTCGGCGATGGCGATAATCCTGGCCTTGCCGGAGAACGAAAAGCGGTCGGTGGCCACCGGTTTTCGGAGAACTTCATGCGAGATCGGGTAGGCGCGGAGATGGCACCCCCCCCGGTTGCTGGTGCAGTAGGCCAGGGCCATGCCGTAAGCTCCGCGGGGGTCGTAGGCTGGAAGTTCCAGGGACTTGACGCTCATGGAGAGTTCCGGCCGATCCAGCTCTTCCATGGCCCGACGCGAGCCTTGGGCAAGGAGTTCTCCTACTCCCTGACGCTGGGCGATCCTTTCCAGGATGCCGCTCATTTCATCCGCCTGGGAGAATTTTCCTCGGGCCTCTCCCCAGGCGGCCACCGTGGCGGCGGCGGAGACAGTGTCCATCCCCAATTCGTTGCAGAGGGTGTTGGCCCTGACGATGGCGCTCAGGTCCGCGATACCGTTGAGAGCCCCGAAGTGAGATACGCTCTCGTACTCCGGGAGATGTTCTCCCTGGGGGGTGGATTTTTTGCACTGAATGGGGCAACCGTGGCAACCGTCCTTGACTGGTGCGCACTCTCTTCTCATGGCCGGTCCCGAATAATTGTCGGACTCCGCGAACCAGGTTCCTTGGAAATTATTCGTGGGGGCCATCCGGCGCTGCTTCATGAGATCAACGAGGGCCGGGGTGCCGTACTCGGCCAATCCCAGTTCGCCGAAGATGACCGGCGAGGCCCTGAAGAGCCGCATGACATCGGCTCGCGCCGTTTGAAATCGCTCCGGGTGGGCGATGATCGAAGTTCGGGAGCCGTTTACCACGATGGCCTTGAGCCGTTTGTCTCCCATGATCGCTCCCAGCCCACCGCGTCCCACGGAATTTCCTTCTCCCATCATGATATTGGCGAAGAGGACGCCGTTTTCACCAGCCGGACCGATGGCCGCCACGCTCCCTCCCTTTTTCAGCGCGGCAACGGTTATCGACACTCTCTTCCCCCAGAGGTGGTCCGCGGCAAACAGTTCGGCTCCCGAGTCGCCCACAACCAGCGTTACCGGAGTGGGGCTCCGGCCGACGATCCGTAGAACGTCATAACCGGCGCTCTTGAGCCGCCAGGCGAAGCGACCGCCGGCGGAGCAGTCATAAATCGTGCCGGTGAGGGGGGAGCGGGAGACTACGGAGAGACGGGCCGCGGTGGGAGCGGGTGTGCCGCAGAGGGGGCCGACGCTAAAAATGAGCGGCAGGGCCGGGTCGAAGGGATCCAAGCGATGGGACTCTCGCATGAGACGCACTCCCAGACCACGCCCACCGAGATACGCATGAAGGAGCTTTTCAGGGATCTCGTCGATACTGCTCTTTCCCGTGGTGAGGTTCACCGAGAGCATTCGTCCTGTCCAGCCTGTCATGGGTTCCTTATTATTCTCAGTATCTCCGAAAATGAGCTGATTACGTAGTCGGCCAGTTCCAGCTCCTCGGGGACGCCATAGCCGTAGTCGCAGCCGATGGTCAGGACGCCGGCTGAGTTTCCGGCCTTCATGTCGTTGATGCTGTCACCCACCATGACACACTCTTTCGCACTGCAACCGAACTGCCTCATGATATGCAACAGCGGTTCGGGAGAAGGTTTGCGTTCAGCCAGTGAATCGGCCCCCAGGATGGCGGCGAACAGAGAGTCGGAGTGGAGGAGTCGCAGGATCTCACGACAGTGGGCCTCGCTCTTGTTGGAGGCGACGGCGAGGATGAGGCCGGCTTCAAAAAGACGCTCCAGGGTCTCGCGGACGCCGGGGTAGAAGAGAGTCTTGTGGGCGATATGTTCATAGTTGTAGCGGAGAAAGAGCTCCAGCCCGCTCTGTTGCTCGGCTGGGGATAGAGCGGGGAGCGCCCGCTCCACCAAGCGTCTTGCCCCTTCACCCACGAGGCTCTTTACCTGGGGGAGGGACAGGGGGGGGAGCTTGAAGGCGCCGCGCATATGATTCGCGGCGTCGGTCAGATCGTCCAGGGAGTCGATGAGGGTTCCGTCCAGATCCAGAATGAGAAGCTTAATCATTCCCATTCGATGGTTGCCGGAGGCTTGGATGAGATGTCGTAGACGACGCGGTTGACCCCCTTTACCTCGTTGATGATACGGTTGCTGATCCGGGCCATATCCTCGTAGGGGAGCGGGTACCATCCGGCGGTCATGAAGTCCTTGGTCTCCACGGCCCGCAGTGCGATGACATACTCATAGGTCCTCCCGTCTCCCATGACTCCCACGCTCTTCACCGGAAGAAAAACGGCGAAAGCCTGGCTGATCTTCTCGTAATGACCGGAAGAGTAGAGCTCCTCGATGTAGATGGCGTCGGCCCGTCGGAGGATGTCGGCGTACTCCTTGTTCACCGCGCCGAGAATCCGTACCCCCAGCCCCGGACCGGGGAAGGGATGACGCCAGACCATCTGGTGTGGCAGTCCCAGTTCCTCGCCGATGGCCCGCACCTCGTCCTTGAATAGCTCCCGCAGCGGCTCCAGGAGCTTGAGCTTCATATGTTCGGGGAGTCCCCCCACGTTGTGGTGGCTCTTGATGTTGTGGGCCTTGCCGCTTTTGGCTCCGGCCGACTCGATGACGTCGGGATAGATGGTTCCTTGGGCCAGCCAGCGCGCGTCTTCTATTTTCGCGGATTCCTCCTCGAAGATCTCCACGAAGAGCCCGCCGATGATCTTTCGCTTCTTCTCCGGGTCGGCCTCGCCGGCCAAGGCGGTTAGAAACCGCTCCTGGGCATTGACACGGATGACCGTGACCCCGAGGTTTTCGGCAAAGGCGGCCATGACCTGATCCCCTTCCCCCAGACGCAAAAGGCCGTTATCCACGAAGACACAGGTGAGCTGGTCACCCAGGGCGCGATGAATGAGCGCCGCCGCCACCGATGAATCGACACCGCCGGAGAGACCGAGAATTACCCGGTCGCTTCCCACCCGGCTCCGGATACGGGCTATGGCGTCCTGTATAATCTGTCCGGGAGTCCAGCGACCGCTGCAGCCGCAAATCTTCCGGACGAAGGTGTCCAGGAGAAGTTCTCCCCGAGGAGTGTGGTTTACCTCGGGGTGGAACTGAACCCCGTAGAGGTTTCTCGCCACATCCTGGATCGCAGAGACAGGGGCATTGGGGGTGGTCGCCACCACCTGAAATCCCACCGGCACCCGGTTCACGTGGTCCCCGTGGCTCATCCAGACCGGACTCTTCCCCTGGGTGAAGAAGCCGTCGAAGAGAGGTCCCGGAATTCCCGTGGCCAGGAGGTCGGCATGACCGAACTCTCGTTTTCCCGCCGGAACTACCTCGCCGCCAAAATGACGGCTCATGAGCTGCATCCCGTAGCAGATCCCCAGAACGGGAACCCCCAGATCAAAAAGCTCTTCGGCGACGGCGGGAGCTTCCGGGTCGTAGACCGACTTGGGCCCGCCGGAAAGGATGATCCCCGTGGGGACGAAGGAGCGGATAGCTGAAAGTTCCAGGTCGAAGGGGTGAATCTCGCAGTAGACGTGGGCTTCACGCACCCGCCGGGCGATGAGCTGGGTGTATTGGGATCCGAAGTCCAGGATAAGGATTTTTTCCTGGTGAATATCCGCGCTCATCGGATATTCTCCACACGATAGTTGGGAGCTTCCTTGGTGATCATGACGTCATGCACGTGGGACTCCTTGAGCCCCGCGCCGGTGATCCGGATGAAACGGGAGTTTTCCTGGAGTTCCCGGATGGTCGCGGTTCCCGTATACCCCATTCCTGCCCGGATTCCGCCGGTAAGCTGGTGGATGTTGGCGGAGAGCGGGCCCCTCAGGGGGACCATTCCTTCAATCCCCTCGGGAACCAGTTTGATGTCGTTGTCTACGTCACCCTGGAAATAACGGTCCTTGCTTCCTTCCTTCATGGCGGCGATGGAACCCATGCCGCGATATCCCTTGTAGGCGCGCCCCTGGTACAGGATGGTGTCGCCGGGGGACTCCTCGGTTCCGGCAAAGAGGGAGCCGATCATCACCACATCGGCGCCCGCGGCCAGAGCCTTGGTCAGATCTCCGGAGTATTTGATGCCGCCGTCGGCGATGAGGGGAACGCCGCATCTCTTGGCTACGGCGGAACAGTCGCTGATGGCGGTAATCTGAGGTACGCCGATTCCCGCCACTACCCGGGTGGTGCAGATGGAGCCGGGTCCGATTCCTACTTTTATGGCGTCCACGCCGGCGGCTATGAGCGCTTCCGCTGCTTCGGCCGTGGCGATGTTACCCGCGATGAGATCTACATGGGGGAAGGTTGACTTGAGGTGCCGTACGGCATCGATGACCCCTTGGGCGTGCCCGTGGGCCGTATCGATGACGATGACATCAGCGCCGGCTTTGATGAGAGCGTCGGCGCGGGCGATCATGTCCGGGGTCGGTCCAACGGCGGCGCCGACTCGGAGACGGCCCAGGGAGTCCTTGCAGGCGTTGGGATATTTCTTGATTTTCTCGATATCCTTGATGGTGATGAGCCCCTTGAGGTTCTTGTGATCATCCACCACCAGAAGTTTTTCCACACGGGTATGTTTGAGGTGTTCCTTCGCCTGCTCCAGAGTCGTTCCCACAGGGACGGTTACCAGGTTCTTCTTGGTCATCCTGTCCGATATGGGGAGGTCCAGATTCGTTTCGAAGCGAAGGTCGCGGTTGGTAAGGATACCCACCAGCTTGCCGTCCACCTTGGTGATGGGAACTCCCGAGATACGGTATTTAGCCATTATGTCCAGGGCTTCACGGATTTTCTGATGGGGGCGCATGGTAATGGGATCCACAATCATGCCCGATTCGCTTTTCTTCACCTTGTCGACTTCCAGTGCTTGTTCGTGGATGGTGAAGTTTTTGTGAATGATCCCGATCCCCCCTTCACGGGCCATGGTGATGGCGGTTCGCGCCTCGGTCACCGTGTCCATGGCGGCGCTGACAAGAGGGATGTTAAGTTGAATATTACGGGAGAGTCTAGTTGTGAGCTGAACATCCCGTGGAAGAACTTGGGAATGGGCGGGAACGAGGAGGACGTCGTCAAAGGTAAGCCCTTCGGGTATCCGGTCGGCAATCATCGGCAGCTCCTTGGGAAAAAATATTAACTTGAAACACTAGTCTACCCCCCTTGTCAAGTCAAGCTAAAAGGGGGTGACAAAAGGGAGGGGGGCGTATTCATGATTTTTCTCGGCAATAACTTTTTTGCGCGGACAACAAGTTATTGGTTTTTCCTTCCTCATCTGGTATAGTCACATCCCTGCATGTTTCTGCTCATATTTTGTCTTTTGTCTCGTTGCGGGTTTTAAATAGTTATAAAAACATTGGAGGATGAATCGGATGTTACGAAATATCGTACTGTTTATGTTGATCATGGGATTCATGCCGGGTTGCGGCGGCAAGGGTAAGGAAGATCTTTATTCCGATGGTCTCAAGCAGGTGAAGGCAGGGAACCTCAACGGCGCAATAGTCCTGTTCCGGAGCGCCCTGGAAAAAGATCAGAATTACCAGGATGCCAGGTGTCAGCTTGGAAAGGCTTATCTGGCTTCCGGTAAATATGAGCAGGCAGAAAAAGAGCTGCAAAAAGTTCTCCATGCCAACCCCAGTCGCGTGGAAATACGGGTCGATCTGGCCAAGGTCTATAACGGGATCAGAAAGCCTGATCAGGCGATTCGAGAATTACAGACGTATCTCAAATCAAATCCGGAGAGCGCCGAGACCCTGGAAACAATCGCGGTTAGCGAGGCTCTCAGCAACAGACTTGATACGGCCGAACAGGATCTGCTCAAGGCGCTGAAGTTGGATCCGAATCGGGTCACGGCCAAGCTGGAGCTTGCCGGGATTTATGCCGGTCAGCAAAAGACGGAGCGGGCCAAGGAACTTCTGGCGGGATTCATCAAGGAAAAACCCACCGAGGCGCGCGCCTACATGATGCTGGCGCAGATCGAGTTGAATCAGGGTAACAGAGAAAAAGCCATAAAGATCTATCAGGATCTGGCCGATGTTGATCCTAAAAATTCATTTTCACTCTATAAAATAGGTATGTTGCTCAGCGATATGGGGCAAGTGGCCAAGGCTGACGCCGTTGCCGATAACCTCATGAAACAGTTTCCCAAGAGGGGTGAGGGGTACCGTCTCAAGGGGATTCTCTATTACACCAAGAAAAACTATCCTGAAGCAATTAACTCACTGCAGAAATCCATTCAACTTCAGCCTGTCTCGGAAGCTTTTTATTACCTCGGGATGAGCATGTACATGCGGAAGGAGTACGAGACCGCCCTGAGTCAGTTCAGGACGATCCTGGATCATAATCCCAATGCGACTCAGGTGAGGCTCATGGTCGCCATGATTTACCTTGCCCAGCAGCGATTGGATGACTCCGTGACGGAACTCCAAAAGGTCCTCACCGATAATGAACGCAACGCCTTGGCCCATAACATGCTGGGGAACGCCTATATGGCCAAGGGGATGTTTGCCGAAGGGATGAAAGAGCTGAATCGGGCGACGGTACTGGATCCCAAACTGGTGGACGCGTATCTTAAAAAGGGGATCTACCATCTCAGCGAGGGAAATCTGAAGGAGACGGAGAGCGATCTGAGGACCGCCGTGCAGGTGGCGCCCACTCTCATGAATAACCGTCTTATTCTTTCCGCGTATTATCTGAGGATGAAAAATTTCGATAAGGCGGTAGCAGTATTGCAGGAAGGCCTCACCAAGAGCAAGAGCGACGCGGCCCTTTACAATAATATCGCCTCGGTCATGTTCATGCAGAAAAAAAATGCGGAGGGGTTGGGATACCTGCAGAAGGCCAAGGAACTTGACCCTGCGTTTATTAATACTTATTTTAATAGCGCCATATATTACGCCTCCACCGGTGAGCAGGAAAAGGCCTTGGCCGAATATCAGGCCATCCTGAAGAAGGAACCGCAGAATCTCAAGGCGCTCATGACTCTTGCCGCATATTATGAATCAAAGGGGAGTGATGCCGAGGCGCTAGGTTATTACGGCAAAGCCGTTGAAACAAAAAATCCTTCAGCCTATGTCGCCGTTGCGAACTTTTATATGAAGAAAAAACAGAGCGACAAGGCGCTGGATATGATCGATAACGCCATAAAGATCGTTCCTAAGAATACCGATCTGCTTGAACTGAAAGGGCGAATTTATCTTGCCGATCAGAAGACAAAGGATGCCATCGCTGTCTTTGAACAGGTTGAGGCGGTAAACCCCGAACGGGGGATATCCCTTAAAATCCAGACGTATATAAGCGGCAAGGAATTTGCTCGGGCCGCGGACGAGGCCAGACATTTTATCAAGGTCAAACCTAAATCGGCGCGAGGATACATGATTCTGGCCGAAATTTACGAAGCGCAAGGCGACCGGGATCGGGCAATCGACGAGCTGAAAAACGGCGTCAGGGCCGACGGGAGCAGTGCCGCCGCGCTGATTCAGTTGGGTTACACCTATGCCCGGAAGAAAGATGTTTCCCAGGCCATGGCCACATTTAATGAAGTCCTTCGCAAGGATCCCAAGTCCTCTGCTCCCGCTCTGTTCGGATTAGGTTCCTTGTACGAGGAACAGGGGAAAAAACAGGACGCCCTGAAAAAATACCAGGAAGTGCTGGTCCGCTCTCCTCTGTACGTCCCCGCACTGAACAACCTGGCGACTCTGTATGCCGACGGTATCGGGGGGAAACCCGCCGAGGGGCTGGCGCTCATTGAAAAGGCGGCCAAGGCCGAACCCAATAACTCGAATATTCTGGATACGTACGGGTATCTTCTCCTCAAGAACGGTCGCGCCGCCGAAGCTCGAAAAATTCTGGAGCGGGTTTCGTCCGTCCTTCCCAACAATCCGTCGGTGAACTATCATCTGGCGCTGGCGTACAAGCAGTCCGGTGATCGCGCCCAGGCTCTTTCGCGGGTGAATAAGGCGCTGGAGTCCGGGAGATTCCCCGAGGAATCACAGGCACGGAATCTGCTGGCCGATTTGAACGGTATCAGGAAGGGCAGGTAGCGGTCATTGAAGTCTCGCACGAAGTACCTGCTCCTCCTTGATCTGCTTGGCGCCAATGGCGCACTGTTCCTGGCGTATCTACCCCTTGCCCATGATCAGTTCCGTTATTTTAATCCGACGGCCGCGGGTGTCGTGCGTGGTATCGTCATCGTCACGGGAGTTCTGTTCACCTCTTACTTCATGGAGCTCTACAATAGTGATATCCGGTATGATCTTGCGGGACTTGCCGCCAGGATAGCGATAGCTATTAACATCTCTTTTCTCGGTCTCATGTTTTTCGTTTTTCTCATCCCAACCCTGACCATCGGGCACAAAGTTTTAACAGGTTATCTGCTTGGATTCGGGTTCATTCAGTTTGGGATCCATGCCGGTTTCAGATACCTTGAACAGAAATTCGAGCTTTTGCCGCGTGTACTGATTTTGGGCGCCGGTCAGCTTGCGGCGGAAATGGGTGATGTGGTCGGGGAGATGACTCACAACTATCTGCTCACCGGGTTCTTCCCCGTTGGTACAGAGCAGATCGCCGTTTCTCCCGGTAAAATAGTCGGCGAGGGGATGAATCTCACGGAAACGGCGTTAAAAAAGCGAGTTGACAAGATTGTCGTCGCCGTGGGG
>CAIYUY010000008.1 GCA_903929485.1 uncultured Desulfuromonadales bacterium
AAGTAGACACGATCTTCACCCCAGGCCCGGTGGTATTCGATCAGTTTGAATGTGCAACCAAAAAGGGGATGAAACGGATGGGTCACCCGGAAAAACTGTTTCTCAGGTTCTTCACAGGGTGTAGTTGAATGACAACGCCAAGGGGACGGTTGAAAACCAAGTACGGTACGTAAGAGAAAATTTTTTCAAGGGAGAGGAATTCATCGATTGTGAACATGCTCAGCGAGAAGCAGATAAGTGGTGCCGCACCACTGCCGGTCTGCGCATCCACGGTACTACCCGGCAACGGCCACTCCTCGTCTTCGAGCAGGAGGAGCAGAAAATGCTTCTGCCGCTCGAAGCTGAGCGCTTTGATGTACCGGCCTTTGCGACCTGCATTGTTCATCGTGACCATCATATCATGTTCAAAAAAGGTGGCTACTCCCTGCCGACAAAGTACATCGGCAAAGAAGTGGAGGTCAGAGGAGACTCGGCTCTGATAAGGGTCTATTACAAAAATC
Source organism: uncultured Desulfuromonadales bacterium (assembly GCA_903929485.1). Taxonomy (GTDB): domain Bacteria; phylum Desulfobacterota; class Desulfuromonadia; order Geobacterales; family CAIOGM01; genus CAIOGM01. Next base: position 501 of record CAIYUY010000008.1, read on the forward strand.
AGCTCATAAAGACCATGGAGAGAGTTGCCGCCGGCAAACGCAACACTGACTACAACGATTATCCCCAAGAAAAGAGCGCTTACGCCATGAGAGACGTGGAGTATTACAAAAGGAAAGCCGCCGAGGGAGGAGCAAAGCAGGGTGAGTTCATGGCGGAGTTGCTAAATGGCGATGTCCCTTGGGCTTTCCTTCGCCAAGCTCAGAAATTACTCAGGCTCAATGATAAGTACGGCGCTGCCAGAGTCGAGGTTGCCTGCCAACGGGCACTGGCATTTGGACTCATGAATGTCAGCCGGGTGGAGCGGATCATCACACAAGCACTGGAGAACCCACCGTTACAGACCAAACCGGCAGGAATCGTTACCCCGCTTTCGTCAGCAGCACGTTTTGCCAGATCAGCAGATTATTTCAGTCACCACAAGGAGAACGACCATGGAAATAACGTCAGAACTGAAGCAGCTCCTGAAAACACTGCGCCTCTCCTCTCTGTTAACGACCCTGCCTGAGAGGGCAGCCTACGCCAAGGGGAACAAACTCACCCACCTGGAATTACTGGAGATGGTTCTCTCGGATGAGGTCGAGCGAAGAGACCAGGGGGCACTTACCCGGCGACTGTTCAATGCCAAAGTTAACCATGATGAAGTGCTTGAGCGCTTCGACTGGGGCGCATCGATAACTCTTGACCGCGACCGTTTCAAGGGGCTCATGAGCCTTGAGTGGGTAGAGTGCAAAGAAAACGTCATCATGACCGGCCCCGTCGGTGTTGGTAAGTCCTTCCTTGCCAACGCTTTGGCTCACTCCGCATGCCGACGTAAAAAGAGTGTCTTTTTAGTAAAGGCGGCAAAAATGTTCAAGGTCCTGTACGCCGCCAGAGCCGATAACTCGTTGGAACGTGAACTGCTCAAGCTGATCACTCCGGTCCTTCTGGTCATCGACGACTTCGGTCTGGAGCAGCTCACGCCTGAGCAATCCCATGACTTCTACGAAATAATCAGCGAGCGGTATGGACGAGGCTCCACCATACTTACCAGCAACCGGGAGGTCAGTAAATGGATCAACCTTTTTAACGATCAGATCCTTGCCAATTCGGCGCTTGACCGGTTAGCGCATAATGCACATCAGCTGGTAATCGAGGGGGAGAGCTACCGAAAGAAAAAGGGAACACGTGCGTAACGACAGGAAGTAAAAGAGATGCCGTAACTGACGCATAAACAGGAAAAAACCAAGGAATGAGAGCCGACGCAAGGGACAGAGCAAGTGTAATGCCGCATTACATTACATTACATTACATTACACTTCATTACACTACAGTACAGGAGTCTTTGACATGGCAATCACACAAGAGCAGATCTACACAGCAGCCGACGCCATAGTGGCAACCGGCAAGACCGCGACCGTCGCGGCCGTTCGCGCCAGCTTGGGCGCCGGCTCATTCAGCACCATCACCCCGATCCTGCGCGAATGGACCGAAGCCCAGGCGCTGCCGACCGTAGCGGCAAGCCCCACCGCCCCTGCACCGTTGGCGGTCATTGACTGCCTGACGGCCATAGCCCCGCAGGTATGGGCAATCGCCGCCCTGGCCGCCAACGAACACCTCGCCGCAGAGCGAAACGCCATGGATCTCCAGCGCACCGAACTGCTGGCCGCTCTTGCCGACAGCACCGCCACCGGAGAGATAATCGCTGCGGACCTGGAAACCGCCCAAGAGCAGATAGCGGATCTCACCACCTTGGTCACCCGTCTCAAAAGCAACCAAACCGCACAGTCTGCCGCCATCCACGCAGCAGAGATCCGCACTGCGGTTGCCGAGGCGACAACTACGGAACGGGCGGCACGGATAACAGACCTGCAAGCTGTCGTCGAACAACTTCGAGCCGCCATACAGATGAATCAAAATCAGAGCGCAGCGGGGTGCGGCTAAACGATTTTAGCCACAGGGGGGCGACACGACGAGCGCTGCCTTTGGGCGCATCATGCCTGGCTCGCGCTACTCCTCCAGCCTAAGCCCACTGTGGAAAACGATGAAACCGTTTTCCACAGTGTGCTTGCCATGGAGGTGATGCCGACAAAAATCCGATCGCTCACGCTATTAAAAACCATAATCCGTATGACGCTACGAAAGTAACGAAGTGGAGAATATTTCCGGGTCTCCCATTGGCAACGCTACCAAAGAATTGACGTTCATTGCATCGCTACATGTGATACCGTGAGAAACCTTTTTGAGCACCGTGCCTGAGGGAATGGTGGTGAAAACTAGCAGCCTGTCGGACTTGGTAAAAAAATCGAGCCTGGTTTTCGGTCGATTTTTTTAAAATATTGCGAAACGTCCGATCTATCGCTGGATATGATTGTTAACTTCTCATGGTAACCACCATGACCTCTCAGAATGGGC
>CAIYUY010000009.1 GCA_903929485.1 uncultured Desulfuromonadales bacterium
CCTGATTGCTACTAATCTGCGGCTGAAAACCGTTCATCCTTCGACAGGCTCAGGACGAACGGTTTTCAGCTCTGCAACTGGCCGATTTTCCGTTCATGGTGAGCTTGTCGAACCATAAACCGCAGATGAGTAGCAATCAGGATACGTTTTGAAGGCGACACGGGTATCCTTGCACTCTTCCAGATATCCCAGATAGTCGGTCAGGTCCGCTATCACTCGTTGCTGATATGATTTGAGTTCCATCAAAACCTCGTGATGTCACGCGGGATTTTTTTGAAGATGATGCCGTGCTTCCGTAGCTGTTCCTGGGAAAGGAGACAGTTATCGGCGTAGATTACCACCGTCGCCGGTTTCCTGCCGTCGGGGAAGGTAAGTGTTGAGAGGAATTCGTAATCCAGGGTTGTGGCCTGGCCCGGTTCGTAGTGGAAGAAATAGGCGGCGTCCGCGGATGCGCCGATGTAGGAAGTATTTGACGTTGTACCTTGTAGGGGCGCATGGCATGCGCCCTTGTCGGCGCAGCCACCATGGTTGCCCGTAGCGGCGTCACCCCCACCCCGACCCTCCCCCGTCAAGGGTAGAAGGGACGAGGGTAGGAGGGACGTTCATGCAATTATGCGTTTCGCACGAAACGCATAATTGCATGAACGTCCCCATCTCTCCTGAACGTCCCCATCTCTCCTGTTTTATATTTTGTCTCTCCAGACGCCATTACCCGGTGATATCCATCCCAGTGGCGCCCCCGCAGATTTTCAGGAATGATCAAGTCAAGAGATTGGCCAACGGCTTCAGCTGAAGTATGCCCAAACATCTGCTCTGCTCCGCAGTTCCAAAAGAGGATATTTCCTTCCCGGTCTGAAATGAGGATTGCGTCCGGAGCATCATTAACTGCTTGAATCAATATCCTGTCCATAATCCCTCCAATTCATGACTTCTGTGTCTTCCAAGGGGAGGCTAACCTAGTTGATCTGTTGACTAACGCGGTCCTGTGGGTCCGGTGGGTCGGTGGGTCTTTATTCTTGATTTTTCCTATGCCAACAGATTTAAAATTCAAAAAACAGACCCGACCACCAGGCCACAGGCCCTTTATACTGTCCGAAGCTGAGACGCGACTCTACGATTTTTTTCTTTCTCAAGGTGTGTTAGCCAAGTGCGGACAATCCTTTACGGTCAATAAGATCAAGAAGGCGTTGCGCAGGGCCGCTGGGTTTCTTCTGTCCTTGTTCCCACTGCTGTACTGTAGTTTTGCCAATACCAAGAATTGCAGCAAACACTGCTTGGCTTACATGATTTTTAGTGCGGATGCGCCGGACGTCTTCGGCCTGAATGGGGGGCTTTGGCGTCAGGCAAAGCTTGTCCATTTCTCGCATGGTGATTTCGTCCATGGCTCCAACCTTAAACATATCTTGAGCCATCTCATGTGCAATATTAAGTATTTCACTCATGGCTTTGTACCTCCCAAATCGAACCAGACGCTAAAAGCTCCTGAACGTGGTCATCTGTTGTTGCTACAAAAGATTCTGCAACAAGACTTAAAGCGGCTTCTTCCTTCGCGGAAATGTTGGTCTTATCGTTCTTGGCAAATGCGTACAGAAAAACGATCCTATCCATATTTGGCCTTTTGTATCCCACAACAACACGATAGCCGCCTCGTTTTCCTGCCCCTGCCCGTGGCAAACGCTTCTTGAACAAGCAGCCGCCAAGATCAGCGTCAACCATTCCTGAAGCGATCTCCTCCGCAGCATTGAGCAAAGCGGTATCTGAAATACTTTCCTTACTCGCCCAGTGGTTAAACCATTTATTTTTGAATACCCTCATGCCAAAACTGTACCACTATGTGAGATACTTTGCAAGCTATCTATCCTCTGATCAGTCGTAATACGTGGAACCGTTTTGTTATCGATAACCTGTTTGGTGTGAATCCAATCTTGACTACTCGTCAAGACAAGAACCGACTGTTTTGCTTAGTTTTTTTGAGTAAGTAAAGAAGTTTAGTACGTCCCCCACGGCCCCCCCACGGCCCCCGAAACATCACAGTGCAATCATCTTCAGGAGACCCAGCTCACGTATCTATGCCTGGCGTACACCGTGTGTCAAGTCTCTTAAAACGCTGGATTCTTGGCACACACCAAGGGTCTGTAGTTCCAGAACACTTACAGTCTTACCTGGAGGAGTTTACCTTCAGATTTAACAGACGTACCTCTCGAAGTCGCGGCCTTGTTTTTAGAAGACTACTTGAACGGGCAGTTGCAACAAAACCAGTTACTGAAAACGATGTGACCAATGGGTTCGACTGGGGGGAATCAGCCAGGTGGAGCTAACCGACTACCCCCCTTTCTTTTATATAGCTGCCACTCAGCCCCGTTGCTCTCAATCACCTGGTGGACACCTCAGCGCCCCTGTTCTCAGTAACGCCGAGCCGGTTCAATACCAGCTTTTGACAACCAGCACGAAATCCGACGATTGAACCCCTTTCATCCCGTGACACATTGATCACATAGGTATGATGTAAGTTTCAGCCGTGTGCATGGGGTCATCGGACGCACACTAAACCTGTCAAATTACAACTGTCCCAACAACCCCAGCGCATCGGCCAGCTTATGCGCTCCGTCTATCGGCTTGTTGTCAAATACCATCATATAGCGGAACTGTCGTCCCACCTGCTTTTCCCAGGCGTTACCCAATTTGAGTTTGCGCACCGAATCGGAGTTGTCCCGGTCATCGCCCTTGGTTTCCAGAATGATGACCTTCCCTGACTTGGTTTTGATGATGAAATCCGGGTAGTGGTTGATAAACCCGTTGATCCTGAACCCAGTATATTCGCTATTCTTATGCCAGAATTGAATGTTCGGCAGATTGGCAATGTCGTTGATGGCACGTTCCTCAAAGCCGTTGGCCTTTTTCTCCGACATATACAGGCTGCCGACAATGGTCGGCCCTGTAAGGCTGGGTGCGATATGACTCGGAAACCGGTAACTGGGTGAGGTAAGAATTTTCTCCGTCGTCACCCAATCGGCAAAAACTCTTTCGCCATAGTTCGTCGATAGCTCCTTGATCTTGAACTTGATCTTGGCGACATAGCTGTAATCCCGCTCAAGGCAGTCCAACAACTGCTCAGCGGTAAGTCCTTCCATGATCCTCGTGATGTAACCTTTTATCTCGGGGTCGGTAATGGGAAACATAGTGCCAATCATCTCCACAAGACGCGCCACAAGGTTTTTAATCTGTGAGGCATGGGGCAACGTCATGATGCTGGTATTAATCAGCTCTCTGCGGCGGATGTCGATTTTCTTGAAGCTGGGGCGGTAATCGTCCTTGCCGGTCTGCTCCAGGTCAACACGATAGGCTTCGGCGTCGATACCGTCAAAGTTCATTGAAGTGTCGCAGGTGCTGAGGCGGAAACCTTTCAGCAGGTTATCCTTCTCCAAGAGTACGGACTGTTCCTCTTCCTCAAAGAAGCCACAGGGAGGCACCTTGACAAAGAACTGCGGGATGGCAATCGCCTTGGCCTCTTGAAGATATATTCCCTTGATCGGATAGGTATTCATTCTGCTTTCCAACTCCGGTGATAGGTGCATATCTGAGTTTTTCGCCTTTTCAGTGAATTCCTCGTTGGCCGTTTTAGCCTGTTCGGTGAGCTGATCGAGAACTGAATCGACTACGGGGGATGGTTCCGGCATCTGAGACTCTGCTATCTCTTCACCGACAACACAACCATGAAGTCGTTCAACATCTATCTCTTCCTCCCCCAGGGAGTAATCGACCTTGGTCGTTCCCAACGCAACGTCTTCGGGAAACAGCTCAGGATGGGGCATGGTGGCCTTCTCTGACTCGGCGGCGGCATACTGGAATGCTCGAAAATCCCGGTCACTGAAACCGGCGCGATTGAGACCCTTCACTACCTTATCCAGCGTATCCATGAACCGGTTGGACGCGGTGAAGACATAGCTCATGTTCAGGAACTCTTCTTGATGCGCCACCACATGCGGCTGACGCAATACCCGACCCACAACCTGCTCTACATCCACTGCTGACGATTTATCGGCCAACGAGGCGAGGATGTAGGCAAAGGGGCAATCCCACCCTTCCTTGAGAGCATTCACCGTAATGATGTAGCGTACCGGACAGAGGCGGCTCATCAGATCGACGTTCTTCAGCTCGTTGACGTCCGCCGTTTTGATGGCTATTTGCTCCTCCGGTATCCTTAATTTAACCAGAGTCGCCTTGATCTTCTGAAATGTCTCTTTCTCCTCGCCGGTTCTCGGTTCCGCCTGGAACAGGATTATCGGGCGAATATACTTGCCGTTGAGTTTTTCTTCGGCAATGGCCAGCGTTTCCAGCTTGCGCCGCAGTTGCAGGGCGTTGTTGACGGCTTCGGTCTTGTCGGGCCGGTTGTAGACGATGACCGGGAGCTTCACCATGAACTCTTTTTTAAGAGCCAGTGCGTCCACAAAACTGACGATGTTGCTGTTCTTACGTGGGGTCGCGGTCAGGTCGAGGATAAAGCTGGGATTGAGATTCTTCAGCATCTCCACGGAAAGATCCGACTCGGCATTATGGCTCTCGTCCACGACGACCACCGGTCTTAGCGCGCGTATGACGTTTATCAATGCTGTGGGGTCGGCGGTTTCCAGAAGATCGGCATCAGATACCTCGAAGGAGGCCAGTGAGCCGTTTTCCTGGAAAATCTTGCGGTCATCCTTGTTTCTGGCGCGTAGGCTGTCAAAGCTGAGGAAGATCAGTGAAAGCTGGCCCTGGATGGCATCCGGTGAAAACCCGGCTCCCTGCAACAACGACTTCTTGCTGTACAACTCCACACGTCCCTTGAAGTGAGTATTTAATCGTTGCCGATAGGGATGAGTGGGATCGGCAAAGTTTCGTTCCGTCTGTTCGAGAATCGTCAGCGACGGCACCAGCCAGACCACGACACGGGGTTGAGCTGATGTTTCCGGCGCCACGACATCAAAGATCGGTTTGAGGGCATTGGCGGCGAGAAACGTTTTTCCTCCGGCAGTGGGAACTTTGACGCAGACATGGGGAACGCCGGGAACGTTATTCTTGTACCCTTCCATTTTTACCGCGCCACGGTCATCCCAATACGTTTTGAAGGCGACACGGGTATCCTTGCACTCTTCCAGATATCCCAGATAGTCGGTCAGGTCCGCTATCACCCGTTGCTGATATGATTTGAGTTCCATCAGAGACCGATCTTTATACGGCAGAGGTTGTAGATTTCGACCGCCACGCGTATTGATTCCTCAGCCTCATTTCTGCCAGGCTCAACATACTCGCCGGGATATCGTGATTCAATCGCGTATTTTGTCAAGCATTCCAAGTCCTCATTGAACTTCGATATGTCTGCGTCGTGCAATAAATTGGAAAGTAAGAGTAGGTTGTGTGTTTTGGGAAATTCGATATTCCTTGCGGTAAACAGGGCTTTAATCGCTTTTTCTGCATTCTGTTGCGTATGAAAGCATATCGAGTCATACAACTCTTCCCCCGATGCCAGAAGGAGCTGGGCGACTTGCAAATCGTGGTCAGCTTTTTTCAGCCAATCGAGAATAAACTCTTCAGTGGCGGTCATACAATATCCTCCCGGTTTTATGGGCAATTGTTACAATATGGTTAATAACTCCATTCCATTTATTTACTTCTTGAGGTGTATAGACCAGAATATCCATGGCGCATGGATACGGTCGAAACATAAGCTGGAGCGGATGTGAACGCTTAAACTTTGGCTGGTCCGAATCCATCACCACCAAAAAATCCAAGTCGCTGTCCGGTGTTGGGTTGCCGGATGCGTAGGAGCCGAACAGGATGATTTTCTCCGGATGGAAGTTTTCCACAATAGCCTTTGCGACACCGTCAATAGTTTCGGGATCTATCAGTTCGCCGTATTTTTGCTGTTTCAAGCTGACCGTCGCCATGGGCGCCTCCTTTAAAACCTCGTGATGTCACGCGGGATTTTTTTGAAGATGATGCCGTGCTTCCGTAGCTGCTCCGGGGAAAGGAGACAGTTATCGGCGTAGATTACCACCGTCGCCGGTTTCCTGTTCTCGGGGAAGGTAAGTGTTGAGAGGAATTCGTAATCCAGGGTTGTGGCCTGGCCCGGTTCGTAGTGGAAGAAATAGGCGGCGTCCGCAGATGCGCCGATGTAGGAAGTATTTGACGTTGTACCTTGTAGGGGCGCATGGCATGCGCCCTTGTCGGCGCAGCCACCATGGTTGCCCGTAGCGGCGTCACCCCCACCCCGACCCTCCCCCGTCAAGGGGGAGGGAGCGTTATAGGCAACACCTTCCGAATAAGCGATATAGCGCCGGATTTCATCCGCCGGTACCGCCTCATTCAGATTGCCGTCTTCATCAAACAGCGCTGCTCCGATGGTGTAATATTCGAAACTGCCGCCAAGTCCGGCGACAAAAGAACCCTTCTTTACCCCATCCCCACC
>CAIYUY010000010.1 GCA_903929485.1 uncultured Desulfuromonadales bacterium
CAATGAACCGCAGGACCAGAAGATCCGGGCGATGTGGCTGGCGCTGTATGATTGCGGGATCGTCCGTGATCCGTCGGAACGGGCCATGCTGGCCTTTGTGAAACGTCAAACCGGGCTTGATGCTCTCCCCTGGTGCTCCGTAGCGGAGAAACAGATGGTCATCGAAAGTTTGAAGAAGATGGGGGATAAGTGATGCCGTGGACCGACAAGATCAACATTGAGCAGTTACCGGAAGATTATCAACTGTTGGCCCGGACTATCGGCATGGAAGCGACGGTGCGGATGGCGAACGAGTTGAAGAGTGTCCATCTGTATTTGAAACATCCGGACAAGCTCTTTCTGCCGGCAAAGAACGAGTGGATTCTGGAGAAATTCACCGGGGGTAATCAGCGGTTGTTGGCACTGGAGGTGGGGGTGAGCGAGCGGTATGTGTATGACCTGGTGGCGGAGAGTCGGGAAAAGTCGAAGCAGGGGAGCCTGTTTTAGGACACCCTTACTTTGTGAACCCTGCGAGGGATTTATAAAAATATATTTGTTATCTTTCCCCCCGTGGCTGTCGCCACGGGGGTTTTTCGTTTTTAACCACCAAAGGACTTTGCCATGTTAACTCCCGAGATTCAAAAACTTGTCGCCGAGAACGCCGTCCTGTTCTCTTTGCCGGAATGGCTGATTGTCGCCGTTATCAATACCGAGAGCGGCGGTGATCCGTGGGCGGTCCGCTTCGAGGCGGCGTTTCGCGCTCATTACGTGCCGGATCAATGTCAGGTATTCGGCGCCAGTCAAGAGACTGAACGGACCACGCGGGCCTGCTCCTGGGGATTGATGCAGATCATGGGACAGGTGGCCCGGGAGCATGGCTTCAAGGGTGAATTTTTACCGGAACTCTGCGACCCGGCTACGGGGATGAAGTACGGCTGCAAGCATCTGGCGCGGTTTCGTGACCGGCATTTCGATACGCTGGGGTGGGCGGGAGTGGCGGCAGCCTATAACGCCGGGACTCCCAAGAAGGACGCCGAGGGTAAGTTCCTCAATCAGGTATACGTGGACCATATCATGAAGTTCCAACCCAAGGAGAATCAGGCATGAAAACGCTTAGCTTTCTACTCAGTTTCATCGTCATCGTTTGTCTCAGTTTGGTTGCCGTCGCCCTGGGGGCGGATGCGGTGGCGGTGGTTGCACCGGCGGTGACCGCTCCGGCGCCCACGGTCTCCTTTATCCTCTGGGCGCAACAGAATCTTGCCGCGATTCTGGGGGTCGGGTTGACGCTATCGGAACTGATGGGAGCATCGCCCTGGTTCAAGGGTAACGGCATTATTCATTCCATCACCGTGAGTCTTCAGTTCCTCATGCAGAAACCGACTGTCTGATGGCCGCCGGAATCATCGCCGCAATAACTGCGTTGCTGGGGTTAGCAAGTCTCATCCTGGAAGCGTGGGTGAAGGCCAAGCCGGAACGGGCGGAGGAGAAGCGGGATGAAGAAGCTACGAAGCAGGTGCAGGCCGAACGGGAGCGGATCGCCGTCAATGATGGTCACGGGGTTGATGCTGTTGCTGCTGCTCAACATGACCGGGTGCGCCTCGCCCTCGGTGGTGGTGATACCGGGCGGGGAATCGATCACCGTGCAGAAACAGACGCTGGACAACCTCTATTCGGACAACGAGGCGTTGCTGAAGGCGCTGAAGCAGTGCAAACATTGAAAACAGTTCCAGGTTCTACGTTCTAGGTTCTATGTTGTGAACCTAGAACCTGGAACGTAGAACATAGAACAGGTTTTAACCAATGGATGATGTCGACCTTGCCTGGGAGTGTACCGAGGCGCACCTGCAACAGGCCCTGGCCCTTCGGCTTCGCTCAGGGACCGGGCAAGCATCACGCTTCACCTGTCTTGATTGCGAAGAAGAGATCCCCCCGGAGCGGCGCACGGCGGCCGTCGGTTGTGTCAGATGCCTGGATTGTCAAACTGTTATTGAAAAACGGAGAAAGCCGTGAATCCTGCTTCAATTGTCGTACTGACTTCCCTCTTGGGATTGCTGCAACAGATGGGGAGCTTGAAAGCCATGTCACTGCTGTTTCTGGTGGGATTCGGCCCGGATATCCTCTTCATCATCATGATCTGTGTGATTCTCAACAAATTCGATATCACCGTCAAGGAGATGCGCCGGCAGCATGCGGATTTTTCTCTCAAGTATGACAACAATACCCTGCTGGTAAAACAGGTTATCAAGTTGGCGGAGGGTAACCAGGATGTGGTGGTGCTTAATACGCAGACCATGCAGAAGGTTTCCGACGCCGTGGAGAAGAACGCTTTTTGTCCCATGATGCGCAAGGACGCCAAGGTTGAGGTGAGGTTGTGACGGTGAATCTGGAACGAGCGGCCATGAAGGGGAAGCTGGCGGAACTGAAGCAGGAAGAGTTTCGGCTGATCATGCGGGTGGAGGGTGGCGCCAAGGCGATGCGTCAGGGGCTCAATACGACGCTCATCGACATGGGGGATCTGGAGATTCCGCAACTGGATGAACAGTGGGACATGCTCAAGAGCGCCTGGGCGGAATTGGCCAAGGTCCGGGCGGATATGAACCGGCTTAATCGGGAACTCGCCTGATGTGGGCGCAGATAAGGGCGTATGACCATACGCCCCTACGCGGGGTTGGATCATGGCGATGAAGGGGGA
>CAIYUY010000011.1 GCA_903929485.1 uncultured Desulfuromonadales bacterium
CAGCGGGCGCCGGTGATATCCATCCTGTCTTTAACCAGGTAACGGCATGCACCTTCTATCACCCCGGTGGCAATGGGCAATCCCTGCGCCAAATACTTGTCATACTGGAGGTATTCCTGGTTGTTTCGCAAATATGCCGCACACGTATCGACAGCTTTACGTTTCTTTTTAAGTAACTCACCTTCAGTCGCTAATGTTTGAATTTCATTGGCAACCTGACTGCTTTGACCGTGAAGCACCAGCAAAAGACGTTGCGTAACAAACTGTTCGCAACGCGAATCGCATTCCTTATAGAACGCATGCGATGCTTTCCACAGATATTCAATGACATGGATGATGTCGATGATTATGGTGAGCGTCACGTCGAATGCTTTTGCTTGTTCCTTCATGACGCGCAACTGTTTCTTGTTGCCGTCAACCAGTGCTATCCACTGCTTTTCATGACGAGGATCTCGTGCCTGACCCTCTTGAAACATCTCGATGATCACCTGATCCGGTTCTCGCTCCACACTTGCCCAGACTCGTTTATCCTCCGGGCGAGGACGTTGCTTCTTCTCTACAAGAACCGGAGTTAAACCGACAATTTCTTCCGCAGTACGGATATGTGGTGCGATGGTGAACACTGATGCGACTTGAGCCATCCGCTTGCGATCCTTCTTCTCACCGGCAGTCAGGCGATTCTGTAGCTTGTGCTGCTCTTTTTCGGCAGCCTTCCTGGTTGCCTCCCGTAGGCTTTCATGACGCATGACCACTCCTTTACCATCGGTGGTCACTATCAATAAGGAACTGGTATCCTTGGCGGGAGCATCTGAATCTTCCGGTCTGTTCAGCTAAGGTCTCGTCGTACGATGACCTCGTAATATCCTCACTGACCAGGCGCCTTACTTCGTGGGTGTATTTTTCAGCTGGCAAATTCAGGTGCCCATCAGCCGGGAAGAGACTTGGGCCTACTACTGAAACATCTCAATAAATCTTGAATCGAAGGTTAGGTTTTGGACAAAATCATCAATAGCCCCTTTGAGTTCATCAGAAAATTTGGGGACCAAGACACCATTAAGAACGGTCAGTTTATAAAAACCTCTTGCGGGGAAAGAAGATACCGTATCTGTTTTTTTTGCTTGCCGGATAGATACCAATGAATCGATATTGGCCACCTTTATCGTCCCGTACATCTGTGCTCTAACACGTTTCAACGTAACAACCAGTGAAACATCATAACTCGAGTCTTCGTTACTCACGATCTTGTTATTGTGTTTTTCAAATTCCTGTTTTAGTGCATTACTCATGATCAGCTCAATCGGATCGTTAGTATTCCAGTATGTATTTTCAAAATTACCTATATACCCTTTTTCTTCGGCAGGCCTCTCATCTTTTACTATGATCAAAACCGTTTTTTTATGTAGTGCAGAGAGAGCACTAAATTGTTGAGGAAAGTACTCAATGTTACCAGTCAAACGAGTAGTACCTGCGCATCCCAAAACAAGCAATGAAGAAGCAGTTAAAATAGTAATAACTAATAGTCGCATAGCAGTTCCTTTATTAGCGTGTAAAGCGTATCTCGTTGATAATCCTATTTGAATAATTGATAAGTAAGTCTAGCATCTCATTTCTCAGAAGTCCTTGGGTGGTTGAAAAATTTTCTAAAGGATAGACATCTCCCGCAGCAAAAAATGATTCACGTTTCCAAATCGAGCGTCTATCTTGCCCCTGCAAAAGTGAGATTTGAGCATCAAGAGCAGCCATACCCTTATCTGCTGGATCTTTACTCATGCCTGGGCGTAAGCCCCATGTAACAATATCCAGTATTAACAACCCATCGACGCTACTCGCATCTTCAGGATGTTCAGAAATGTCGATGACACTATCAAAACGCCCCGACCTCTGCAATCCTTGCACCATCATGCTGGTAAGAATCCTTTTGCAATCAAAGTCGCCTAACATCGGCTTTAGATCGTTGGTTAGGTTAGAGTCTACACCTTTCTGAATTCCTTTTTGAATAGCTGCCCCTAATAGTCCTCCAGCAATAAAACCAGCGTCTTGAGTGCCCAATTGGTTTAAAATTACAGAAAACTTCTCTTTTATTTCGACTTTAATACCAATTTTTTTGATTTGAGAGAGGAATATAGGATCAAGAGCAGTCTTGATTCCTGTCGTTGTCGAAGCACAACCACAATAAAAACTAAAAGTGCCAACAACCACAAGGAATTTAAAAGTAATCAGCAGAGATCGTTTCCGCATAATTGAGAGTTCATTCATATACTGTTTCCCTTTTGAAATGACTAGTTTCACATCTGTAAATTTCTTCTTTGCAATTACGGATGTGAATCGGCATGCAATAATGATCCACGATTGACCACAATCGGCGGCCAAGGGTGACCACTCTATGCGTTATAATCTGTTACCAAGAAAGTTTTTCTTTCAAACGGGTCAATGCCGCAGGTCAATGCCTAGTCAAATTTTGATGCCAATTGACAACATAATAAAAATGATATTAAGGAGAAATCATTTTATCATAATTTTTGTGCAATAAATATAATTTTAATATTTTATTATGCAAAAAGTTTTTTCTGGCCAGCGATTTCTCAATTCTCTTCCTGGAGAGTGGTTCAAAACGGGGGCTGGAACAATCGGTTGCTTTTTAAAGAATCAACAGTTTCTATGTAACCATTCAACATCATTTAAGTAAAGTGGGTTTAACTACGTCATGCGAGGCTGAGCTATGATCCCAGCCCCCGGATTGCTCCACTCTCCGGGATCGCGGGCTCACGGTAAAAAGGGGCTACCCACGCGACACAACGAAGAGCCTCTTGGAGATTTCTTTTTAGTTGACACTGCAGCGGCCATGCAGTATTAATATAATATAATTCTTGAGCCTTCTGGAGTAGATGTGGTAGTAGCTCATGGACATTTTATACGTGGTCTAAGTCGAAAGTCTCCAGAGTCAGTTTGTACTGACGGGCAACTTTTTATTTTTCCTAAAAGCAGAGATGCAACGGTTAAGCTAACCGTCAGGGAAAGCATATAATATTGTATGCCTCGAAACAGGGCAGTTTCCCGTAAAAGCGTCTAACAATTCGCACAGGCATCTAATATCAGATGCCTGTCAAATCAATAAAAGCATCCAATACTAGATACTACAAGGCATCTAAATTTAGATGCCGATGTCTAATATTGTATGCTGCCATCTTATATTATATACCGCGCTAACTGGTCAATTAAGAGTTGAATAACAAGGCAAAGGCTCCGTCGTGATGTTCAACGGTATCACTCGGAGCCGCAAATAGGAGGTAATCATGAGGCAAGCGATTTTGTTGCGAACCGTGCTTTTTGTTGGACTAATGTCGCTAAGTTTTAGCGGGTCCGTTTTTCTCCAGCCCCCCTGGAACTCCATAAGCAAATTCCATAAAATGGAAGCATTATGACTAGGTATATATATATCTTGTTAGTATTCGGACTGTTATTTATCTGTGGTTGCAGTACAACGACCAAGTGTAATATTGCTTCTAATGGTAATGTTCCTGAAGGTTATAGCCTAATATTTGGCAAATTACTGGACAAGTCTAGCGAACCTAATATATTGCACAGTATATACTATGATGTATTGAATAGAAAAAATGGTTCATATGCTGTAAAATATGAAAAAGATGCAGCTGAAGAATATTTTTATTGGTGTCTACCTCCTGGTCAGTATGTTATAGCAAATTATGTGGATATACATGGATTCATGGGCGGCTCTTCTTCAGCAAATAAAAAAAGAATTAACGGTATATTTGATGTTAATGCAAATGACAAATTGGTATACATTGGTTTGATAGACATTGATTCAAAAATAGTTTTTGATGATTCAGATCGTGCATTGGTTGAATTAAAGTATAAATATCATGGTTTAAATAATATTCATCAAAAACGACTAATTATTTTTGAAAAGGAGAGATAGTTATGTACTTATCGATCAAAAAAAGTTTTGTATTGTTGTCAGTTGTATTTGTCAGTGCATGTTCTAGCATTGAGTACCATGGGTTAATACCAGACAATCCTACTCCATCTGTTGCCGCTGGATTAACCGGGCCACGTTTTGTTGATAGTTTGCAGCCAACATTATCTTGGAAAACTGAAGGGTTACCGACTGACAGCAAATTCGATCTGATTATTTATAGTGCGATTAATAATAATTCCAGGTCACTAGGTGGTCAATATTGCTATTTAATTCATTTGAATAAAGGAGTTGAAATATATTATCGAGAAGGTTTAGATGGAAGTAGCCATAAAGTAGAAATGAAGTTAGAGCCAAAGACCATATATTTCTGGAGTGTAAGGACACGTAAAGGTTCAGAAACGGCTCCGTGGTCTACATTTGACTATGAAACCGGCATTAGGTTTGTGACTCGCTGGGAAAAAGGCTCTAAAAGAGAGTGGCTTTTCATGACCCCCTGATTGATTATTAAAAATTACATACTGAGGGGAGCGCGGGATAAGGGATCAAGTCTGGACATGGACAAAAGCGGATGGTACGTGTGTCGAAATCCTGACAATCATATTAAAGGCACCTCCGGGACGAGAGGGACGCAGTGAAAGCACATTAACCGCCACACTTGATAATAGATAGCTCTGCATTAACCCGCATGTCTGGAATTGTAGAGGAAGCTGATGAGGGAGCTGCTCTACTGGAGCCAGATTCCGCTGGGCAGCATCCTTGATAGCCGGTAACAGGGCGTGGGCGTCGCTCTCATGGTCCGCCTCAACCTTGACGTGCGTGATCAGATTCAGCTGGCTCTTGTCTTCGGATCACGTCTTCATCACTTGCATCTGGTACCCTTTCCCCTTATGGCCACAATAACCGGCCTCGGGATCAGATGGATTCTGCAGTGAATCGGATGGCACTTCCTTGTTGGGCTTGATGACTACGGCGGTGACGTCGTCTGTTTGCCCATTGAGATCAGCCTGCTGGTGAAAAATGTTGGCGAAGGTTCCTCAGCTCCCGGATTGTTGCACTCTCCCCATAGTCTTGGCCGTGGATGTGAAACAAATTCAATGGAAGTTACTCAGGGGGTGGCCGAAATCATCGGATTAGGTGGCCGATTTCGATCGGAATCAGCGGCCGATTTGCCGCGGAATACGCAACCGGCCATACTTCCTGTATATTCATGATCCCTTTTGCCCCTCTAAGGCCCAGTGACCACATAGCTGTCAAATCCGCCAAATTGTTGCAAAACAGTGTTTTGAAATATTGATATATGGATAGCAGTAAACGTCCCATCTGGAATATCATGTTGGCTCTTGTTTCAGCATGATCTGATAAGGGAAGGATAACGCATTTGAAATTGCATTGGCAGGAAGAAGAGCTTTGTGAACATTGGTCATTGACAGCTGAAGAATTAAAATTGGTGAGCGAGAGCACAAGTTATCACTTCACCCTTATCCCGTTCACCTTCAAGGCGCCAGCTTTTACGGTAAGAGGGCTTTGGATCGTCGTCGGATTGCCGCTCTGTCCGCTAAAGTCGGCATTGTAGCCACCTTTGAGGAGGATGGTGAACCCCTTGTCCATAATCAGGCTCTCCGGAAAATCGGCGCCGAGCAGCAGGATTTCAGTGTCGTTAGCGACAGCGGTAAAGGCATCGAAGAGCGTAGCATACCCGGTACTGCCGATCTTTGCCTTGGGTGCGGCGGTGAAAGTCGCAGTGACCGATTTATCGGCGGTCATGGCTACGGTACAGTCGCCCGTTGCATTCGTGCATGCGCCGCCCCAACCGGAGAAGGAGGAGTTGTTGCCGGGGATGGCTGTGAGTGTAAGCGAGGTGGTTACTGGTTTGGTTGTGGAACAGGCGCCTTCCTGTGGCGGCCAGGTGCAGGCGATGGGGCCGGTGGGGGTGCTATTGACCGAACCGCTGCCGGTGCCGGAGAGGGTGAGGGAAAGGTTCCGGTACTGGAGTAGAGCCGAATAATCCTGTTCTGTTTGGTCGGAAGTAATGTTGTTATAACTTCGGGAGACAGGGTTGAAGGCGTACCCGGCAAGCGTCGGCGTGATCGTGCCACTCCAACCCGCTGTCACGGTGCACGTATAGCTGCCGGCAGCGTTGGAAACGGTGCAGATTGCGCCGCTCAAGATTATACTGGAGAGTCCCGTACCGTTTTGTATGACGCTTCCCGATATGGAAACAGCGGGAACCATTTTGAAGACTCCGCCACTGGAGGTCCCGGCATAAACGGTTTGGCTACTGTTCGGGTCGATAGTCAGGGTCTCGACCGACAAGTTGGTCAACCCAGTGTTCACCGTACGCCAGGAAGCGCCTCCGTTCACGGTTAAATAAACGCCGCGACCCATCGACCCGGCATAAATGGTCTGGTTGCTATTCGGGTCGATGGCCAGCGCAACGAAACCTCCTCCTACAATTCCGCTGTTTATCGCATTCCATGAGTCGCCACCGTTGAGGGACTTGAACATCCCGCCAGTCCAAGTCCCTGCATAGATAATCCGGCTATTGCTTGGATCTATCAGTAGGGACATTACAGCCATGCCGCTCAGCCCGTTGTTCGCCGCGCTCCAAGTGCCGCCCCCGTTTGTAGACTTGAATAGCCCGCCTTGTGTCCCGGCATAGATGGTTTGATTGCTGTAGGGGTCAATAGCAACGGCCTGGATATCGGTATTGGTCAATCCACTGTTAATCGTGCTCCAGGAACTTCCGCCGTTGATCGATTTATACAGACCATCGCCCAACGTCCCGGCATAGACAGTCTGGCTGTTGGTCCGGTCGATGACTAGAGTTTGTACATATTTGTAGGTCAGTTCACCGTTCAGCGCGCTCCATGAAACGCCACCATTGTTGGACTTGTATACTGCATCGCCCGATAACGCGGCATAGACGGTTTGGCTACTACTTGGGTCAACGACAATGGATAGAATATCCGGACGGGTAAGCCCACTGCCGGCTAAGCTCCAGCTGCTGCCACCATCGGAAGACTTAGCTAAACCACTTCCAAATGTCCCGGCGTAGATTGTCTGACTGTTGTTAACGTCGATGGATATAGATCTGATGTATGTACCCACAACTCCTTTGTTCATAACAGTCCAAGAATCACCGCCACTGGTAGACTTGAACAACCATCCGCCAGTCCCGGCATAAATATTCTGGTTGTTAGATCTGTCGATAGCCAGTGAATAAACCCATGTCATTGGCAGCGCGCCATCCACTCCCGTCCAAGAGCCGGCGCCGTCTATGGATTTGTATACCTTACTCCATGTTCCGGCATAGATGGTTTGTCCGTTACTCGGGTCGATGGCAAGTGCTAAGATATTTGTGTTGGTCATCCCGCTATTCACCGCGCTCCAAGAGGAACCGCTGTCAGTGGACTTGAACACTCCACCCGGCGAGGTCCCGGCATAGATAATTTGGCTGTTGCCTGGATTGATGACCAGGGACTGGACATTTGTGCCGGTCAGTCCGTTGTTCGTCACGCTCCAGGAGGAACCGCCATCGCTGGACTTAAACACCCCGCCCTCCGAGGTTCCGGCATAGATAACATTGCTGTTACTTGAGTTGATGGCCAGGGTTTGGACATTTGTGTAGACCAACCCACTATTAATAACAGTCCAGGAATCGCCACTGTTGGTTGATTTGAACATCCCGCCATCTGTCCCGGCAAAGACATTCCGGCTGTTATTCGGGTCGATGGCCAAGGACTGGACATATGCGTAGTTCAGACCACTGCTCTTTGTAATCCAAGATCCTCCGCCGTTGACGGACTTGTAAACATCAGTGCCCCCGCCGGCATAAATGACCTGGCTGTCGTTCCGGTCAATGGTCAAGGACTGGACATATGCATTGGTCATCACTGCGTTCCAGGAAATTCCACCGTTATTTGACTTGTAGACCCCCCCGCCATTGCCGATTCCCGCATAAATTGTCTGACTGTTGTTCGGGTCGATGGCCACTACGCCAATATACCCACCCTCTGGCCCTGATGTCTGCTGCCAGATGGCCTTGGCAAGGTTCGCGGAACAGATTGCATTCGAACCCCCGTTACTCCCTGAGCAACTCCAATTCCATGGTCCGCTACCGGTGACCAATGACGGGGCGCCGACCGAACAGAAATTAGTGGTAGGCGAGGATACCAATGACTGACCGTTGGCTTGGCCGCAGACTCCGTTAATTTCGGCAGAAACAATAGTCAGGCTAAATACCTTAGTTGATGACAGGCCATTGCTGCCTTTTACCTGAACGGTAAAGTTTGCTGTCGTTGCAGTAGTTGGTGTGCCGTTGATCACCCCACTGCTACTCAGATCCAAACCTGCAGGGAGGTTGCCGGAGGTGATAGTCCACGTGTATGGTTTGACGCCATAGTTCGCTGTTAAGGATTGAGTGTACAATGTACCGACAGTGCCGGTTGTTAGCGGAGTGGTGGTAGTTATTGAAGGTGCGAAAGGAATTTTTGTTACGTCCACTCCACCAACAGTGCCACTCACCAACTCAGCCCATGCGCCGGTATCCGGACTAACAAGCTTCTTAATAATACCGACTCCGGGAGCAAGGATAGCGGACATGTACGTAGCGCTTACCGTGCCTTGGTTGGGAATTGTCGCAACCTCCCCAACGGTAACTGATCTGCAGTTGGTAAAAGTTCCTGCCGGAACCGTCACCGTGCCGGCCATTCCAACAGTCACCGTAAATGTTGCGGGGTACGTTCCGGCATACCTTTGCGTAACTGTGGTCTGCGTAGTTATCGTACCTCCATTAGCCACTACGCTTTCATTCAGCAAATTTATAGCCGGACTAAAGCTGATAGTGATCCAACCTGACTTTCCGGATATGACCTGAATCTTCTCAGATCCGGTCTGGTGGATCTCATAACCGGACCCGTCAACTGACGTCGATGAAATCATATATTGATTAACGCCATAATAACTAACCGAGATGCCAAGGGTATTTGTCCCATAGGCATAGTTTGTACTGTCTCCGTCATTGAGCGGCCAATAGGCATCAAGTGCACTTCCAGCCGTCGCATTTGAAACAACACAAAATGCCGCAAACAGAGTGAACAGACATAACGACAATAAAGCACCATGTTTTCTATGGGTTAACGTGGCATTGACTGCATGGCGTTCGGCGGCAAAGCTCAATTTATAATTTACTGACATATGGCTCGTACCGATTGAACTCGAAGTTACACCTAGCTGACTTCCTGCCTGAGGATTATCTCTGGGAATTTGCATGAAATCTCCTTTGTTTATCTTGAACGGTAAAATATCCGGACAAAATCAATCAGATTTGCTGACATACCGTAATAAATCACCCCTCTGCCGACATCGGAGTATTTATAACCTTAGTCCATAACACTCCGCTTACCCTTTTTTCTCACTTGATCACCACTCGATCGATTACCACACTCCCTTTCACCACTATCAACTTCCCCTGAATAATCGTACTGCCGGTCTGGGACGAATAGTCGGCGTTGTAGCCCCCTTTCAAGGTAAAGGGGATGGCCTTGTTAATGGTGACCTCACCGGCCAGCGAGGTGGCCTGGGTCTTAATAATCGAACCGGAGACCGCTGCCTTGTAGGCGTCACCTATCGCCGGGTAATAGACGTCACCCAGCAGGACCGGAGGATGTTGGTTAAAGCCGGCATTCATGTACTGGTAACCGGACATGGTGATGGTGCAGTCACCTTTGCCGGTACAGGGTACAGAGTGCAAGCCAAGGTTCCAGCCGTCAAAGATCGATAAGAATGATGGTGTCGCCATCAGTTTAATTTGAGTGCCGAGGGGTTGGGTTGTCGAACAGGTTCCTGTCTGTGGCGAATAGAGGCAGTGAATGAACCCGGACGGATCGCTGTTGATCACGCCGCTGCCGCTGCCGGAGATAATGAGGCTGAGAGTAGCCAGGTCGAGGATGGTGACGCTCTTGTCGGCGGTTACGGTGACACCTCCGGCGGTATAGCTCGCCGAGACGGTTATGGTCTGGTTGGCGCCGGGTACCGCCAGTGTCTGCAAGATCCCGGCAGTGGTGATCCCGGCATAGGTTGTCGGGGTGACGCTCCAGAGAGGGGGTACGGATGTGATCGTCCCGTCACTCCAGGTTACTGTGGCGGTATAGGCGCCGGAACTCCCCTCGTTCAGGGTATCCGGGCCGGATATGGTTAGTTTGGTCGGAGCTATGGCCGTGGTAAAGGTGGCATCGTCGCCGAGCCATCTCCCCAGGCTGTTGACGCCGGTGATCCGGTAATGATAGGTCGTCCCCGGTTGCAGGCCGGTGAGGTTCGCGGTGACGGACTGAACCGAGACGCCGGTGACGGACGACGGAATAGCATTAACCGTAGTTCCATACGCGGTGGCCAGACCGTACTCGAACTTCACTGTCGTGGGGTAGTTGTTGGGGCTTACCGAGCCGGTGAGAGTGGCGGTGGTGGCGCCGATGCCGGTGGCCGTACCAGTGGCGACGATGGGGAGTGGCGCGGTCCAGATAGTGATGAGTGCCTGTTTGGCCGGGTCTTTTACTGAATTGGGGTCGTGCGGGTCAACCTGGTCGGTGGTGATAGCCGGTTGGCCGTCAAAGACGATTGAGGCGACATTGCGGACTTCCGTGCCGGTAGTCAGACCAGTCTTCTCCCGGATGATATAGCTGACATGTCCCTGGCCCCGGCCGGTTGATTTGTTCGGATCCGGATCTTCTTGCGGCGGCAGGAAGCCGATAGAAACCGCTGGTGGCAGGCCGGTGACCGGGTCCAAAGACTGGAACATAGCATAGACTTCGCCCGTGGTCAGGCGGATACCCGCCTCAATCTGGACATCGAAGGTGACATTGTTGTAGGTCATCTTCTCCGTTTTAGTAAAGTGCTGTGTATTGGGCGGCACGGAGATGAAATGATCGCCGAAAGCTATCTCGGTCAACTGGAACGTGGACAGGTCGAACTTGTTCGCGTCCAGCATATTTTTAACCGTCACATTCTGCGCCGGTGCCGTAGCGGTTGAGGCGTTCTCGAAATTGATCCGGTAAGGGAGCAATTCCGACGTTCCCACGAAATTCTGCGGGCCATAGCCGGAAGGGCCGAGGAGTGAGTTGGGGTCGGAAGAGCCGGAGGAGCCGGAGGAACCTCCACCGCCGCCACCGCATTGGTCAGAGCCTCCTGACGTTGAAGCTGCGGCTAGCACCACCCCCGTTGCTGCTGCACTTGGATTGCCAGACCGAAGCTGACAGGTGGGGCTTGGAGGGAGGGGAGGATGCTTCTTGGCATTACAAGCGTCTTTCCATGACGTTGGCGTACTTGGTGATACACTGTTACACAAAGGGCTATTCTGGTATGCTTCATCTTCCAGACAAGGATCTGGTGGTAATTTGGTCCTAGAATCTGGCATTCTCCCTTCTCGGCATTGCTGCGCATGAACATTTTCATGCTTGAGAAAACATGCCTGATCTTCTTTGCTGAGCTTTGGCCAAGTGGTTGGATTTTCGCATATTACAGGTTCACGATTAAAACATAGCGTTGCTGCTGGTCCATTAGGGTTCCAAGCTATTCGACCACACTCTAGGTTCTTATCAACATAGAGCCCAGATGGATCAATCGAGTTTGTCGGTGCATTTCCAACATATAAATATAGATTAGGTATCCCACTTACAACTCCTATCGGATCCAGAGATATAAAACGTCCCGTAAAAGAGTCATAATAACGAGCACGCATGTTGAGTAGTCCACCAAACTCTAGACGAACCCCCTGTTCACCAACAAACTGTTCTTGGAGCGATATCGCCTCTGATGCGAACCCCGGTTCACCAAATGGCAAATTAAGATAGCGGTTGGTCGCCCCTGCCGTTTGGGACAATTCGCTGGTATTTCCCATGACATCAAATGTTAAATATTCGATCTCCTGGTCAGTAATTTTCTTCGCAATCATGCCACTACCATGAATGAACCAACATGCATTGCCGTTACTTTTCAACGATTCGCTCACCAGATTGCCCAATCCCATCGGGTCAATGAGATACTCCTTGAGGACACCAGTGGCATTGGTACGAACACGATTTCCTACCCCATCGTAATAATTGTCCCAAGTTCCTTCCGTACCGGTAATCCGTACAAGACTATTGTCATTCGACCAGTCAAACGTCGTTGTTCCACCTGATGCAATCTTTTTTATAAGATTTCCATCAGCATCATACTGGAATGACGTACCGCCAATCTTTGTGTATTGGTTCAGGTTGTTGACCGTATAGGCGGTATCGACCCCGTTATCACGAACATTGAGGCGGTTGCCAAGAGGATCGTAGGTGTACTCCACCCTACGGCCGTCAGGCGCTATCCAGCCAATGATCTGCCCGGTGTCATCGTAGATGTATTGCCAGATTCCGGACATTGAAACGCGAGGGTCTCCCGCACCGTAGGTGGTAGTCATGGTGTCGCGGCGGCCTCGACTGTCATAGGTGTAGACGAATTTCGACAGAACACTGCTGTTGGGATTGAGGTTGGCCAGTTCCAGCACTTGACCGACGTTGTCGTAGGTGTAGATAGTGTGGACGCCGTTGCCAAGGGTCTTGCCCAGTTTCCTCCCGGCAACGTCGTAGGCGTATCGGACCAGCTCCGTGCCGGTCGCGTCTTTTAGCGATGCAAGCCGGCCCCGACTGTCGTAGGAGTATTCCGTGCGATGGCCGAGTTGGTCGGTCATGCTGGCCCGGCGGCCCGCACTGTCATAGGTGTAGTGCAGGTAGCGGTTACCTGGATAGGTGATCTGCATCAGGCGGCCGTCCGGGTAGTACTGCTGAGTCGTTGTACCGAGGGGGTCGGTATAGCTGGTCATATTTCCATGGGTATCGTAGGTGAAAGCATGCTCCGTTCCATCGGGATATTTCCGGGAGAGTACCCGGCCTGACGCATCAGGAGTATAGTTAATGGTCTGCCACCGGCGGTTTGTCCAGGAGCGGCGATTGCCGGCACTGTCGTAGGACCAACCCTCTCTGCTGCCGTCAGCATAGATGGTGGAGATAAGATTGCCATTAGTGTCATAGGCATAGCGAGTGACATTACCCTTAGCGTCAGTCACGGTAGCCAGGCGGTTGAGCGAGGTGTAGCTATAGCGGGTGGTGTAGCCGAGGGCGTCAGTTTCGCTGGTCTTGTTGCCTTGGGTGTCATAGGTGTAGGCCCGGAAGCGACCCGCCGGGTCCGTACTCTGGATGACCCTGCCGTCGGCGTCGTAGCTATTGGAGGTGACATTCCCCAATGGCCCCACAGTACGGGCGACTTGTCCCTTATTGTTAAGGTAGTACTGAATGACGTTGCCCAAGACGTCGGTTACTATGATCCTACCGACGTTGTCGTAGGTGTATGTGGTGCATGCCGTCGAATCGCAGTTTTTAAGGAGGCGGCCATTCACGTCGTAGAGGTAGCTGCTCTGGGTGCCGTCAGGTAGGGTGATATTGGTCAGGGCATGGAGATCGGGCACAACCGCGCCGTCGCCATAGCCGTAGGTGGTTGTCTTGTTACTGTAGTCGGTGGCAGTAAGAAGGTGTTCCCCCACAGCATCATAGGTGAAGGTGGTCTTGCGGCCCACGGAATCGGTGATGGTCTCTATCCGCGTTCCCTTGTAGGTGAAATTTAGGTACGGCCCGCTGGAGTGGGCCAGTCGGGTCAATTGGCCGCTAGTCCACGTGCAGGTGATCCGGTTAGCATAGGTATCCTGCACATAATCAAGGTTGCCGTCCGACCGGAAGACATAGACTGTGCCGCCCCCTTCGGTAAGTGAGAACCCGCCGCCGCTAAGGGGAGTGAGTACGCCGATGTCGCCGACTCCGGCAAAGTAGTGGCTTGCATCACGGCTGTCCGGCTGAAAGACACGACGGGAACCGTTGGGGCCAATGATCGTCACGGTGCCGTCGCTGGCCTTGGACAGGGTGTAATCCCAGTTATCGGACCACCCTCGCCCCAAACGACCTAAAGCATAGCGGGAGGGGATATCCGAGCCGAAGCTCCGGGTGAAGGAGAGCGACAATCCCGGAGCCTGCACCTGACCGTCCATGCCGCTTGCCAGGGTGCTGCTGAGGTTCAATCCCCGAGCCTGCATGATCTCGAAGGCCAGCAGGTCGCTGACATCGGTCACGGTCTGCCCCAGTTTGGCCAGATAGTGGGCATTATCGTTGAGCATGGTGACATAATTGCCCCATGTTGTGCCGGTCTGGGCTTGGAGATTGGCAAAGACCGGAACCCATGCCTCGCTGGAGATGCTGGGTGGTCTCATGAAATCCTGGAGCGACGGCCAGTCGATGAGCTTGGTGTTGTCGGCGGTTAGAACGCTCAAGTCAAAGATGATGGGGGGATAACTTGGTATTAACCACGGCAGTTGCCAACCGGCATAGTAGACTGGCACCCGGCCTGATTCGCCAGGTTGCAGAAGGCCGGGAGTAGCGCCATTGGCAAGGAACTGCACCGAGTTGGCAAATCCAACCGGCATGGCCGAGGTCCAGAACCCTTGGTACATGCGAGAATAGTCAAGGGTAAGAATGGCGGCGCGTCGACCGGTCTGGATGCCGGAGACTTCCAGCAACGGCGCCGGCATGGCCGCATCGCCGGTGTTTTCGTACTCCACCCAGATAGTGGCGATACCGTGATAGCCTACCGTCTGTGGAACAATGATCTTGGTCTTCAGGTTCGGGGTGCCACCAGCAAAAACGGTGAAGGGGAGTTCAGCGCTCTTTCCTTCGCTGGTGACGCGCAGGCTGTAGTCGCCAACAGGAATCGCTTGGAAGTTGAATTCCGCCATGATCTTGCTGGCGGAGACCACCGCCACATCATGGGCGGGGTAGGTGTTTGAACCGTTTACGAGACTGACGGCGACATTCGGGGCAAAACCCGCGCCCGAAATATTCACCGTACCTGCAACGCTGTTGCCGATCCGGTTCGGGTCAAGGGATTCCAGAGCGACACCATAGGAGATATCCGCCTTGAGAAAATAATCCCCCGGCAGCGGCCCGGAATCGCTGTAGGCGAGTATGAACCAGTCACCGGCTCCAGCATTGGGGGCAAAGATTGACTGGCTGGCGCCGGAGGTCTTGAATTTGTAGTCATAGGTCCCCGGTGTCGGTAGTGCGCCCCGGCGGACATAGAGTTCGGTGATCCCCTGACCATCCTTGTCCGTCAGATCAAAGCGAAGATGGCCACCATTGGGAACATTCACCACGTAGTACTGGCTCTGGCGGTTGGCGGAGAAACTGCCGGTGATGGCTGTACCCAAGGTGATGCGAATCGGCGCAAACGAAGAGAGGCTTACATCATCGACATACCACCCTGCTCCCACTGAACTGTCGCTGTTGGCCGTGTGCAGGAAGCCGATTCGGACCTTTTGCCCCTGATACGCAGTCAGGTCGATGGTCTGCTGTTTCCATGCTGTAGAAGTCCCGGTCGTGGCGGGTGTGGTCAGGGTCTGCCAGTCGGACCAGGCATTGCCGGAAAACTGGGAAATCTGAACTGAACCGGAATCACCGGTGCCGTACTGGTACCACTGCCAGAAGCGTAGCGTCACCACATCGCCGGCATTTACCGCCGGGACTATGAACGACGGGCTGATGAGATGGCCGATGGAGTTGGCCGCATAGTTGCCGTCAAGGAGCGTGGCAGCAACAGAAGTGGGAGAGTGGGCGCGGCTGCCATTGACCACCGGCGGTCCGGTTGTGGGCACGCCGATCTGCCAGAGAGCATAATTATCCGTATCCCAATCTCCCCACGATGCCTCAAAATCTTCTGGGTTGTTGAAACGATCAGGGCCGGAGAGTATCTCCACCTGGTCGATATACCAGCCCGGACCTACGCCTCCCCAAGTAGAAGAGTGGGATTCAAAGTAGAAACCCAACCGCACCGTCTGTCCGGCATATGCGCTCAGGTCCAGGGTCGTCCGTGTCCATTGACCACTGCTGTCTGCGGCATACTGCGGTGATAGGGTTTTCCAGGTCACTCCGCTGTCGGCACTCACTTGGACCTGCCCAAAGTCAGCTGCACCGAAACTCCACCAGTGCCAAAACCGCAGCCGCGGATTCTGGTCCGCCGTCGGCACAGTGAACGCCGGACTGACCATCCGGGCTGACCGGTCATCCGGGTAGTTTCCCGCCAAAACCGTCGCCAGGCAGTTGTCGCCGCCATGCGCCGCGCCCGGCCCGGAAGTCGGCTTGCCGATTTGCCAGATATCGGGACTATCCGTCGTCCACCCGTCCATGCCGATTTCAAAGTCTTCTATTTGAGTGGGAAAGAATATAGGCTTTATGGTGAGCGTAACCGTGTCACTGGTGATCTCTCCGGCGGAATTAGTGATACGCACTGAGTAGGAGCCCGCCTTTTCGGCAATCAGGTTCGTCAGTTGCAGCCGATTGCCGGTTTGACCATCCATAGTCGAGTTGTTATTGAGCCACTGGTAGGTGGGACGGGGCGATCCCATGGCGGCAACCCGGAAATCCGTCGACTCGCCGGGGTAGTGCGTTTCGCTGACCGGCTGCTGGAGGATGGTGGGAGAAGAATCAGCTCGATATGCTTTGCCAGAAGTACCAGCCCCATAAATTGCTGTGATTTCATCCACTGTCAGTGCGCGATTGTAGAGAGAAACTTCATCAATCAGACCTTGAAACTGATAACCCCCGCCACTTCGCGCCCCGAATTGCAGTGCACTTGTACCGGCTCTTATTCCGCTAGCGCTGTATGCAGTTTCACCTTTAAGAACCCCGTTCAGGTAAATTCTCAAATACCCCAGATTGCTATTTACCACCACCGCCACATGGTACCATTGACCGGTTATCACACTTCCTGCGGCCGTGCTTGCAACCGTCTGTCCGATACCGACCCGATCTGATGAGGTGGAAGCGACGTGAAGAGAGCCATTGGCGTTGACAAAAAGAGAATATGAGCGTTCCGAGTTACCTGTTTGGGAGCTATCGGTTCCATTGCCTTTCCAAAAAACAGAGGCCCACGACGACGGCATGACCGATAGCTTGATCCAGCCTTCCACCGTCAACTCGCGGTCCGGTTGCAGAGCGGCGCTGTGAGGAATGGTCACATAATCATCCACCCCATCGAAACTGAACGCCTGCCCGACCTGTCCCGGCGCATAGGTCGCTCCATTCACGAGCGCACCATTGTTGCTGTTGCCGGAAACATCCAGAGCAAAGCCGTCTCCGGGCCACCACCCCACCAGTCCCGATGGCGGCGGCGCCGCGTCGACAGCTCCTGCAGTGCGAGGGGCTATAGCTTGAAAAAATGTGAAAAGAACAAGAGACGTAACGAGCACGACGGAGAGGAATAATCGTTTCATGCCTTTTCTCCTGAAAGAAAGTTGCCAGTTTCGAATTCTGAGTTTCGAATCTAAAAACGAAAACCTCTTTATGCGATTTTTGAACGCCACGGCATGCAGGAGGTTTAATCCTGTTGCTCTCGGCACCACCGCCAGCCGGACTTGAAGCAGTCCTCGAACTTGAAGGCAGCAGCCAGATGATAATAGTAATATATATCTAATTTTTAATTGTTACATTTTTATCTTAAACGTCAAGACGGAATGAAGTAAAAGCCATTCGCTGTAGGTCCATACCAGAACGTTAGCTAATAGCCTATTTCCGCGGACATCTTGTGAAGTCCCCTCCCCTACCCTTCCTTTGGCTGCCCAGGTCGCCGCCAATCCTGCTTTCGTTTGTACCGGGATCGGTTCTCATTCACCATACGACGGCTTCCAAAGCAAGTCAGGAAGAAAAGCATTGAGGAAAAACCTCTTTGCTCGTGCTATTTGAAGAATATTAAGTCACAGGAACCAAACGTTCAAGTTGCCAGATTTTAAACATTTTCAAATCACTGGTGACAGAAAATATGCTCCATTCAGAGATCGGTTCCCGCACAAATTCAGCCTGGGCCGCGAATATGTCAATGAGATCCGCAGCATTCTGCTACCATTAGCCCTTGCCCTAGCGATAGTGTCGGGACCCCGATCAAACACCTATCATACACATTGACTTATAGCTTTTGATAGCATACTATCACAATATCTTTGTATCTAAAGGCAGTGTTCCGGCCAAAAGGAGGAGATTCTTGGCACTCATCGGCTATGCCCGGGTAAGTACGGAAGATCAGCATCTGGAGATGCAACTGACCCAGCTTCAGGCGGCCGGCGTGGAGCGGATTTATAAAGAGAAGATTAGTGGAGTTCAGCAGGACAGACCGGAATTGGTGGCAATGCTGGATTACGTCCGGGAAGGAGACACCGTAGTATCCGCGAAACTGGACAGGATAGCCCGGAGTACTCGACATCTATTGGAGATAGTCGAAGTTTTAGAAAAAAAGGGCGTCGCCTTCAGAGTTCTCAACATTAACTTGGACACAGCCACCCCGACCGGAAAACTCATGTTGAGCATGCTCGCGGCCATTGGCCAGTTTGAAAGGGAAATGATGCTGGAACGACAGCGGGAGGGGATCGCCAGAGCCAAGCAGGCCGGCGCCTACAAAGGGCGCAAGCCGACAGCCAGGGCCAAGTCGGACCAGGTAGTGGAGCTACTTCGGCAAGGAATGACACGAAACGCAGTGGCAAGGGAGACCGGCATCGGAGTCGCATCGGTGTACAGGATACAACGGGAACAAAAAACTTGGCAAGGAGGTTGAGTATCACGCCCTGGTAGACCCCGACGACTACACGTTCTCCAATGCTCTTGGTGGTTATCTTCAACGGCAAGGACAGAATGAAGTGACGTGCTTCATGATAACCGCACTTTATTCGCCACATCACGGAAGAACTCCTCAGACCAGATCTCCAGCAACCGCTGATCCTTTACGAACGGGGCCACATCCTTACGTGCCTGATTCACGTCTAGCCGGTGTATGGCATCCAACAACAAATCGGTAAAGGCGCCAGGAAAAAGAGCTTGTTCTCCGATCCAATGACCCGTCTGCCTCATCCGCTGTTCCAGATGAGAAAGGTTCAGATCCGGATGATTGGCTGCATACCAGATAAAATCGTACCAATCACGCCCTTTCACGCGGTTTTTCCATTTGCGAAAAAGGAGCGCATGCATCTTTCCGGCAAAGAGATCCGGGAGCGAATAACTCCGTACGGCAAAAGGTATCGGTTGCAGCAGATAGCGGGTCAATGTGGTGAAGCCGGGGGGCGGGTCAGTATCCACCTCGATCTTTACCTTCAGTATCTGTCCCGCGCAAATCTGTCCCGCCAGTTCTTCCCCGGTCTCAATGACCAGGAGTTCATGGCGCGTATTCGCCTTGAGAAAGGCAGACTGTACCGCCGATTCCACGACTTTGTCCACCATCTCCACCCGGACGTTGAAGCCGAAGGCCAGCAACTCTTCCTCAAGTGATGACGTATACTGCGCCAGATTGAAGTCAGGATTTGGCGCCAGGAGCGAAAAATCCAGATCCTCGGAGAAGCGGTCGAGTCCATGGAGGATACGGAGGGCGGTCCCGCCGTAAAACGCGGCATGCTCAAAAAACTTGGCGCGCCAGAGTCCCAGCAACGCAACCTCCTGAATTATCTCTCGCAGCGCGGCGACCGAGTCATCGATGCTTTTGGGGGCATATTTCGCAAGCATCCGGGTGACGGCCTCATGCATGGCAAACTCCTTTCCCACTTTTACCCAGTCGAGACACCAAGTCGGCCAGCAACTTCACCCTGCGGGATCGGTAATGACCGGCTATTTCCCTGAGACGAGCCGGGTTGAGATCGCAAAGTGTGTCGGGATCCAGACGAAGACCGTTCAGCAGGTACTCGTGCAATTCCTTCTGAGTGGAGATGCCGGCGCCCCGGTCGGCAACGATCCGGTCTGCCAGGGCCTTTTCCGGAATGGCCATGAGAAAAGCACGACCATCCCCCAGTTCAACCCGGTCCATACCGGTGCGATACGCCTCCATGGGGATCATCCGGTAGGAAAATGAGCCGACCGGTGAAGCAAAGGAGCGTGAGCGTCCGCAGGTAACGGAGGTCACCGTCTCAACCCGTTCCGGCGTGACGCCGTGATAGTGTAATGCATATTCCAGGGAAACATAGGATGGACCGTAGATGAGGTTGGCGAGCAGTTCACGACAGTAAGGTCGACGTTGCAATGACTCCCCAAGGATATAGAGCCCCTTCTTGACCCTAACGATGTCACCCTTTGCCAGCATGGCGGATATCTTCATGCGCGGACTGGCATATCCGGCAACTGCGTCCTGCAGAGTCTGGTAGTCAAACTCCTCATAGGGGATGCTCTTGAGCAGCAAGGTGTTGGTCATGATCACCATCTCCAGTGTGATGGCAACCAATTAGCACAAATAAGCACAGTATGTCCATAATAATTGGACATACTATGTACTAAAAAATAAAATTGTTGCTCAACGGTAAAGCCACCATGCAAAATTTGATCAGCCTGCCGTCACATCAAAGGGCTGAATTGCCGTAAAGACACCGGTTTTGCTCATGTTCCGGCGCAACTCAAACCGGGTCAGGGCATCCACCACGTCGATGTTGTTGAGGTTCTGAAAATTGATCCCGGACCATTGATCACGATCCACCCGCACCGAATAGAGGTAGTCGTCCTGAATCATGCCGGTGGCAGGGTTGTTTCGTTGGGAATACGCGGAGAGGATGACTTCACGGCTATCCTGAAGCGCACTGAAAACCTGCCCGATGAGCCGGAAACCGATACCGTGGACATGGGACATGTACAGCCGGAGCAGCTGGTTGGCCGACATCTCCTTCACTGACAGTTTGTACCCCCGTTGCGGTACGGTTGCCGTCCTGTGCGGCATATCCTCAAGCTCCGGCAGATCCACATCGATGTAGACCCGTGTTCCGTTGTCACGCAGTTCCGTGGAAACGATGGTCTCCCGTGGCCACGCCATCCGCCGGAGGAGCTCATCCAGATAACTACTCTTGGCCGTGATACTGGTATACAAGTCATTCTCGATGAACTGCTTGCGACACAACTGCTCCCGGCTGAACTCCTCCTTCCGGTTCTGCCACCCCTGCAATTCGTCCAGGTAGCCGGACAGCGCCTGGCGGTTCTCCTCTGCCAGCCGATCGCGCTTCCCACGGAACAGCGAGGCAAAAAAACCGAGTGTTTTGGGGGTCGGTTGTTCGGGCATGGGTTCGGAAAATTCCTGAAACTCGAAGGTCGGTCGGAGATCGGGGGAAGGCGTCTCCAGATGAACCTCCCCCAGCGCCTCAATATCGCGGTTGATCTCGTCACATTTCTGCTGCATCAGCCCCTTGACCAGATCCCCTTTTTGCTTCTTCACCCTGGCGATCAGTTTCTCGTCCAGAGGATACCCCTGCTGGTCCTTGAAGTAGAGCGTCCCGTCGTCGGTAATCCCCGCAGTGACCTCTACATCCACGGTCCGTTTCCTGGAGGTGGCGGAACTGCTGCGCGAAGTACCGCCCAGTTTCTGCCTGGAGGAGATCCCCGTCCCGGGAATCCCGGCATTCAGGAAGGTTCCCCGATTCCCCACGGTCACCGACGCACCCCGGCCGCCGAAGCTGAAGCTTGCACCGCTCCCGCTGAGATTCATCCGGATTCCCGGCGCCAGCGTAATGGATTTTCTGAAACGGAGAGCCATGCCGTACCTCTGTTGCCTTGAGAGCCTTCTCTCTTGTCCGGTGGGCCGCTTTTCCCGGCGCTACTTCTTCACAAACCGGTAGGATTGATCCAGGAGGCCGGAACCCACATTCCCTAAAAAGAACATCACCTGAATCACCACGATCCCACCCACCATGGCGGTGATCCGCGAAAGGTTGGGCGGTTTAGCGCCGCTTGCGGATGTTGCAACTGCCGCTGGTACAGTCATGTCGTTTGGGCAGATACGGTCTGATACAAGCAAACCCTTGGTACAGCAGGCGGGCTATCCGGTTCAGCAACGGGGCCGTCACTATCGCTCCCATGATCCCGTATACCGTTGAGGCCGGGAATGCCTGCCAGATCGCCCAGAATGCTTCAACTCCACGATAGATGTTGCCGCTGTGATCGATGGCATGCAGTTCGTACATGAAATTCGCCAGGGAGATATGATACTCGTCCGGATCGAACTCCGGAGCACTGATATCAATGGCTGCAAGTTTACCGTCCCGTTCCTTGCGCAGATAATGTTCGATTTCGGTGGCGCACACGACACAGTTACCGTCGTAAAATATTCGAATGGGAAATTCGGGCTGTTTCATACTATCCTTTTTTCTGCGGAAAGCTCCTTCGTTACGCCTTGACCGGAACCATCGCAACCGCTAGAGTGGCGGACATCAGTCAGTTACCGAAAGGAGTACCGATGATAGTCAAGACCGCTTTGTTCGAAACCCTGCTGGAGAGCGCCGTGGACAACGGCGATGGCACCTGGACCTTCACCCTGGAGGGGAAAAGCTACCTCCTCACCGACACCCTCCGGATCTCGAAGATCGCCCAGGAGCACGACTACATCATCATCTATTGAACGTCTCACGCCTGCTTTCGATTGATAAGACCTCCCACCGCCGCCATGATGTCGGCCGGCAACACCAGCATCTTGGCATTGGGGGATTCAGCCAGTTTGCGCATCCCTTCAATATAGCGGTTGCCCAGCAAAAACATGGCCGGGAGATCATTGTCTCCCACGGCGACGGCAATGTCCTTGATCGCCTTGGCCGAGGCGTCCGCCAGGATGATCTGGGCTTCGGCCTCCATCCGGGCCGCCTCCAGGGTCCCTTCCGCCCGCTGGATCATCGCCTGCTTTTCCCCTTCGGCGGCAAGAATCGCCGCCGCCTTCAACCGGGCCGCTCCCGCCTGTTTCTCCATGGCTTCCTGCATGGTATCGGAGGGGCGGATATCCTGGATCTCCACGGACTTGACCACCAATCCCCAGTCCACCACGTCGTCGCTGATCTGACTCTTCAGGAGCGCCTTGATCTTGTCCCGGGAAGAGAGGGCGTCGTTCAGGGTCATATTGCCGATGATGGCGCGCAGGTTGGTCATGACCAGGTTGCGGATGGCGTACTTGTAATCGGAGATACCGTACATCGCCTTCTCGGGAGAGAGGACCTTGATGAAGGCGATGGCGTTGCACCAGATCACCGCATTATCCGCCGTAATGGCTTCCTGGCGTTCGATATCCAGGGGTTCATCCATGGTCATCACTCGGTAGGCAACCTGATCGATGTAGGGGATAATGATATTGAGTCCCGGTTTTAGGGTCTGGTGATATTTCCCCAGCCGCTGCACCACAAACTCATGACCTTGGGGAACCATCTTGACCCCGGCAATGATGGTGATGACCACCAGGGCCAGGACGATAAAGACAAAAGCGGAAAAAATTCCCATGATTGCTCCTTGTACGGTTATGAAACGGTGAACTACACCTTTTGAACCTTCAGTTTCGACCCCAGCACATCCACGATCTCGCACCGCTCCCCCACGGCCAAGGGTTCATCCGCCACGAATTCCCACTCGTCGGAACCCAGCACCGCCACGGAAAAGCGGACCCTCCCCGCCGGAAAATCTCCCGGCTTGACCAGGGAGACGATGCCCCGCTCCCCCTGTACAGACTCCTTTCCCTGTCCTGCCTGGGAGCGTGATGCGGAGTTTTTCAGAAAACCGAACCAGCCGACGGCAAAGGAGGTAACGGAAAGGAGTGCAAAGACAGCGCTCTGCATGGTGAGATCCGTTACCCAGCAGGCAACGATGCCGGTGAGGAGCGCCGCTATCCCGAACCAGATCACCACAAAAGAGGGGATCACTATTTCCAGGACGATGAGAACGACGCCAAGAATCAGCCATAGGCCAAAATGCATGACAACACTCCTTGCCGAGCCATTTCAGCTCAGCCGTTGTTACCCGCCGGACGCAATGTTCTGCAAGGATGGCCTGCCGCCATGGCCCGGTTCTTCGCCTCAAGTCGCCTGACTTCAGCTTCCATCTCGTCGTTGTACTGTGATTCAAACATCTCTCACCTCAATTCCGCGTCATCCAGCTCCTTGGCACCCATTTGCCGACTCTCCCACCCCTCCCCTACCCCGCCCGCGACACCCGGGCCATCACCATGCGAGCTCGCTGAATGGCGTCATCATACCGGTCACCCATCACCCAGATATCCTGGTCGTTGCCATGCTGAGCCTCTACCATGGCCTGGGAGGCTTTTTATCAACTCCATTAATGCTCCAAACAGCTCTTCTTCGGGGATAGTCATGACGCTACTTGCCGCAGCATTTTTTATACTTTTGGCCACTGCCACAGGTGCAGGGATCGTTGCGACCGATTTTCGTAGCTATCAGGGGTTCTTCCGGACGCATGACCTTGCATGCCTTCGGAACAGTTAATCCGCTTTTGACCGCAAGGGCAAATTTCTGCATGCTTGTTATGGCAGTGGGAAGTAATGAAAAAAGCAACGCCTCAAGTTCAGCAGGCTTCTTGTCGGCGAACAATTCCTTCACTTTGGAAAGTTTGAAGAGATCAGGTATTTTTTCAGGGATAGCAACTCCGATGACAATTGCCGTGCAGGTGGTAACATCCATGACATCGTCATTGGAAGGGAACCCTTCAACAACCTTGTTTAATCTCCAAATATTGGAGCGTAGCATTATTGCGCTGAAAAATCCGTAACACCATTCGCGGACAAATAGGACATCCTTGCCCTTCAGCTTAGGGATATCATAAGGAAACAACAAGGTCCTCTCATTTTGTGACGCAATCACCTTGTTATATGCGGAAAACAGGTGAGCAAATAACCGATTCCCTTCTTTCAGATCAGCTATATCCAGCATCTCCTCCCCGAAGACAGCAGGAAGCCATTCTCTGGGAAGAATCGGCTCTGGTGTAATTGCCAGCCCGAACAGAAATCCGTGCAATGCGGTCAGGGATAGAACTCTATTCTTATTGACTGCGTGCGACAGGAGCTCAGTCAGATTCTTTTTCTGATAGGATGTGAACAGCGCCATGCAATTTCACCCTCAATATTTATTAGTGCCAATCATACTCGGCCGTCTTTCCGTGTGATTCATGAGTGATTATCGGTTCTGTCCCGGGTTACGTTCATAGTTTCGTGCCTTCTTCCAGTATATGTAGATAATCCGAATAGATATAACGCTTGTCACGTTTACGACCGGTAATTTCCCGCAAGATACCGATCCCTTCAAGCTGGGATACAAGTGTCGAAGCTGACTGATAGGAGATGGAAAAATCACGGGCAATATCATTTACTGAAATGTACGGAGTGTAATAGAGCTTTTCCAGGATACCTACCGCCAGTGGAGAAGAGAGTTTCTTCTGCCAGAGCAGGTTGCGATGCGTGGTTTGCAGTTCCATAATCTGCCGGGCCGTTTCAACGGCGGAATCTGCCGTTAGCACAACCCCTTTCAGAAAAAATGCTATCCATTGCTCAAAATCGCCGTCATCCCGAACCATATTCAGGCGGTCGTAATATTCCTGACGGTATTTTTTGAAATAGTAACTCAAATAAAGGAGTGGTTTTTTCATCACCCCCTGCCACTGCAGGTAAAAAGTTATCAACAAACGTCCCAGCCTGCCGTTCCCATCAAGAAATGGATGTATCGTTTCAAACATGAAGTGAATAAGAGCACAGGTCACCAGCACCGGAAGCTGTAACGGCTGATGCATATACAGTTCAAGCGCACCCATTGCCGCTTCCGCCTCAAATGGCGGCGGTGGCACAAAGCGGGCGTCTTTAAGCGCGCATCCCGCGGGACCAATCCAATTCTGGCTTTTCTTAAACTCTCCCGGTGTCTTTTCGCCTCCTCTGACGCCTTCCAGCAAAATCAGATGGATCTCCTTTATCAACCGGAGACTCATGGGGAAATCAGTCAGCCGTTCAATACCGTAATTCAATGCCTTGATGTAATTAACAACTTCGGCAACATCGTTAATGTTATCCGGCTTCTCCCCGCTCTCAAACTCGAACAGCTCTTCCAGAGATGCCTGGGTTCCTTCGATTTGAGAACTGAGAAGAGCCTCTTTTTTGACAAACATGGCGATAAAGAGGCTGGAATTGGGAAGAAAATACCCCAGCCCGTCAAGACGAGCCAAGGACATATCCGCTTTGGAAAGAAGGTTTTGCAATTCACCTTCGATTTTTACCGGAGGATTGGGAGGGAGCGGATTGGGGATAAAGGCTTTGTAGCCGGTTTGCTGCCGTATATATGCTCCACTTCGATTCACACGCCACCCACTATTCAAGATATTTTGAACAAGGTATCATTCGTGGCGGCATTATTCAAGGCATCTTGAATAGCAGACACATTTACCACTCATTATTCAAGGGACAGAAGTGGACAGTGCGCACGACCCAGCGACCCAGGAGACGTGATCGACCCACGACCCAGGGTAGTGTAGGGAGCAGGTGTTACCCTACCTACAGTTAAAGCACGTTACAATTCTACAACTGAGTAGCCCTTGTTAATCGTCTCAGCGCACAATCTAGAAAATTTTTGGTGTTCCAAACTTCCACGTTGTACCCACATAAAATTATATTCCATCATGCCACCTCCCTAACGAACCACCTGACATACCCCTCTACAGCTTGATATCTGAATATCAATCAAAAAAACTGTGCTATGGATAGTTTTGGCTACCAATCCATCCTGATATGCCTGATTGCCATCTCGTTGCTGACCGTTTTATCGCGACAGCATCGGATATAGTTCCGGGAAGAACCAGCCGGCGGCATGGATCGGAAAGCCGATTCTGACTTCACCCTTGGGGTGTCGGACACCAGCATCCCTTCGGAGATCAACTGCCCGAGAACGTTTCTGCCGGTCCGCTCTTTCAGGCCAGATGCCTCGATGACTGCTCCCCGAGGCGCTTCGCCCCGCAGCAGGACCTCTTGCAACATTTTGGCTGCTTCTGAACGTAGATTTTCTCCACCGGGCGGATTGGGGATCATGGCAGTGCCGCGCAACTGCACATAGCTTCCGACCCGCTCCACCAGACTGTCCAACTGCAACAGGGTGCCCATGTACTCCACCTGATCTAGGCAGACCTCAAGGAAGAATCGGCGGAACTTCACCAGTCCTTCGTTGGACAAGTTACCCCTGCCATCCGGATCGTTGCGGGGTGACGCATCGGCCCAGGTGAGTGCTGATTTGTAATCGGCATTCCGGCGCGCGAGGCCCCGGCTAACCGACCAGAGGCCGAAGCCGCGCACCGGAAGCTGTTGATGATGCGCAGCAGTTCGCGCAGGGTATGCAGGGTAATTGGGTGCTGTCTGGTGCCGAGAGAGGCCGAGCACTGGATTATCTCCAGTGCCAGATCCTGAAGATCATCAGCCCGTTCCGGAAGCAGTGGGGTCATTTGACTGATTGCATCAGACATAAGATACTCCTTGTTGCCGATATTCATTCCGATTATTGCCGGCAACAACGGTATAATGGCATCGAATAAATTTCAAGTAAACTTGCCGACACCCTGACATTTTTGCCGATTAAATTGCCGATGTCCGTTCATGGTTTTACCTCCATCGGGGAGAATTCGCGGCGGATATCCTCCATACGACTGCGGTTTTTACCAAGGTCCGAATACCCCAACCGTGATGCAGATCTGACATGTATAACCCGCCCAACCCTGTCCAGCAGGAATTCTCCGTCGTCGACAAAAAAAGTCGTACGTAACTCGACCCGCATATACTCTGAGCTTTCCTCGATAACGGCAGTGTCATTGCGCCGTGCCATAATCTGCTTCAACCGTGCAAAGGCAGCATCAGGATCGTCCTTGAATGCCAACGGTGCGATACGGTGACGCTCGTCGGAAGCCTGACTGAACACACAGTTGGGCGATGACGAACAGGCAGATAACCTGCCGTCCCGTACCCCCAGATTATTCGGGCGTTCCCCAGCGCAGGCGACCATTAGACCCGACAAGGCACACATGACGATGACCTTTCCTCTAAACCTTAATATCATTGACAGCCCCTCCTTTTCAATTCAGTCATCAATTTAACCACCGTCAGTTACTTGGCTTTGGCTCCGATATCAACCGCTATTGTCCAGTCTGCAAGTAGGCACATGAGATGTCCTGGCACTAACTCAAGCGGCGTCGTCATCTCCTTCCTCACTTATCTACCCAATTTATAAAGCAAAGCTTGATTATCTCATATACTTGAGATATATTACTCAACAATTCTCGCTATATCAGGAGCAACCATGATCCGTCCCCAGTTTAAGGTTGTATCGGCGAGAGTTGCTGAACCCAGGCGGTTCATTCAAGTTCTTGCCGGCCCCCGCCAGGTAGGAAAAACGACGCTGGTGCGGCAGGTGCTGGAACATGTGTCTGAACCGTTTCATTACGCCAGTGCCGACGAACCTGTTATCAATACTACGGTCTGGCTTTCCCAGCAATGGGAAGTGGCTCGTTTGAAAGCCGCCCAACACGGTGCAGCCGTTCTGGTTTTGGACGAAATCCAGAAAATTCCCCGCTGGTCAACCCAGGTCAAGCAGCTTTGGGATGAAGACACCAATCGTGGCAACCAGGTGAAAGTGGTGCTGCTTGGTTCCGCCCCTCTCCTGCTGAAAAGCGGAGTGGGGGAGAGCCTGGCCGGCAGGTTTGAGCTGATTACCTTGGCGCACTGGTCATGGCCGGAGATGCGGGAAGCGTTCGGCCTCACGCTTGAGCAGTATATCTATTACGGCGGCTACCCCGGTGCGGCCTCCCTGCTGGACGACCACCAGCGCTGGGCAGCATATATCCGTGAGGCACTCATGGAAACAGCCATTTCACGTGACATCCTGTTGATGAGTCGCGTGGACAAGCCGGCACTGCTGCGACGCTTGTTTCATCTCGGTTGTGAATACTCCGGCCAAATTCTTTCCTACCAGAAAATGACCGGTCAATTGCAGGATGCCGGCAACACCACAACACTGGCGCACTATCTTGAACTACTGGCCGGAGCGGGAATGCTTACCGGATTACCAAAGTATTCCGGCACTAGAATTCGCCAGCGGGCATCAAGCCCCAAACTACAGGTTCTCAATACGGCGCTGCTTGCCGCGCTATCCATGCAAGATCTGACCGGAGCACTGATGAATCGTGACTACTGGGGACGCATAGTCGAATCAGCCATCGGCGCCCACCTTCTCAATAGCTCCGCTGGTCAGGGGATAGAAGTAAGCTACTGGCGGGAAGGAAATCTTGAAGTTGATTTCGTCCTGCAACGAGGCGAGCAACTGGTGGCTATTGAAGTAAAAAGTAACCGTAGGCGAGATGCCCTGCCTGGCCTGGCGGCCTTTAGCAAATTGTACCCCAGAGCAAGAACATTACTGGCAGGGGGCCAGGGGATTTCCTTGCAAGATTTTCTTGAAATGCCGGCTTCGACGCTTTTTTAGTCGTCACACTCAGCAGCAAAGAAAAAAGAATCCCCGCTATTCGCGCTACCCACGTGATACGACGAAGAACAGTATACTTCAAGGCCTCCATTGAAAAGAGGGGCAAATGTTCAGTTTTTTTACTAGCCTTGCTTTTTTAGCTGTGTACGGAAGATAGTTCAGAAAATGTGCAGGGGCGAGTAAATGTGCGAGGTGTGTTTTTTGCAACCGAACTCATACGGAATTAGCGTGGGGGAGGTGGTGAGTAATTACGAGTAAACAAAGGTAGGGGGCATATTTTGGGCGGCACGAGCTGCGACTCTCCCCTCGGGGTAGCCTTCACCGCACGTTTTAATCAGTTGCGAGTTGCCAATGGGAACCCGCCTCACGGGTGGCTTTTATTGCCCATTAAACAATGCTCCTAGCAGTCGCTCCCCCCTGGCAGAGTAAAATAGAAGGTACTACCATACCCAGTACCTTCTGACTCCACCCACACCTGGCCACCATGTGCTTCGATAATCCGATTGACAAGCGCCAGGCCGACACCAGTACCTTTACTTTTGGCATCCAGTTTGTCGAACAGGCCAAAGACTTTTTCATGGTGGCTCGGGTCAATACCTTTGCCGTTATCACGGACAAAGAATGCCGGCTCTTTACCGTCCTGCCGTGTGCCGATCTCGATGAGAGGTGAAGCCTGATCCCCCATGTATTTGATGGCGTTTTCAATAAGATTCTGCACGACCTCCGCGATGCGGGTTCGGTCGCCAAAAACAGGAGGGAGATCCGGCTGGATGGAAATTTTGACACTACTTTCTGCTATTGATCCTGACAGCTGCTGCGATACATCCTTGACCAAACGGTTCATGTCCACCGGTGAAGGCTGTCCCATCATTTTTCCAGCACGGGAGAGTT
Source organism: uncultured Desulfuromonadales bacterium (assembly GCA_903929485.1). Classification (GTDB taxonomy): domain Bacteria; phylum Desulfobacterota; class Desulfuromonadia; order Geobacterales; family CAIOGM01; genus CAIOGM01. The sequence continues at coordinate 30,168 of CAIYUY010000011.1, forward strand.
TCAGCAGATCATCAAGCAGGTCGTTCATCTTGCCTGCCGCCCCCTCGATCCTCTTCATGTCATCCTGAGCCCGCTCGTACTTGCCCGCTTCCATGTCCTGTATTATCATGCCGGCATACGCCTGTATGGTGATCAGCGGGCTCTTTAAATCATGTGATACGGTGTAGGCGAAACGATCCAGTTCGGTATTCTTGTTTTCGGCCTGCTGCAGTATGGCATCATTGAAATCAAGTGCATCAACAAGTTGTTGGGTACGTTCGATAACCTGTTTTTTTAAAGAACGCTGCCAACCGGATAGGATCCGATAGATTATCGTAATACCTGAAAGAACGAGACCTATCAGGATTGCGTCTACTAGGATCAGATAATTTCTGCCGTGCCTCCATTCAGCCAGCCAATCATCATCTGAAAACGCAAGAGATATGTAGTAAGGGAGTTCGCCAACTTTTCTGGCATGCCCAGTACGCAGGACGCCGTCCACTGGAGACAAATTGCTGAAATTAACGGATTGCATACCGGAAACAATAACGGCGCGGAGTTGTTCAGAGATAGTGGTCGTGCCGACCTTGAGTTCCGGGAACCGGGCAGCGATCTGATAATTGGTGTGATAGAGCGCCACCGATCCACCAGATCCAAGATTGAGGGCAGAAAATTTCTTTATAATATTCCGTGTTGGAATTCCGGAAGATATTGCACCGCCAAAGGATCCATCAGGATTAGTGATCCTGCGTGCGACAGCAATCAACCATTCACCTGCTGCAGGATCAAAAAATGGCGGTGTGACAATCAGTTTAGCGCCGGTGGTATCCCTTAGTTGACTGAACGCATCACGCGGCAACATATCGGCATTACGATTGACTATATTGCTGACGCCGTAGCGCAGCCTTCCGTCCGGTCCGAAAACACGGAAGCCTATGGAATCGGGGTATAGAAAATCTTCCCGAGATACTTTATTCAAGAATAACCGGTCGTTACTTTGGCCGGTCTTTTGCCGCTTGGATACTGCGTCAAGAATAGAGAGTAATCCCAGATCAATTTCGTGCACGGTGTTATTGATGTCGAGGGTGATAAGATTGGTTAAATTGGAGGCGGTGATACTAAGTTCACTTCGGGCGCTTGCCCTGCCTTGGATGATGGCAATGCCGCTCAACAGGATGATGATCGCGATAATAGAAAAACTTACTACAAACATGAGGATAAGACTATTGCGGTGTACTTCGATCATATCCGACAGTTCGGGTAGTTTTCGTCGTTCCGATCGATCTCCCTTCTTCATTTGTTCCTGCCAGCAAGCGCCGAAACTGATTTAGTGCCTTTCACATTTTGCCGCCATACCTTTAACTGTGCACCAGCCGTTTTCAGTCTTTGAGCTATAAGCGTATCCATTTGTATTTATTCCTTTTTCGGCTACCGCCAAACACTAAACAACGCCTTGAAAAACTCGCCAAACTCACAAAACGCTCATCGTGCGTTGTCCCGTTACGACGGAGAGCGGTTCAAAACAGGTGGTGAAATCATGAGAATCACTTTGTTTAAATGATATTATCAACCATCCGGGCTGGATCGCCGGATCTCCAGGACAGGTGACGCCCTGGAGATCCCGGTGATGGTATCAAGCCATTCACGCCTTCTCCTGCCGTCGCTTCAAGAAGGCCAGCCCGCCGAGACCGAGAGAGAAAAGGGCGTAGGTGGAGGGTTCGGGAACCGCCGAAGGACTACCAGAGTTGACGGCAATATCGAAGAATCCTACCCCATAGGCATCCGTCTGATCTCTGACAACTACCTTGGTAATATTGCTGTAAATGGATAGATCAACCGTTTGAGGGCTAAACAAGTTGCCATTGCCAATCATATCCAGAGTCGTTATCAAACTGGAAGATCGATAAAGGTCAATAGTGGCAATTTTACCTGAATAATTGTCAACACCAAATTTGAAACCGGCGATACTGCTTCCCGGAGTGACCTCCATGATCAGGTCACCTGAAGCGTCATAAATATTGCTACGTTTACTGGAACCTAATAAATGATCATATGGCGGGATTTCGCTGAGATCATCAACCGTTAACGTATAGTCTGGTGAATCGGTAGAAAGCATGAGCCCTGGAGCATATTGATTCGCATAGAGGACGTAACCAGGTGACGACGGAACACTGATATCGCTAAACGTGTAGATGTGGGCGGCAAACGCAGCGGGAGCAGCGCTAAAAGATAGTGCGAAAAATATGACCAAAATGAGCATGGTACGGATTTTCATAGTTCCCTCCTTGGTGCAGTGAATAGTTGATGGTGTAGTCCTACCGGTTCCAGGACAGCGGCATGTTAAGTATCTCTTTCAGTCATCCCTCCCTTCGCTGTAGAGCTTATTATGACCTAAAATACACGAATCGTTATCGTACTGCAACTGTTACCAAAATTCCATCTGGCAGGTAGTTTGGAGAGTGGCGTAATCCGGGGGCTCGCAGAATATTTAGGCTTTCATGAATCAGCAGCTCCAATTTAACTATCCGATATAATGCAACTAACGTCTCCCCCTCTGGCGGGAATTGATGCCATGGCTACAATTTAGTTGGTCCTGAAGAAATTGACCGCCGATGGAACCGTGGTACTGTCGGATGTTGACGACACCTGGTATTAGTAAATATACCACCCCCCTTTGTAGAACCAGTACACTGGTCTGAATTGAGAGAGACATCCGGCACGTTGCGCTCAGGGCGACACGCCGATATGACACCGGGAGTTTTCTCCACGGATTTTTTGCACGGCGGCAACCTGGTTGCAACAAGTATGGTGTATGGTTCAATGGCGCCCATGCCGGCCGTTGCCGTCCGGAGGCTGAAGGGCTCAGTTAAACCGGCGAGGAGTTTCGGATTCGAAGATTACTTGAGCAGCACATCGTAAAGGAGATTAAGAGATCATGAAAAAGAACCTGCTGATTATCGGGGCCGGCGGCGTGGCCCATGTGGCTGCCCACAAGGCGGCCATGAACAACGACGTCCTGGGGGACATCTGCATCGCCTCGCGCACCCGGGACAAATGCGACGCCATCATCGAGAGCATCACCCGCAAGGGGCATCTCAAGGAGCAAACCGGCCGGCTCTATTCGGCGCAACTGGACGCTCTGGATATTCCCGCCACCGTGGAGCTGATCCGGAGCACCAACTCCGGCATCGTCATAAACCTGGGCTCCGCCTTCATCAACATGTCGGTGCTGGAGGCCTGCATGGAGAGCGGCGCGGCCTATATCGATACGGCCATCCATGAGGACCCGGACAAGGTCTGTGAAGAGCCCCCCTGGTATGCCAATTACGAGTGGCGGCGGAAGGGGCGTTGCGACGAAAAAGGGGTGACCGCCATCCTGGGGGCCGGCTTCGATCCGGGGGTGGTCAACGCCTACTGCGCCCTGGCGGTGAAGAACTACTTCGACACCATCGACACCATCGACATCCTGGATGTGAACGCCGGGAGTCACGGTCGCTATTTTTCCACCAACTTCGACCCGGAGATCAATTTCCGGGAGTTCGTCAAGGTCTGGACCTGGATAGACAGGGAGTGGAAGGAGTATCCCACCCACTCGGTGAAGCGGCTCTATGATTTTCCCGTGGTGGGGAAACAGCCGGTTTATCTGAACGGCCATGACGAGCTGCACTCCCTGTTCAAGAATATCGACGCCAACAGCATCCGTTTCTGGATGGGGTTCGGTGATCACTACATCAACGTCTTCACGGTGCTCCGGACCCTGGGCTTTCTGGACCATCTTCCGGTAACCCTCACCACCGGTCAGGAGGTGGTGCCGCTGAAGGTCGTCAAGGCGCTTCTCCCCGATCCCATGACCCTGGCCCCCAACTACACGGGGAACACCTGCATCGGCAACTTCGTCAAGGGGATGAAGGACGGGAAGAAGCGCGAGATCCTGATTTACCAGGTTTCGGATCACAAGAAATGCTACGAAGAGCTGGAGTCCCAGGGGATCAGTTATACGGCGGGGGTTCCGCCGGTGGCGGCCGCCATGCTCATCGCCACGGGGGAGTGGGATGTGAAGAAGATGGTGAACGTGGAGGAGCTTGACCCGGAGCCGTTCCTGGCCATTCTTGATCGCATCGGTCTCCCCACCCGGATTCTGGAGATCAAGCCGGAGAGCAAACATTCCTTCAACGGCGCCGTCCGGGCGCTGGAGGAAGAGCTTGCCGACTCCACCGCCACGGTGACGGTATCGGCGGCCAATCCCATGATCGCCCTTGCCCCGCGAAAGCCGGCCAAGTCCAGGCATGACAAAGATAAAGGGGAGTCGG
>CAIYUY010000012.1 GCA_903929485.1 uncultured Desulfuromonadales bacterium
CGATAATTGACCGGCGAATTTCTCGGCCTTGAAGGCGCCGTAACTTTCCTCAATCTCCCGCACGCTCAAACCTTCGCCTGTTTTCAGGGTATGGATATACGCCGCAATATCCTCCCGCTCGTCGATGAACTTGGCGTCCGCCCCGATCAAGCCGATCAACTCTTCACGAGTCATTTTCTGCTTGCCCGGTTTCCCCTGGGTGTACCGAGAGATCAATCCCATGATGTAGTCGTAATCGATCATGGCCGAGGCGAAGAGGACAAACTCGAAATCCAGTTGCGGCAAGGTGCCGGAATCATCGCCGTTTTTGCCCTGCCGGGCCTTGAGGCGCTGGGCGGTATCCAGATAGACGCCGCGAAAGGCTTGCAGTTGGTCCGGGGGAATGACCTGGGCGATGCTTTCCGCATGTTCCGTGGTGAGATCGGTATACTGGTCCAGTTGCGTCTTGAGGCGTTGGACTTCCTTGAAAAGGTTGATGAAGTGACCCCGTGCATCGTCACCCTTGAGGTTGGCGACCTGTTCCGGCGCGCAAGGTAAGCCCTGGGACTTCATGAATTTATCCAGGGCGGCGACGGCTGTTTCCAGTTTACCGATGACTACCGGCGCCGGATCAACCAGCCAGATCTCCTTGGCTCGGTCGCTTTTTTCACCGGAGAAGAGGGTGATGGCGTCGTTCACCGCATCCTGTTGCTGACGAAAATCCAGGATATTGCCATAGGGTTTGGTATCGTTCAGGACCCGGTTGGTGCGCGAAAAAGCCTGAACCAGGCTGTGGTACTTGAAGTTTTTATCGACATACAACGTATTGAGATACTTGGAATCGAAGCCCGTGAGAAGCATGTCCACCACGATGACGATATCGATCTTCTGCTCATGACCATACTCCTGATTGGAGTACTGCTGATCCTTGATCCGCTTTTGCACATCCTGATAGTACAGATCAAAGCTATTGATGTCATGGCTCGTCCCATAACGACGGCCGTAGTCGGCGATGATGGCCTTGAGCGCCGCTTTCTTTTCAGCCGGTTCGTTCAGGTTGTCCGCTCTTTCCTGGGGCAGGTCCTCCTGAATCTGTTGCACGTCCTTGTCCCCCTCGGCGGGGGGTGAAAAAATACAGGCCACGTTCAACGGTCGGAAAGCGCAATCATTTTCCTGCCGCTCTGCCTGGAGTTCTTTAAACAAGCGGTGATATTCGATGGCGTGATTGATCGAAGCGCTGGCCAGGAGGGCGTTAAACTTTCGCTCGGCGGTAGCGGCGTCATGCTTGCCCAGAATCGCCCTGACGATAGCTTCCTGCGCCAAGGAATCTCCGGCCTTCGGTTTTCCCTCCCCTTCCGCCTTGTAGTAGTCGATATGAAATCGGAGGACGTTGCGATCTTCAATGGCGTGGGTGATGGTGTAGGCATGAAGTTGCTTCTGGAAGATATCCCCGGTTGTGATCAAGGAAGCTTCCCGCCCTTCAATCTGCTGATAGATGGCGTTGTCTTCAAAGATGGGGGTCCCGGTAAAGCCGAACAGCTGGGAATTGGGGAAGAATTCCTTGATGGCCTTGTGGTTCTCGCCAAACTGGGAGCGGTGGCATTCGTCAAAAATAAAAACCATCCGTTTCGTTCGCAGCGATTCCAACCGTTCCTTGTAGTTGCGCTTGTTGTTGCCGTCAAGGGCGAGACCGAGTTTTTGGATGGTGGTTACGATGACCTTGTCGGCGTAATCGTCCGAAAGGAGTCTCCGGACCAGGGTCTCGGTAGTGGTATTTTCCTCGACGCATCCTTCCTGAAACTTGTTGAATTCTTCCCGTGTTTGCTTGTCCAGATCCTTACGGTCCACGACAAACAGACATTTTTCTATGTCCGGGCAGTCCTTGAGCAGGGTGGAAGCCTTGAAAGAGGTGAGTGTCTTGCCGCTGCCGGTGGTGTGCCAGATGTAACCGTTGCCCCGATTCTGGAGGATGCAATCCATGATGGCCCGCACCGCATAGATCTGGTAGGGGCGCATCATCAAGAGCTTCTGCTCACCGGCAACCAACACCATGTACCGGCTGATCATCTCACCCAGAATACATTTGGAAAGAAACCTCAGGGCGAAATCATCCAGATGGGTGATCTTGGTATTGCTTTCGTCGGCGAACTGGTAAAGCGGCAAAAATCGTTCGTCCGCGTCAAAGCTGAAGTGGCGGCTGTTATTGTTGGCGAAGTACCAGGTATCGCTGCGGTTGCTGACGATGAACAGTTGCAGGAAGCAAAACAGCGACCTGGTGTAGCCGTTGCCTGGGTCGTTTTTGTAATCGACGATCTGCTGCATGGCGCGGCGCGGACTGATCGCCAAGGACTTGAGTTCGATCTGCACGACCGGCACGCCGTTGATGAGCAGAATCACGTCATAGCGGTGATGGCTGTTCCAGGTGTTGAGGCGAAGCTGGTTGACCACCTCGAAACTGTTCTTGCACCAGTCCCTGATGTTGACCAAGGTATAGTGGAGCGGCGTGCCGTCTTCCCGCTCGAAGGTATTACGCTCACGCAGGAGGCGGGCGGAGGCAAAAACGTCCGAGCCGATGATCTGATCCATCAGCCGGGCGAACTCCGACTCCGTCAGATGCACCCGGTTGAGCGCCTGAAATTTCTCCCGGAAATTTTTCTCCAACGTATCGCGGTCGCAAATATCCGAGCGGTAGGTGTATTTGAGGTCGATGAGCCTCTCGATGAGACTTTGTTCTATCTGGTTTTCCGTCGCCATGCGTCAACCCCACCATGCCGTGATCCACCGGTTTCGGATAGGTCTCTAAAACCCGGATACCCGTTGTTTTCAAGGCATTATGTCACAGCAACCGCTACCTTGCCAGCATTCTA
>CAIYUY010000013.1 GCA_903929485.1 uncultured Desulfuromonadales bacterium
AAACGCCGGGCGGTGGCTCGCGCTCGTCTTGATGTGGAAGTGGATATCCCCCGATTGGCCGCCGCGATGCGCAAATACGCCCTGGCCGCCAGCGACCGCCTTTGCTCCGACAGTTATATTCACGCGGCAATCGTCCGTGAGCTCCTGGCCCAGATAGGTTTGAGTTGCGATTGAAGGCGGAGCAGCTTGACCTCCAGGATGGCGGACAGACCACTGTCCAGTGGTGCCCGGATTTCCTGTTTGTGCCGAAGAGTTCGATTTCCCCTCTGAAAGATGTGATTCAGAAGGATGCGGGGATGTATCACTATGAGTGCAATCAGAGGATGGAAGCGTCGGTGAATCCAGGTGTTCATGAACTGGACCAGGATGACGTGGAGAAAGTCTGGCTCCTGTACCACAATCCGGAATGCACCGTTCAGGGACCGAACGATTTCTTCGGGAAAAATCGGGGATAATGGTTGCCGATCGACGGAAAACCGGTGACTATCGGCATCAATGCCTACATCAAAGCGTAAACCATGACTGGAAACCCGTTACCAAATGATTCACTTCCGCTGATCTTGAGGGTGTAATGAAAGTATTTGTCAGCAGTGTACAACAGGAACTGGCCACAGAGCGTCGAGCGGTGAAAAGCTTTATCGAGTCAGATCCTTTATTACGCCAATTTTTCACGACGTTTCTGTTCGAGGAGGTGTCGGCAGCAGATCGTCGGGCTGACGCTGTTTACTTCGAAGAGGTTGAACGAAGCGATGTGTATGTCGGGATCTTTGGCAACGACTACGGTTTCGAGGACGCCGAAGGAATTTCGCCTACTGAGCGGGAATTTGATCACGCTACTAACATCGGAAAATATCGACTGATCTTTGTCAAGGGCACTGACGACAGCCTGCGACACCCCAAAATGCAAGCTCTTATTCGAAAGGCCGGTAATCAGCTAATTCGGCGGCGCGTTACCAGTATTTCTGAATTGACAGCGGCGCTCCAAGCGAGCTTGGTGGAGTATCTTCAGGCTTGCGGAGCGATACAATCCCGTCCTTTTGAAGAGCGCCCTTGTCTTGACGCCACACTCGAAGACATCAATACCACTGCCGTTGCCGGTTTAGTACAGGCGGCCCGGTTGGAGCGGCAGTTTCCCTTGCCGGAGACCACCCCCGTACCGGATCTTCTCGCGCACCTGCACCTGCTTTCCGGCGTCCAACCAACCAGTGCCGCACTCCTTTTGTTCGGTCGTGATCCACAACGGTTCTTCCCTGCCGCCGAAGTCCGGTGCATGCATTTCCATGGCACCCAGATTCAGCGGCCTGTGCCGTTCTACCGAATCTTTAAAGGGCCGCTCTTCGAGCAGGTAGATAATTCCGTAGACTTCGTCCTTTCAAAGCTCAATCGCAGTATTGGTACGCGAGCCGAAAGCAGCCAGGCACCGGTCCGGTACGAGATTCCACCCGATGTGATCCGCGAGGCCATCGTCAACGCCATCGCCCACCGTGACTATACCTCTCTCGGAGCCGTACAAGTTTCTGTGTTCGCTGACCGGGTAGAAGTCTGGAACCCAGGTGTGCTGCCACCACCGCTTACCCCGGAGAGCCTGCGCCATCCTCACGGTTCCCAGGCCAGAAATCCCCGCATTTGTGAAGTACTCTTTCTTGCCCGATACATCGAAAAATACGGTACAGGCACCCTCATGATGATCCGGGAGAGTCTGGAACATGACCTGCCGGAGCCGGATTTCGTCATGCGTGGTGGTGAGTTTACCATCACACTCTGGCGCGACTGGCTGACGCCGGAAGTGCTGGCCGGATATAATCTGAATGATCGGCAGATGAAAGTTATCAACTACCTAAAAATGCATGAAAGAATTACAAACTCCTTGTATCAGATAGAGTTTTCGGTTTCAAAGAGAACTGCCTCACTTGCGTTTGCTGAACTGGCTGCCATCGGACTAATCGAGAAAGCAGGAAGTACCGGCAAAGGCGTATATTATCAATTAGCCAAAGGGGCGCTAAAGGGGCAAAAGGGGCAATGAATCGAATTATGAATGGGGCAATAAAGGTGTAAATGGGGCAACGCATCGAATGTGTTGTAAATTCGCAAATAGTTAACCACGTCGCAGAGCAAATCAGCATGGATATTGTCCAGTTGTTGTATTGAGAAGGAAAATGGTGCCAGAGGGAAATGGTGCCAGAGAGGGAAATGGTGCCAGGATTGCAACTTTGTAAGTTGCTGCAAGGTGACTGGACGCTGGGACTATCAAAAAAGAGCCGCCCGTTCGGTAGATATTGCCCTGGTGATCAGAAACTGGCTGTTCGGCTATTATATTGTAGAGTTTGAACAAAGCGACGCCGACCGTACAGTATTGTATGGAAAACTACAGTGGACCCTATAGTCAAGACAAAAGAGTGTCGGGTTTAAGGTGGTAGCCGGTTGCTAGCAGCTGACCGGCGCTGCCCCGTTTTTGGGCGTGGTTTTACGCTCAACGAATTTATCAACGATTCTAGCTCCGCCACC
>CAIYUY010000014.1 GCA_903929485.1 uncultured Desulfuromonadales bacterium
ATGATATCTCCTTTGTCCGGGGAAGTTTCACCGTGAAGGTCGTCCCGATCCCCACGACGCTCTCCACCAGCAGCTCCCCGTCATGCTTTTTCATGATCTCGGCGGAGATGCTCAAGCCCAGACCGGTCCCCTTTCCCTCCTCCTTGGTGGTGAAGAACGGGTCGAAGATCTTGGCCATGGTTTCCTCCGGAATCCCGGCGCCGGTGTCGCTTACCGAGACATAGACGAAGAGCTCGTCGAAACGGCTTTTGAGCAGGATCTCTCCCCGGCCCAACAGGGCCTGTGCGGCGTTGACCAGCAGGTTCAAAAAGACCTGATTCAGTTGCCCCTGGTTGCAGAGAATCTTTGGGGTAGGCTCGTATTCCTTCCGGATCTTGGCCACGTATTTCAATTCAGAGTTACAGATGGCCAGGGCGCCCTCCAGGCAGCTCTCCAGCGTAATACTCTTTTTTTCCTGCGGATCCACCCGTGCATACTGTTTCAAATCCAGAACTATTTTCGTGACTCGCTGCATGCCGCCCAGCGTCGAGCGGATCAGGTCGACGCCGTCTTCCAAAATTGAGTCGATCTCCAGTTCCACCCTTTGGGCGGCGACGGCGTCCAGGTTGGCCGAGCCGGAGTCGCCGGAGTCAAGATCGCGACGGAACCGGTCGAACCGGATAATCTGGTCGAAATATTCGGTCATGACCCGCAGGTTGGTGGAGATGAACCCCAGAGGATTATTGATTTCGTGGGCGACACCGGCCGTCAGTTGCCCCAGGGAGGCCATTTTTTCGCTCCGGATGAGCGCCTGGTCCTTGAGGTGGAGCAGCTCCTCCTGGATCTCCTTGAGTTCCCGGGTCTGCTTCTCCACCCCATCGGCCACCCGTTCTTCCAGTTCCGTATTCAACCGTTGAACTGCGGCGGTTCGGCCGGTCATGCTGAACAGCATTGCCTGGAGCAGCGTGGCGAAGAGGAGTCCGGTTACCCCCACCGTGGAGGCCAGCCAGGGGCGATGTTGCCGCAGGTACCGGTCGGTGGCGGATACCGACAGCCGCCACTCCCGATCCCCCATCCAAAGATTCGTGTTCCACCCCTCCCCCTTGGGGGTGGGGGAGTCGGCGGCGACGGGGAGCGAGCGGTAAAGGAGACCCTGGCCCGGGGGGAGAAGGGGGTCGTTCACCTGAATGCTCAGCCCGTCCGGGATCCCCCGGGTTGCGAAGTTGACCAGTTCAGCGACCTTGACTACGGCCACGGCGAAGCCCAGCGTGCGGGGTTTCTCATCTGTCCCCTTCTTGGGGGTGCTTTCCACCTGCATGATTTCCAGGACCCCGATCTCCTGTTTCCCCCCTTGCAGCAGCGAGACAATGGCGGTGACGGCCATGCTGTCGGAATTTCTGGCCCGTCTGACGGCGTCGCTCCGGATCGGCTCGGAGTTGATATCGAATCCCACCGGCATCCGGTTTTCGGCCGGGGGAACGATGTAGCGGACCGCCACGTACTCGGATTGCTCCGTCGCGGGGATCAGCTGCTTCATGGCGTCGCGCTGGGTGATCCGAACCGGTCGGAGTGACTCGGCGCTCACTCTCCCCTCGAATGCCCGCCGCTGGCTGCTGGTGATCAGCTCTTTGTAGCTGAGGGCGAAGATGTCGGAGTTGTCGTGTATGGTGCTCTCGGTGAGCCGACGGAACTGGCTGAGGGTGAGCCCCGGCGTCGCCTCGATGAAGCGATGGAGCGAGGCCAGCAGCTCACGGTGGGTGGTGATCCGGCCGGCGATGCCTTTGGCGATGGCTTCGCCGTCACTTTGGAGCCGCTGAACCTGCTCCTTTTTTTCCCAGCCGGCGGTGGCGTAAAACGCCAGCAGCGCCGCCCCCTGGGCCACCAGCATGGGGATGACGATATAGCGGCTCCGCTCCCGCCAACGATGGTCCTCCCAGTTGAGCAGGCAGAGGGTCAGGGGGGCGAAGGTGAGCACCCCCAGGGTGTCCCCCAGATACCAGTGACACCAGGTGTAGAGGAATTGGTCGCCGGGGACGACGCCGCAGAGGTAAAGCCCGGCCGTGCTGACCGTGGCCGAGATGGTGCAGGCCGCCACCCCCCCCAGAAAGAGGAAGCACAACAGATCGCGCTCCCGTTCCATCTCCCGCCACGCAGTTCCCTCCCAGCGATTCACCAGCCGGCAGCCGACCCATGCCGAGAGGGTTGCGCCGACGCCGATGATCGCGACGGAGAGCAGGGAGAGGGGAGTCAATTTCCCCACTATGGCGCCATGGCAGAGGTTCATGAGGACCGAGCCGAGCCAGATGCCGGGCAAGGCTCGGTTGCCGAACCAGCAGAGGGCCGCCAGGGCCAGGCCGGAGGCGGGAAAGAGCGGGCTGGCGTAACCCGGCGCAATGGCCAGGGTCAGCCCCAGGGATCCCAGCAGGGCGTAGGCCAGGACCAGGAGCGGCAACATCCGTCGTGTGGGGGTGGATTGAAGCATCTTCTCACCTCCTCTGTGTGGTTTATGTAGGGGCGCATGGTCATGCGCCCATGGTCATGCGCCCATGGCATGCGCCCATGGTCATGCGCCCATGGGCATGCGCCCCATGCCTACGTCCCACAGGGGACAGATCCGCCGGGAAACGAGAATCATTACCCGTGGAAAGCGAGAATCGTGCCAAATATTCGCTTCGCTGTATTTCAGCAGGTTACGAGAAAGAGAGGATGCAACGTTGTCCCTCATGGGACAGCGTGTCCCCTGAGGGACAAATAGATTATTGAGGGGGGGGGGGGGGATTTTCATGAAAGGAACTATAATTCATTGATTAGGTTTATGCAAGGATGAAGTTAGACCGATGCTCACGAAATGAATCATTGAGGGCTGGGGAGAACCGTGATTCATCATAGTTCTCGATCCCAAGGGAAATGTTGGGGTTCACGATGAGACCGTTCACCCCAACCTACAACTTGTCTGCGTCTTATCCGCGTTTATCCGCGTCCAGATAACGCATGTTCAGGCCACAGGGGTTCGAGGGAGCTTCACCGTGAAGGTCGTCCCTACCCCCACCACGCTTGCCACCAGCAGCTCTCCATCGTGCTTTCTCACGATCTCGGCGGAGATGCTTAACCCAAGGCCGGTCCCCTGCCCCACCTCCCTGGTGGTGAAGAACGGGTCGAAAATCCGCTCCTGAACCTCCAGGGGAATCCCTCTCCCGGTGTCCCTCACCGAGACGTAGACGAAGCCTTCGTCGCAATAGCTTTTGAGGACGATCTCTCCCTGTTCCGCAATGGCCTGTCCGGCGTTGAGGAGGAGGTTCAAAAAAAGCTGCTCCAGCTGCTCCCGGTTGCCGGAGACCGGAGGGGTGGGCTCGTACTCCTTCCGGATCGTGGTCATGAGCTGCAATTCGTCCCGACAGAGCGTCAGGGCGCTTTCCAGGCAGGGCTCCAGGGTCAGCGGCTCTTTCCCCAGCGGCTCCACCAGCGAATAGTTCTTCAGACCACGAACGATTTTCGCGACCCGCTCCGCCCCCCTCAGGGTTCCGCTGATGAGATCGGCGCCGTCATCCAGAATGGAGTCTATCTCCAGTTTCTCCCTTTGGGTGGTGACAGCCTCCCCGTGGGCGGAACCGGAGTCGCCGGCGTCCAGATCCCGGCGGAACCGGTCGAACCGAACAATCTGGTGGAAATAGTCGGCCAGGACCCGCAGGTTGCTGGAGATGAAGCCCAGGGGATTGTTGAGCTCATGGGCGACGCCGGCGGCCAGTCGCCTGATGGCGGCTGTTTTGGCCTGCTCCTGGAGGAGGAATTCACCCTGCAGCTTCTTGCGCCGGGTGATATCTTCCATGGCCAGGAGGATGACGTGGGGGGAGCTGATGTTTTCCCGGAAAATCTGGCGGGCGTTGAGGAGAATGGTCTTCTTCCCGATGCCGGGAAACTCATGTTCCATTTCATAGCCGTTGAACTGGGTTTCATGGGTGAGAATATTCTCCAGGAGGAGCCGTAAGGGGGGAGCATCCCACTGCCGGTTCCCCAGGTCGTAGATGAAGTTCCCCACGGTTTCCTCGGGCGTTACCCGGAAGGTAGCGTAGAAGCTCTGATTGACGGTGAGGATCTTCAGGTTTGCATCCAGCACCACCAGCGGCTCCCGTACGCTCTCCACGATGTTTTCGGCGTAATCCAGTGCGTCAATGAGGCGTCCATGAAGTTGTCGATACTTGGTCTCGCTCTGCAGCAGTTTCTGCTCCCGCTCCTTGGGCTCCGTGACGTCATGGGCCACATGGATACTCCCCACGACCTTGCCCGCCTCGTCGAAAATGGGGGTGGCGGTGATCTGATACCACCCCCCCAGCCGTTCTTCATAGTTTGTGGAGGAGTGTTCCAGCCCATCGATCATAAGTCGGTGGTGGGGGCAGTTGGCGAGGGGAGCATTGGTGCAATGGAACGCCTGGTAACAGGAGGCCCCAGGATTATCTGTTCCGTTCTTCTTCATGGCGGCGGACATGGCGGCGTTGGCCCGGGTGATTCGGTAGCTGGTATCGATGATGGCGATGAGGTCCGGGATGGTGTCGAAGGTGTCGCGCCATTCCCGGTTGGACAGGATCAGCTGCTTCTCGCTGTTGCGCAGATCTCG
>CAIYUY010000015.1 GCA_903929485.1 uncultured Desulfuromonadales bacterium
ATATACCAGCTCCGAGCCGTGGGCGAAGGTGGCGGCGAACTGATTGATGATTGCAACCTGAACCTCATTATGTGCTCCGGGTGACAACCTGACTTCGGTTCCATCAGGGAGCAACAGGGGAATGGTTTGATCTGCGTACCACTCGCCGACACGGTCTGCATAAAGGGATGGGCGTTCGTTGGGCAGGGGTACAGGTGAATTAGTCATGAACGGACAGTAGCAGAAAACTGTATTTTTTTCAATCGGAGAGCGGGAACAGCGGCGGGAAGGCAGGCAACGAATCGTAGGGGCAGGCCTTGGTCCGCCCGGGTCCGCCCGGCCTTGGTCCATACGTTACCCGGGCATTCGACCGGGGCCGGCAATCGGGGCCAGCAATGGGCGCAGCAGAGCAGTAGAGAGTGGGCGCAGTAGAGAATGGGCGCAGCAAGCCGCGCCCCTACGGTTACCCCCGTCGCATCATGGTCCATCCTTCCGCATGTTCGGATGACGAGCGGGACGCCCAGGTAATTGTGCGTTTCGTGCTAACAATTTTAATCGCTATCCTCGTGCCAATGCCGACGGAGAGTACCTGGAGAAGGCTGGTGACTTGTTGACTTCCAACATTGATTGGTCAACAAATCACCAGCCTCCCTGCTCTTTTCTGTCCGACCCGGCACGTTTCACACGTTAAAGGTTATGGCTCCTGGATGGAGATTCCCCGCTGGGTGGCCGGACACTCCAACTGTGCAACCTGGGTGTAATGATTGGCCGCAAGGTCCGCATTCACCTTCTTCAGCAGATCGTTGCGCGAGATTTTGTTGTTGGCGGCGATGGTTTCCTTGACCCAATAATAGGTGAAGGCGCCATGATAGGTTCCGCCGATATAAGCATCGGCGCTGGTCTGGTTGTCCCGACAGGCGCCCCAGAGGATGACGTTCTTGGCCGCCTTTTCCACCACGCGACGACGCAGACCGCGAGCCATGAGGGGAATCACCTTTTCGCATGCCTCCCGGGAAGGGGGCGCAAGATAGCGGGGGGAGCGATTGGGCATGAGATCCATGGCTTTGAGGCCGGTGCCCGAATGACAGGTGTCCAGATACACTTCCACAAGCACGTTGTCCGGCACCTGGGCGAAGAGATCATGCAGTTCGTCGTCAAGGATGACGTGGTTTGGGTCCCATTGGCCACCTGCCGCCGCCAAGTCATGGGGACAAAAGGCCTCGTCATAATGATCGGCTTCATCTCCGTTCTTGTCGGGCACCTGGGTGCCGTGGCTGGACAGGCTGAACACCAGATAGCTGTATTTGCCGCTCTTGGCGCCATTGACCATGGCGGTCAGTTCCGCCATCATCGCCTGTTTGGTGGCTTGGGCATCGGTCAATACCTTGTTGAACTAAACCGCTTCGCGGTAACAAAAGTCAAAAGAAATATAAGCTATAAAAGCAATTTAAAAACTATATAAAAGAAATTTAAAGGCTATTTAAATGCTATCAAGAAACTATAAAAATTCATATACAGACTAAACTA
>CAIYUY010000016.1 GCA_903929485.1 uncultured Desulfuromonadales bacterium
CCACTGTCAACTCCTTCATTTATTCATCGCAAGGCAAATTTATGATCCGGAGATAGGGCTCCGGCAGGCGGAGAAGCCGTGGTTCAATCACTAATATTTCTTGACAGCACTGCTCAAGATACGGTATAAGACTATAAAATTGATAGGTAGAACATCTTTCCTTTAAAGATCCATAACGAAGCAGCTCTTTTGTTGACCGGACATCCGGAGGCAAAGTGATTCCCGTAAATTTTCCGGGGATTTCTTTGCCTTTTTTGTTTGATCGGCATCGTGCAGAGATTTTTACCGGCCATGCAATTTCCATCATCCACCACTGATTTCAACGTACAAGGGAGCCGATCATGATCATGACATTAATAAAGGGCGGGCATTATGATCCGGTATGGGCCGAGCTTCGATCAGAGGTCGCCGAAATGGCCGAATCCGAAAACATGCTGGCCAGCTATCTCCATGCCACGGTTCTCAACCACAAGAGCCTGGAACATTCCCTGTCGTTTTTGTTGGCCGGACGACTCTCTTCACCGCACCTCTCCGCCATGTCACTGCGAGACGTCATCGACGAAGCGTTCCATGCCGATCCGGAAATCGGCACCGCCGTTCGCCATGATCTCTCGGCGGTGGTGGATCGTGATCCGGCGGCACTTGGCGTGGCCCAGCCTTTTCTTTACTACAAGGGATTTCATGCCCTGCAGGCGTTTCGCGTCTCCCACTGGCTCTGGAGCAACAGGCGCAACGCACTGGCTCTCCACCTCCAGAACCGGATTTCCGAGGTATTCGCGGTGGATATTCATCCCGCGGCCCAAATCGGCAAGGGGATTCTCATCGATCACGCCACCAGCGTAATAATCGGAGAAACCGCGGTTGTGGGGGACGACGTATCCATGCTTCATGAAGTCACGCTGGGGGGCAATGGCAAAGAGAGTGGCGACCGGCACCCCAAGGTCGGCAACGGAGTCCTCATCGGCGCCGGAGCCAAGATTCTCGGCAATATCAAGATCGGAGATGGCTCCAAGATCGCCGCCGGCAGCGTGGTCCTGAAGGAAGTTCCTCCTCATTCCACTGTGGCGGGAATTCCGGCCAGGGTCGTTGGAAGACCAATTACCATCATCCCCTCTCACCTGATGGATCAGAATTTCGAATACGACTACTGTATTTGAAACTCATGAGGAATAGAGCCCATGATTAAAATCGCGGTAGCAACCAGTGACGGCGTCAACATTGATGTTCATTTCGGCCAAGCCGGATCGTTTCATATCTTCCACGTTCACGAAGACGGAACGCACCAGCTCCTGGAACAACGGCTCATTCTCCCCGACTCTCCCCAGGGAACCGTGGACGGGCGCCACGCGGTTGCCACCATTGAACAACTTGCCGATGTGAATGTGATCCTGGTAAACCGGATCGGCGATGGTCCCATCAGGGAGTTGGAGGAGCGCGGCATCAAGGCTTTTGCTCTCCATGGACCGCTTGACCGAGCGCTTACCACCTACGGGAAGAGACACAAGCTCTCCATGAAAATGAACCTTGGCCTTTCCCAACCGCAAGGAGTTTCTCACTCCGGTTGTGGCGGTGGCGGTTGCGGCAGCCACGGCAACTGCCGATAGCTACCACATATCACGATATTAATATATTGACCGGGCAGTTCACATCTTGACTTTTTCGACGCTAAACAATACAGTCGAAGTCGAATCTGTACGGCGAGCGGAGAGATCATGGCGGAAAAGAACAAACTATCAATTATCTGCATGAGCGGCGATTTCGACAAGGCAATCGCCGTTTTCACCCTGGCCTCGGGGGCGGCGGCCGTCAATTACGAGGTGAACATCTTCTTCACCTTCTGGGGGCTCAATACCATAAAGAAAAAAACAGGCAGAAGCTTCAACGGCAAAGGTATTCTGGCAAGGGTATTCAATTTTCTGTTGGGAGGACGAAACAACCTCCCCTTGAGCCGGCTCAATTTCGGCGGCGCCAGTCCCGGCCTGATGACGAGCCTCATGAAAAGTCGCAACGTAGCTACCCTATCCGAACTGTTCCAGGCTTCCATCGCCCTGAAGGTCAACTTCTACGTCTGCGAGATGGCCATGCACGTCCTTGGGCTGGAAAAGGATGATTTTATCCCGGAAGTCAAGGATGTCCTTGGAGTCGCTACGTTTCTCGAACTATCAAAAGGAGGTCAGACACTCTTCATATGAGCGCATACAATCTTGATATCACCAAGGATCGCTGCCCCATGACATTCGTCAAGACCAAGCTGAAACTGGAAGAGCTTGAGGAGGGCGACACGCTGGAAATTCTTCTCACCACGGGGGAACCGTTGAACAATGTTCCCCGAACCGCCACGGAGCAGGGATTCACCGTGGTGGAAACGACTCTGGTCAGGGAAAACATCCATAAGGTCGTCATCAGGAAATAAAGTCGCACTCCGTCAAGGGCCAGGGATAACTACTCCCTCCCCATCTCCTCTCCTCATCCCAACTCAACTTACCTAAGTAGTAACCCGCCGGTGAAACTACACTATAAAACAGTAGTACAATGAAAAAATATGCTCATTTAAATATGATATATCTATTGCCATGCAATTTATTTCTTGACTACTTTTATATGGATTTGATAAAGGTTGTTGTTTGAGTGGTAATGGACGACAACTTCATCCCATCTTCTTCCGGATGGGTTTTCACGTTGAGGAGAGAAACAATGGCAAAGAAATTCCGTTTTTCAACCTTGCTTGTTCATGGCGGGCTGGAACCCGGTCCGGCCGGGGCCACCACCGTCCCCATCGTCCAGTCATCCTCCTTTGCCTACGACACAGCGGAAGGTCTGGAGGATGTGTTTCGGGGACGGCAGACGGGACAGGTCTATACACGCATCGGCAACCCCACCACGGAGAGCCTTGAACGACGGTTGACAATCCTGGAGGGCGGAGTCGCCGCCATTGCCACCTCGTCGGGAATGGCGGCCATCACCACGGCGGTCATGGCAATTGTCCGGGCCGGTGACGAGATACTCTCTTCTTCATCATTGTTCGGCGGGACATTTTCGCTGTTCCGCGACACCCTCTCCAACTTCGGTATCACCGTGCGGTTCGTGGATCCCACCGATCCGGCGGGATTCAAGAACGCAATCAACCAGCGGACTCGCCTCCTCTTTGTGGAAACCATCGGCAATCCGAAACTTGATGTGCCGGATATCCCTGCCCTGGCCAGGATCGCCCACGAGGCCGGTCTCCCGATCATGGTGGACGCCACGGTTACGACTCCCTACCTGGCCGCCGGCGCACAACTGAGCGCCGACATCATGATCCATTCCACCAGCAAATACCTGAACGGCACCGGCAACTCCATCGGCGGCGTCATCATCGACCAAGGGATATTCAACTGGAACAGCCCCCTCTTTCCCCACTTCCAACCGTTTCACAAAAAATACCGGAGCTTCGCCTTTTCGGCACGGGCCCGAAAACTGATTCATAAGGATCTGGGCGCCTGCCCGGCTCCCATGAACTCATTTCTCATGACTGAAGGGATTCAAACACTGGCGCTGCGCATGGAGCGCCACTGCTCCAACGCCCTGGCCCTGGCAAGGTTTCTTGGCGGCCACTCCAAGGTTCGGTGGGTAAAGTACCCCGGCCTGGAGGATTCGCCCGATCATGAGGTGGCGACGCGACTCTACGGCGGTCGATACGGCGGGCTCATCACCTTCGGCACCGGCGACAAAGCCTCGGCCTTCAAGGTCATCAACAATCTCAGGTTGGCCAAGAACCTGGCTAATATCGGTGACGCCAAGACGCTGGTGATCCACCCGGCCAGCACCATCTGCTGTGATTACACCCTGGACGAAAAGTCCCTCATGGGGGTCACCGAGGATCAGATCCGGGTCTCCGTGGGGATTGAGGATAGTGAAGACATCATCGAAGATTTCAAACAGGCGCTGGAGTGAAAATTCAAGGAGACCCCATGACAATCACGATAAACGGCAAAAAAACGGTTCTCCCCGAAAACGAGGGGAGAACCATTCATTCGCTACTGGAAGAACTGGATGTGTCCCAGCGCCTCTACGTCACCGTGGAACTGAACGGTGAAATCCAGGAGCGCGATGCCTTTGAGACAACCCCCGTCGCCCCGGGTGACGCCGTGGAATTCCTACACTTCATGGGAGGTGGCTGCTGATGGCTCTCACCGATTCCCAGATCGAAAGGTACTCACGCCACATCATCCTCAAGGAGGTGGGGGGGAAGGGGCAGCAGAAACTGCTGAACAGCAAGGTTCTCATCATCGGGGCCGGCGGTCTTGGCGCTCCTATCGCCCTGTATCTGGCGGCGGCCGGCATCGGCACCATCGGCATTGCCGATGCCGACAGCGTGGATCTCTCCAATCTGCAGCGACAGGTGATTCATTTCACCCCCGACATCGGCAAGCCCAAGGTGATCTCCGCCAAGGAAAAGATCCAGGCGATCAACCCGGATGTTCAGGTGCGGACCTACCAGCAATGGGTGTCCGCCGCCAACATCATGGAGCTGATCAGCCAGTATGACTTCGTGGTGGACGGCACCGACAACTTCGCCGCCAAGTTCCTCATCAACGACGCCTGCGTCCTGGCGGGCAAACCCTACTCCCACGGCGGCATCCTCCAGTTCGTGGGGCAAACCATCACGGTGCTCCCCGGAGAATCCACCTGCTACCGCTGCATCTTCCCGACCCCTCCTCCCAAGGACGCCATCCCCACCTGCTCCCAGGCCGGGGTCATCGGAGTACTGCCGGGGGTCATCGGCTCCATCCAGGCCACCGAGGCGATCAAGTTCCTGTTGGGTAAAGGGAAATTACTGGCGGGGCGGATGCTGACGTACGACGCGCTGGAGATGAAATTCCGGGATGTAACCATCAACCGGAATCCGAACTGCCCCATCTGCGGGGAGAACCCCACCATCACACAAGTCAGGGACGAACTGGAGCTCCTCACCGTCTGCGACCTGGAAAAGCCATGATCCGGATACCCTTGGCGATCCACGAAGAGCTCATGGATCACGCCCGGTCCGGTTTCCCCCTGGAGGTCTGCGGCATCCTGGGGGGAAACGAAGAGTCCGTCTCCCTCCTTTTCCGAATGACCAATAGCGATGCCAGTAACGAGCACTTCACCATGGAGCCACGGGAACAGTTCAAGGTGATCAAGGAGCTACGGGCTGGTGGGCTGGGGATGCTGGCCATCTACCACTCCCACCCCGAATCACCGGCCCGCCCGTCGGAGGAAGACATCCGGTTGGCGTTGACGCCGGAGGTTTCCCATG
This sequence comes from uncultured Desulfuromonadales bacterium, assembly GCA_903929485.1. Classification (GTDB taxonomy): domain Bacteria; phylum Desulfobacterota; class Desulfuromonadia; order Geobacterales; family CAIOGM01; genus CAIOGM01. The sequence continues at coordinate 5,279 of CAIYUY010000016.1, forward strand.
TCATCATCTCCCTCCAGAATCCGGAGCAACCGGTCATCCGCTCCTTTAAGATATCCAACGGAATAGTCACCCCGGAAGAAGTAACTGTCGGAGAGTAAATTCATGGCGGAACCAGGTGAAAAACCGAGCATCGATCTGAACAACCTCAAGGCCGGCGGCTTCATCAAGGAGCGGGGGAAGGATCTCTTCACGATCCGGCTCCGTGTTCCGGGGGGACGAATGGCCATCCCCCGGCTGAAGAAGATCGCCCAGGTGGCCGAAAAATACGGCGGCGAATTCATCCATCTTTCCGTCCGGCAGTCCATGGAGCTGATCAACATCAACTTCAGGCATTTCGATGCCGTTGTGGAGGAGTTGGGGGAGGCCGATCAGAAGGTTGCTTCCTGCGGCGCCCGGGTTCGGGTTCCGGTGGCCTGCGGCGGTTGCGAATACAACCCAAACGGCCTGGTGGACACCCAGAAGTCGGCCCTGGAGGTGGATCAAAAACTTTTCGGCACCCCCACCGGCCATCATAAGTTCAAGGTCGCCTTCGCCGGATGTCCCTTCGACTGTCCCAAATCGGCCACCAACGATGTGGGGTTCCAGGGAGCGCTTCTCCCCAGATTGGACAAAGACGCCTGTATCAGCTGCGGACTCTGCGCCAAAAACTGCGCCCCGGGCGCCATCACCATGGGCAAGGACAAGAAGCCGCTTTTTAAGGACGATCCCTGCATCTGGTGCGGCGACTGCGTGAAGGTCTGCCCCACCGGGGCCTGGGAAGCGAAACAAACAGGATACAATGTCCGGATCGGCGGCAAATGGGGGCGCAACCCCCTGGTGGGGAGCCTCTTCGCCACCCTGCTCCCCCAGGAAGAGGCCGTTGAGTTCATCGCCCAGGTCCTGGCGTGGTACCAGGAAAAGGCCGGGGGACAGGGGCGGATCAGACTAGGAGATATCATCATTCAGGAGGGCCCCCAACTGCTCCTGGCTCATCTGAGGGAGAAATTCCCTCATTCCGTGGTGACCGAGACGATCCCGCCGCAAGTCATTGATACTCAGATAGGCTCAAGGAAAATAAAACCATGACTACCATAGACCTGCGGGGGGTAAGCTGCCCCACCAATTTCGTCAAAGCCAAATTGGCTCTGGAAGAACTTGAAACCGGCGACCGGGTGGAGATTCTCCTGGATGACGGAGAAGCGGTGAAAAACGTCCCCCGGAGTCTGAAGGGGGAAGGACACAAGCTGCTTGGCCTCCGGGAAACGGCGGAAGGGCATTACCTGCTGGAAGTTGAGAAAGGCGAGGAGTAGGCGATGACCGGTACCAACGATGGAAAACCAATGACCCACCTTCAGCAACTGGAAGCCGAAAGCATCCATATCCTCCGCGAGGTGGTGGCCGAATTCACCAACCCGGTCATGCTCTACTCCGTCGGCAAGGATTCGGCGGTGATGCTCCACCTGGCCCGTAAGGCATTTTACCCGGCTCCCCCCCCTTTCCCCCTCATGCATGTGGACACCACCTGGAAGTTCCGTGAAATGATTCAGTTCCGTGACAGGATGGTAGCGGAGTGCGGGCTCAAGCTCATCGTCCATGTGAACGAGGATGGGGTTCAGCGGGGGATATCCCCCTTTACCCACGGCTCGGCTCTCTACACCGACGTCATGAAGACTGAAGGGTTAAAACAGGCTCTGGATATTCACAAGTTTGACGCCGCCTTCGGCGGAGCCCGCCGGGATGAAGAAAAGTCCCGGGCCAAGGAGCGAATTTTTTCCTTCCGAAGCGCCAACCATCGCTGGGACCCGAAGAATCAACGGCCTGAGCTCTGGAATCTTTACAACACCCGAGTCAGACCGGGAGAGAGCATCCGGGTCTTCCCCATCTCCAACTGGACGGAACTGGATGTCTGGCAGTATATCCATCTGGAAAAGATACCCATCGTGCCGCTCTACTATGCCGCCGTCCGTCCGGTGGTGGAACGGGATGGGATGCTCATCATGGTGGATGACGAGCGGCTTGATCTCAAGCCGGGAGAGACGGTTGAATACAAATCGGTCCGGTTCCGCACCCTGGGGTGCTACCCCCTTACCGGCGCGGTGGAGTCCACCGCCGACACCCTCCCCACCATCATCCAGGAGATGCTGCTGACCCGTACCTCCGAGCGCCAGGGGCGACTCATCGATCACGACCAGTCAGGTTCCATGGAGAAGAAGAAACAAGAGGGGTATTTCTGATGGCCCACCAATCGGATCTGATAGAAACGGATATCCTCGCCTACCTCAAGAGCCAGGAGGAAAAATCACTCCTCCGCTTCATCACCTGCGGCAGCGTGGATGACGGCAAGAGCACCCTCATCGGCCGCCTCCTCTGGGATTCCAAGATGGTTTTCGAGGACCAATTGGCGACCCTGGCATCAGACAGTCTGAAGGTCGGAACCCAGGGGGGGGCCATTGATTACGCGCTGCTGCTGGACGGCCTGCAGGCGGAGCGGGAGCAGGGGATCACCATCGACGTGGCCTACCGCTACTTCTCCACCGACAAGCGCAAATTCATCGTGGCCGACACTCCCGGTCACGAACAGTACACCCGCAACATGGTCACCGGAGCCTCAACCGCCCAGGTGGCGGTCATCCTGGTGGATGCCCGGAAGGGACTGTTGACCCAGACCCGACGGCACAGTTTCCTGGTATCGCTGGTGGGGATCAAACAGATCGTGCTGGCGATCAACAAGATGGACCTTGTGAACTACGATGAGGAATGTTTCCGGTCGATTCTGGCCGATTACCGGCAGTTCGCCGCGGATCTGGGGTTCTCGTGCATCGCCGCCATTCCGATCTCGGCCCTGAACGGCGACAACATCATCGAATCCAGCGCCAACACTCCCTGGTATCAGGGTCCCCCCCTGTTGAGCTATCTGGAAACGGTCCAGTTGGAGGATGACGCCCGGCGCCAACCGTTCCGGCTCCCCATCCAGTGGGTGAATCGTCCTCATCCGGATTTCCGGGGTTTCTGCGGCACGGTGGCCGCCGGCACAATCCGACCGGGAGATGAGGTGCAGGTAGCCTCGTCGGGTAAAACCAGCCGGATTGCCCGGATTGTTACCATGGACGGTGATCTCCCTTTAGCCGTGGCCGGCCAGGCGGTGACCTTGACTACCACCGACGAAATCGACATCAGCCGAGGCGATCTGCTCACCGGAATCGGGGCGACCCCCCTTTATACCCGTCACCCGGAAGCTCACCTGGTCTGGATGAGCGATGAACCATTACAGGTCGGGCAGCTCTACCTGGTCAAGAGCGCCTCCGCCGTTACCCCCGGCCGGGTAACCAGGGTGGAATACGTGGTGGATGTGAATACCCTGGAACGGAAACAGGCCCCCACCCTGGGCTTGAACGGGATCGGCGTGGTCCGGCTGGAGCTGGACCGGCCGATCTCCCTGGATCCCTACAGGGAAAATCGGGCTACCGGCAGTTTTATCCTCATCGACCGGTTCACCAACGCCACGGTGGCGGCGGGAATGGTCATAGCAGTAGCGCCGCTGGAGTTGCGACAGGAACCGGAGGGGACAAAGGACCCCTGTCACGGGGTCATCACCCTTACGGGAGCATCAATAACTGGAGCCGGAGTAAGCCTGGTGGACCTAACCAGGGAATCCGGTGCTCCGGAATTCCAGCTATCTCCAGGGTTCATGGAACATATGGAAAAAGGGAACAGGGTACTCTTCCGCTTGCGGGATCTGGATCAACTTTCCGCCGTGGCGCAGGTCGCCTATGACCAGGGGCTCTCCTTTGAATTTGATCGGAGGGAAAATGGCGCATCCATCCTCCTTTTCAAACGGAATACGGCGCATCGGCCAAAATTCCATGATGACGACGGGACAGGGATCTGACTCCGGCAGTGGGATACGCAGACAGAAAAAAAGGACCGGACCATGCAATTCAAGATGCAGTTCGAACGGCGAAGCGAAGAAGAGTATGTGAAGGAGCAGGGGCTGGTCATCGACTATGACGAAATGGCCCGGAAGGGGAAGATGTCCAAGGAGGAGGGGCTGATCTCAAAATGGTACGGCGTCTACGGATCACGCCGCCCGGGGGATCATATGGCGCGCATCGTGATCCCCGGCGGAAGGATCACCTCCTCCCAGGCGCGCAAGATCGCCGATGTGGCGGACAAGTACTCCACTGGGCTCCTCTCCGTCACCACCCGTCAGGCAATCCAGCTCCATTTTCTCCAGGTGGGAATCCTTCCCGACCTCATGAGGGATATCGCCCCGGTGGGGCTCTCCACCTTCCATGGCTGCGGCGACGTCACCCGGACCATTGCCGCCTGCCCCCTGGCGGAAACGTGCAGCTATCGCCGTATGGATGTACTTCCCCACGCCATCGCCACCATGAAATACCTCACCTCCTGCCGGGATCTGGACAACCTGCCGCGCAAGCTGAAGATCAACTTCTCCGGCTGTTCGGCAAACTGCGCCCAGCCGTACATGAACTGCATCGGCGTCACGGCCGTCACCAGGGATCACAACGGGTCGCCGGAAAACGGCTTCAGGATCACCATCGGCGGCGGCATGGGTTGGAAAGCCTACGTAGGACAGGAGCTCTTCGGCTTTGTCCCGGAAGGGGCGATCCAGGATTACTGCCGGGCCATCGCCCTCCTGTATCGGGACAACGGCGACCGGTTCAACCGGACCACCTCCCGCCTCAAGGTGGTGGTGGCGCGACTGGGGATCGAAAAATGCAGGGAGATCGTCCTGGAGAAGCTGGAGCAGGAGGGGAAGAAGTTCACCGACCATGTGGTTGGACCTGTTCATGACATCGGCCTCCCCTACCCTCCCCGGCCACTGACTCAAGAAGATCCGGTGGGGAGCGACGGCATGGTGGCTGTCCGGCTCATAGTCCCCAAGGGGGAGCTCACCTCCGCGGCTTTACGGCGGATAGCCGAACTTTCCGAGATTTTCGCCAACCAAAGGATCTATACGGACAACCGGCAGAACCTCTCCCTTCACGGCGTGGCGCCGGCGCAGGTCGGGGCGCTGAAAACGGAGATCCGGGCTTTGGGCTTTGTCACCGATGGCTTTTTCGGCCTCACGGACATGGTCAGTTGCGTGGGGACGACCTACTGCCCCAAGGGGGTCACCTCCACCAGGACTCTCTTCGATCTCCTGACTCCGGTAGTGGCGTCTGAAAAATACCGCCCCATCCGCCACAAGGGGATACTCAACATCACCGGTTGCCCCAACTCCTGCTCCCCCTACCGGATCGCGGACATCGGCTTCCGGGGGGAACGGATCAGGGAAGAATCGGGGGCCGTGGAAGGGTATGAGCTGCTCCTGGGTGGGGATCAACAGGAGCATGGCCAAAAGCTGGGGAATTTCAAGGCGACGGATTGTCCGGCAATCGTGGAACGGTTTTTGGACCTCTTCCTGGCGGAAGGTGAGTCGGACGAGACGATCCGGGAATATGTCAAGCGGGTGGGGATGGAGTATCTGAAGGATGAATGCCGGGTGGAAAGCTACCGGTACTTGAAAGCGCCGGCTCCGGTGGAGCTCTCCGTCCCTGAAGGGTACGGGAACCTCCCTTCGGATTTCGCCGCCCACGGGCAGAGCGTCCCGTGCCAGGCCGGCTGTCCGGTCTCCACCAACATCCCCGGCTACATCCAAAAGATCGCCCAGGGGAGACATGATGAAGCATACCGGATCAACCTGGAAGACAACGTATTGCCGGGGGTCCTCGGCCGGGTCTGCGTCCACCCCTGCCAGACGGAGTGCCGCCACAACTGGAGCGACATCAACGGCGCCGTGGAGATCTGCCACCTGAAACGATCGGCCGCCGATCGGTTTGCCGGGAAACAGTTCCCCCTCCCCCCCTGGTTCCCTGACAGCGGTCACCGGGTGGCGGTGGTGGGGGGCGGCCCCGCCGGTCTGGCCGCGGCGCGGGAACTCCGCCGTTTTGGTCACGGCGTCACTATTTTTGACAAGGAGCCCCAGTTGGGGGGGATGCTGGTGGACGGCATCCCCCGGTTCCGGCTGCCGCCGGCGGTGGTCCGGGAAGAGATCGCCCTGATCATCCATAGCGGCATTGAAGTCCGGACCGGAGTGACCGTGGACCGGAGTTCCCTAGGGGAGATCGTCGCAACGCATCAGGTCGTGCTCCTGGCCACCGGGACGGTGTTGCCGAACCTCATCCACCTTGAGGGGCTGGCTCCGGAACTGGTCACCACCGGCCTGGAGTTCATGAAAAGCTACAACCAGGGGGCTCTCACGGAGCTGGATGGGGACGTGGTCATCATCGGCGGCGGCTTCACCGCCGTGGACTCGGCCCGCGCCTGCGCCCGCACCGCCCGGAAACTGTTGGGAGAAAACGGCGCAGTGACGATCATCTACCGGAGAAACGAGGAACATCTGGCGGCGGATCTGGTGGAACTGGAGGAGATGGCCCGGGAGAAGATCACCGTCAGGACCCTCCTGTCACCGGTTTCGGTAACGGTCACCGCGGAGAAACTGACAAGTATCCGGCTCCGGAAGAATTTTTTGGGAAAAGGAAGCAGTAAGGGGAAACCGGAGATCACCCCGGTGGAGGGGAGCGACTTTGATTTGAACTGCTCCCATCTCATCCTGGCCATCGGTCAGCAGCAGGATTGGTCCATCCTCCCGGAAGGGGTAACCCTGACGGAGAAGTTCAGGACCACCGATCCCGGGCTTTTCACCGCTGGGGATTTCCAAAGCGGGAGTCTGGATGTCATCCACGCCATCGCCGACGGCAAGGAGGTGGCGGCGGTCATGGACGCCTTCCTCATGGGGGAAAGCAGGCGGGAAAAACGGGTTTTTGTGGAGCTTGGCCATGATAACGGCGAAACGGGACGCTCCCGCCAGCATGACCTGCAGGATAGTCTCCCCATGCGGAGCCTGGAGCTTCCCCAAAGGATACCTGCCGATCCCGAGGTCGCCTTGGGATTCAACGACGGGGAGACGCAAACCCATGCCACCCGCTGTTATCTCTGCCACTACACCTTTGAGATAGACCAGGAAAAGTGCATCCACTGTACCTGGTGCATCGACGTGACTCCCCGAAACTGCATCCATCAGGTGTCACACTTCGACACCGACAAAAATGGAGTGATCCAGCGGGCTCATCCCGCGGGTAGCCCGACGGAGGCGACCTATATCTGGATAAACAGCAAAAACTGTATCCGCTGCGGCAAGTGTCTAAGGGTCTGTCCCACCAGGGCCATCTCCATGAAGAAGAGCACCCTGGTAACCTGCCCCACCGGGGAGAAGTGCTGAGAGGGAAAAAAGCCTTATTGAACAAGATAGTGCATCACGGAGAGATTCTATCATGCCTACACAAAACCAAATACCTTACGTCTCTCATGTTTATGTTTGTACAAATGATCGCAAGGGAGAAAGAAAATCTTGCGCGGACAACAACAGTCAGCTCGTTAAATCCACGTTAAAGGATGCAGTCGACGAGAATGGTTGGAAAGGAAAGGTAAGGATTTCTACATCAGGATGCATGGGGCTTTGCGCCAAGGGTTCCAATGTGATGGTTTACCCTCAGAATGTATGGTTTTCTGATGTTTCACCTGATGACCTTGATGAAATTGTCTCTACCGTTGAGCGTATCGTGGCTCCCGAATCCCCTTAGTACTCAGGGCGCCGGGGTCAAGATTGCAACATGACAACTTTTAGCCAAAGCTGCCGATGGTGTCTCCACTCCGTTAACACAATAAAGCATTAACCAAAATTAACATTACAAGCGTAGCGAAGGCACTGCTTTTTTCAGACAAGCAGTGCCTTCGCTACGCTCAGGATGACAAACAAGAGACAGAATGACAGCTATGTCAGCTCAGATCCCGCCGCCGGCGCTTCTGACCTCGCCGGTCTCTATGGCCAGGATCTGGTCGGCCCACCCGGCTGCCCATTTACGCAATGCTTCCACCTGCAACGGCTCCGGAACCTTCGACTGGGTATGCGCCGCTATCTTGGCGGCCAATCCTTGGTAGACCTTGGCCTGGTCGGAATCGGGAAAGGCCTCGATGGTGGTCTTCCCCTGAAGTTCGCTCTGAGCCACGGTAATGGAGCGAGGCACATATTCGATCACCTGGGTATTGGTTTTCTCCACGAAGTCGTCGATGATATGCCGGGCATAGGTGGAATTGACGGAATTGGCGATAACACCTCCCAGAAGCGCCCCGCCGTTGTTGGAGTACTTTTTGATCCCGGTAAAAAGATTGTTGGCCGCGTAGAGAGCCATGAAGTCCGAGGAGGTAACGGTAAAAACATGCTCGGCGATCCCTTCCCTGATGGGAACGGCAAATCCGCCACAGACCACATCCCCGAGAACATCGTAGATGACATAATCCAGATCAAACTCCTCAAAGACCCGGAGCTGCTTCAACAACTCCACCGCGGTGATGATCCCCCGACCGGCGCAACCGACCCCGGGTGCGGGACCTCCCGCCTCCACACAGTAGAGACCATTGAAACCGGTGTAGACGATCTCGTCGATCTTGACATTCTTCTTTTCCCGGAGCGTGTCCAGGATAGTGGGGATATACTCCCCCCCTCGCAAGGTGACGGTGGAGTCGCTTTTGGGGTCGCACCCCACCTGCATGACCTTGTATCCGGCCACGGAGAGGGCGGCGCTGATGTTGGAGGTGGTGGTGGACTTGCCGATGCCACCCTTGCCGTAAATCGCGATCTGTTTCGGTTTCTTTGCCACAATATCCTCCTGACTGATTTTTTGGAACCTTCCCTCTGACGACGATGAAATAACGGACCATAGCCGCTCACCTCCCTGCCGGCGCCGCGCAGCCGCCGAA
>CAIYUY010000017.1 GCA_903929485.1 uncultured Desulfuromonadales bacterium
CGTCGGCGAAGATCCTGACCGAGGTGAAGCCGTCGGTGGAGCTGGTCCCCCAGGCACCACGATTGCACCCAGACGGTGAGCGTCCCCAGGGTGAGCACCTGCATTGCCGGTGAAGGTCGTGACCGCTGTGAAGCCGTCGGTTTTTTCGCCATGTAATGAAATGGATTGAAACGGGGTAAAGTGAGTTTTTGAGGGGTAACAAACTTTTTTGGGGGTATTTTTGGGGGTATCTTGAAAAAGTCGCTGTTTCAAGTATACGATTTAAAACACATTTTATCATCTATTCGACTCCTTATGTAGCAGTCGAATTGATTTTTAGGGGTAAAAACGGCGTAAATGGCCCCCCCCGTTTAGGTTCGGCCCGTCGTGCTTCACCCTTCGGCATGGTCACGGCGCAAGGGTGACGGGGTGGCCGTGACTCCTTTTTTTTATCAGGTCGGAAAAGTCCGGTAATCGGTCACGGTGAGCCGGTGACGTTCTTTTTTTAGTGACTCCGGGAACTCCGGTTTTCATCGCTCAGAGCCCTTGTTACCAATGAAAACAAAAACCGCCCTGAGCTGTTGCCCTGAGCGGTTCCGTGGTCGGGGTCCCTTCCCGTTATCATGCCGTTTAAACGGTCGCTAAAAGTCAAGTTTTGACAGGTTCCCACCATTCACAGCCACTGTGACACGGTTTCATCGTTTGTCGGGTCGTTCGGCCAATGCCTTTCTAAATTCTCGCTTCTGTTGTCGTCCATGCCCCATGCAATAGGGTCAATGACGCAGTTGCACAAAGAATCCTCCCGTGGTGGGTATCTATACGTCCGGCGTCCACATGCCAGACAATAGGCCAAATCACAGTCGCCAGGGTCACGACACTTGATAAGATACCCACTACAATGTCGGCACCTGATAGGCTTGACACTCACTCAGAGCCCTTCAGCTGAACAACTCGTCCCCTCAGCCGCTCGGCATAAATCAACGATCTCCAGTAACACGTTGAACATGTACGCAGCATCGCCCGTGCCGTGCTCTTCAAGCTCATGGTATATGTTCCCCGCAAGCAACCTGATTGCCTTGAACGTTTCCGTTTGTCCCATGTGAATCTCCCTTTGTTGGTTGTGGCCGGTGGCCTGTTGAAATTACATTCCGCACAAATATTTAACCGCTGCCGGATAGCTCATTCCGTCGCGTTCCCTCAAAACATCTATAGCATCCCATTTCTTGCCACATACGAAGCATGATGCCTTATTCCCGGCCCTCCAATGGCTCATAGACGGGCGTTTGTCAGCATGTGCAAAGCATGGAGCAACACCACGATTGAAATTGATTACAGACTCAATAAGGGCGTTTCCAGCACGTTCTTTCATTTCTTCGGTAATGTCGCCTTTTTTCGGTTCATATCCGTGCATTGCAAGAGCAACCGATCGAAGTTCTTTAGCCAGTACGTTGAAAACTTCATCTTGTTCAATCCGCGCCATTGCATAGGCTACTGGTTCTTCAAGAAATTCAAAGGCGACAATCCTATCAGCACTTAGCCGCATTTCGGATTTAAGGAAATTACAACGATGCCATAACGCCAGTTTCCTATTAATACCCATTTCGTCAGCCGCTTTATATATCGAAGTAACGTTTAGGCTCATGGCCTCGCCCTCCCACATATTGCATAGACTCCCGATGAAAAAACAGCCCATAACGCTTTTCTGCCTCTTCCCCCTTGTCTCTGCTCTTATCGCAAATAAAAAAGGCGTCTGGGGTGTCCTGCATGTCCAGAATGGTCTTTCCTTTGGGTAGTTGTCCCGTGTTCTGATACTCCCACATAATCCTCTCTTTGCCCTTATTCCTCCAGAGTGCAAACACCCAGTCCGGCAAGTTGGTAATTTCTGCCGGTCCCTTCACGTCAAATTTCCCAGGCGTTCCGGTTTCGTCTTCCTGCTTCTTGGAATGCGCCACCAAATGAACATGAACATTGAACCGTTGCGCCAGGGTGACAAGCTGGTTTACAAACCGGCTCATTCCGTTGTAGTCGTCTTGGTCAATCCCGACTTTCATCAAACTGTCCACCACGAATTGACTGACTCCCTCCTTGGCAAATTCGGCCATGTAGGAAAGAAGATTCTCCGCTTTCATCTGTCCGGTATTGGCGTTGACAAGTCCGCGTTTGGATAGCCACGCCATAGCCTCAACTGCTTCGTTCATGTCCTCCGTCTGGTAGGTGAGGACTTGCCGGACCATGCGCTCCGCTGTCCGCTCCGGTCTCATTTCAAAACTGGCAATCAATACCCGTTCCCCTTGGGTCATGGCCTCAAGCATCATCTGAGAAAGGAACAATGATTTTCCATGGCCGTTGATACCTGACCACACAGACAACTCCCCAGGCTGAAACCGGATCGCGGCGCACTTCTCCCAGGGAAGACCGAAACCGGCAAGCGTCCCGTTATCTTCGGGGAACATGCGGTCAAGCAATTTGCCGGTGAATCCGTCGAATGGTTTAAACTGGTCATGCGCTGTTTTCGTTGCCGGTTGACTCATGTGTAAAAACCTCCTTGAGAGAAAGAAGCGGTTGCGGTTTCCGTCGGTTCATCATCCCACCTTCCGTCATTCAACCACGTCGCCGGATGAGGTATGAATTTACCGGCGTCCTTCACCCATGCGTCACACTCGACTTGCCAAGAGAGAGTTTCTAAAACCTTGCCTTGGGGAGGGTGTAATTTATTCCACGCCTTGACCGCTGCCACCTTCCCCACCTTCCGAGGGTAGAGGTTCCAAAATTCATCAAAACCATCCTCAAAAGGGGAAGTCTTTATAGTCTTTTCTTTCTTTACTTCTTGTTTGTGGTTAGTTGCTGGTTGGTTGTTGGTTAGTAGCGATACGTTTAGACTGTTAGCGTCTGATTCTAAAGACTGGTAAGTATGCCAATTTGCAACGGTTATTATGGAAAACTTGTTTGTTACCTTGACTGTTATATTTCCGTTGATTTTTAGGTTAGAAATAATTGTTCTTATATTCTGAGCCGACAATTTAAGATCAGTTTCGGCTTTCTCTCGACCGAATATAAAATCTCCCGGTTGCAGGTTAACCCGCTGAAAACCGACAGTGACGGTCGTTTCCTTGTGACTGGCCTTGAGTAAACAGTAGATCCAAAATGCTAAAAGTTTAGGATTCTGGAGCCAGCCATTATCTAAGGTCTGCCGGTGGAGCTTCACCCATCCGGCGGCGGTCGGCATGGCTACACCTCCCCATTGACGGCAAGGCGGGATTTAAGCCAGTTTTCTAATGTAATTCTGGCCCAGCCTACAGATTGACCGCCTAACGATATTCTCTTAGGGAAGTCGCCGGTTGCTTCCATGCGTAGTGCTTTACTGTTGCTGAAACCGACTGCTAAAGGGAGTTGGCGAGGCCTGACGACGGTTGCATCTGCCGTCAAGGTGGGTGGTGGGAATTTGAAGCCTTTTTTTCTTCCACGTCTGTTATTGCTTTTTGCGGTCGTTACTTCCATAAAAAAATCCTCCCCTTATTCGGCATTGAACGCCGTTGAAATATGGGAAGGACTATGAATTGTTCCGAACTGTAAAAAAGGGGGGCTAAATCATGGTGATTTCGGGGGGGTAATTTCCATAGCAACAAACTTATCCAACTTGGATACAATTTTTTCTATGTTTTCTTCGACGTTTTCATCTTTCCAGTAACGGCCCTCAACTGCTTGTCTGAGCATGTCACTTTCTGGCAACATCATTGCCCCTCTCAAGTCATCATCCGTTTTACTGATAGCGGCATCCCGCTTATATCCTTGTTCCCGTAACAGTTTGTAATCGGAAAAAATAATGAAGTCATGAAAACCCCTTTCCTGCTTTAATCCTCTCTTCTTCTTGATTTCGCCCCTGAGTAACAGTGAAAGGAGCTTTCTATTTTCAAGGGTGAAAGCAGAAATAAAATGTTCATCAGGGAGACTTTCAAGCCATTCGGCAACCTTGACCTTATCAGCGTCAAGTATGGCGTTCCTGATATTGTCGGCTAAATTCTTTGGAAAATCAATTCCGGGTTTCACTGAAAGTGTAAATTTCATGCTGCTTTCCTTACCTTACCCTTCGTGATGCTGATTACATTGTCCTTCGCGGCACCCGTAACGATAGAAAGCAACTTTCTTTCCCAGGATTCAAGAGCCGCCTGTTTCTCCCGGTCGTATCGGTTCAAGTTGTAGGTTCTAATAATGCCCTGTTTCGTGTGATTCAGTACGGCGTCAATCACTTCGTCAAGCATCCCCAACTGTGACATGAAAGTTGCTGCGGTTCGGCGCAAGTCGTGCGGGGTGAAGTCGGCAACCTCCAGAAGGTTCTTGACTGCCGGTTTGCCGTCGGCATTGAACAGCGGCTTACCCTTGGCATCGACAACGGGAACAGCGGTATTTCTGCGGATGGCGAGTGAAACAGCGTTGACGGCTATGGACTTCACGTCCTTCGTGGTCCCGTCCTTCTTCGCCCCCCCGCTTACTGGTGATTCAAAGATGAATCCGGACTTGTCGCCGATCAGTTCAAGAGCCGTATCTGTCAGGTAAACACGATGAGCTTTCTTGTTCTTCGATCTCTCAACGGGAATAGTCCACCATTGGCCGTCAATCTCCCCTGAGTGCATCCCGATAACTTCACCGGGGCGTTGACCTGTTAACAGGATGAGCTTTAAGCCTCGCCGTATCTCGTCCGAAATACGGCATGTGTCCAGATTCAACCAAAGTGCTTTAATTTCCGTTTCAGTCAAGACCCTATCGCCACGATTCAAAGGAGCAGGCATTACCACGCCGTCACATGGGGAGTGTTCGAGAATGTCACGCTGTACGGCAAAACTAAACATCTTGCGGATACATTTGAAATTACCGTTTGCCGATCCCGGTGAACCGCGTTCAACGATTTTTTCCAGAAGGAGCACCACGTCACGCTTTTTAATGTCCTTGGCTTTCCGCTTCCCCCAGGTGGGGAGGGCGTCTTTGTTCAGTATCCTTAAATCTTCTTCCCATCCTCGCTTGTGAGGTTTGGCGTGTTTCTCGATGTACTCCGTTATCAGGTCGGCCACGGTCGGCGCGTTGACGTGTTCCTGCTTCGCTTGCCGTTCAACGTCGCCGGGGTCAACACCGTTCTTGTGGAGTTCATAGGCGGCATTGTACCCCGTTCGGGCGTCGGCCAGGGTGACGGCGGGATATTCTCCTAGTTTCATTTCCTTGCGCTTGCCGTCAAAGGTATAGATGAAAACCCAGGTCTTAACGCCAGACGGCCAGACCTTGACCGCGAAACCGTTCGCTTCCCGCTTGTAATACTTCGCCGGTTCGGGGGCAAGGTTCTTGATAAATTTATCGGTAAATTTCACCATGGCGGCAACCTCCGGATTTTTTACAGCAACCTCTACAGCAACCTCTTGCTTCCGTGCTTTGGTGAATTTCTGTGAATCAAGATAAAACGACAATATAGGGTAAATATCTGTAAGTCAACAGGAAATTTGATTTAGTTGGGAAGGGGTGAATCAGGATAAAACCGATAAAATACGTAATAATTCCTTACTACGAATCCGTAGGTCGGGCGTTCGAATCGCTCCAGGCGCACCAAAAAAGCAGAACAAAAACAAGGACTTAGGCATCATGCTTAGGTCCTTTTTTTGTGACTTTTAACCTTTCCAAGTTCATAGGGTCCATATAGGGTCCGCCAGCGTTGAAACGAAAAAAAAGCCGGTCCCCCTGGTGAGGTCCGGTGTGTGATCATTTCCAGTGCAAGGCGCGTAATTGCTCTTGATGCTCTCTAAGGTTGCTATGCGCATTACAGGGAAGCTGTTTCTTCAGGGATTATGATATGAGTATTATTGATAAAGCTGTGACATTATATTGTGCTTGTAAAAACTACTTCAGGTGGAAGAAATTTATAAAACAATACAATTTAATAGAAACTCAAAAAAACATTGCAGCAATGTATTCAGCACTTTATGAAAATGCAAAATCCAAAGATTCAGATGTAGCGCGGCGGGCGATTTGGAAGTGATATGTGGGCGATTTGGAAGTATGGATTTTCATATATATCGGCCTTGAATGACTTTTTAAAGTGTCATTCAAGGCCGTTTACACTACCGATAAAATCACCGGAATTTTGAACCGTTTCAGCGGAGTTTTCCACAGGGTGAAATGTTGAGTTATCAACAGGGTTTTTCAGCCTTCGCCCGTCCCCGCTTGACCCTTCCGAAACCCTTCCTGATTTCTCTCTTTCACCCCTTTAATCGTGTTTGATGCAGGCCAACAACGCCACGTTACGAGGGCGGGTTTCTGTTCCACCAGCTGAACCAGTAACGCCGCCACCAATACCGCTAATAGTCGTTCCATTAATATGCTTGGACTCAGTAGTACCACCGGCGTATTCGGCAACGTCATGAGTATGAGCCTTCAAATCATCCGACTCCCTTGCCCCCACCGGCCTATCCGTCCCATTTGCCCCTCGAATAAAATCATCCCGAAGATCAGGAAGTTTAAAAGAGTTGCCGTCAACTCCGGCGCCGTAGGTAGTTCCTACCACAGCATACAACGCCGGATACAGGATGCGAGAAAGGGTATTATCGCCGTTGCACTCCAAGAAACCCACCGGAGCGGTGGAAGCGGCGAAGTGAAAGACCGCACCAACCGGTACCAGCTGATTCTGCAGCCAGTTCAGAAAATCAGCGGTAACTTTGGTGCCGTTGACCGGTGGTAAAGCCGAAGGGTCACCATCGGAGAATACTGTTTTGCTCATGTCCGACTCCTTTTATGGGGTATATGGGATAACACACCGGGTATAGGCCGGTTTTAGTTCTTGAAACAGAGCCGATAGTTCAGCCACCACCGGTTGATAGGTTACCAGGCATTCCCCACAGAATGATTGACCGGAGCTGAAATAGTGGACTACCTCATCAGGTGTGGCGACCCCCCACGTAAACCGGTCACCGATATTCTCATAAATGGTGACGATAACGCCCATGGCCAGCGCCAGTGTCTGGAAATAATAGGGGGTCAGTAAGCCCCGATTGCGTAATTTGGCGATAACCTTATCCCTCCGATAGTGCACCGTATCGGTAGCCGCTGGAGTAAGATCCAGCAGTTGTTCCCAGCGATACAGCAGCAGATCCGCCGACGCAGGGAATAGTTCCGCCTGTAACCTGACCCTTGCGGCATCGACTTTATCCAGGGAAGCCCCAAGCGCCGCGTTCTCGGCTGAATCAGAACCGGTGAGATCCAACGGTGAGAGGACATCCAGCAGTTCAAAATTAAGCATTGACGGACACCATCGTACCGGGTCGAATCATGTGATACGCGGCGGGAGCGACATCAGTAGGGGGAGTCGTAATAATGGGATTAAGAGCGCCGTGATTGATGGCGATAGCCGCCAATTGCGCACGGTAAAGCACTTGATCTGGTATGAATCCGCTTAAAAATATCCTGATTTCCGTGGCGATCAGGGCAGCATCGGCCCCGTTGATATTACTGATAAGAATATCCTGAGGGGTAACAATCGGCTCCGAAACTTCAAGCGCATCCATCCCCGGTCCCACCGGACGAAAGGCGTTGATATAATCCCGTACGTCAGCCGTTACCGTCGCACCAATGAAGCCCGCGCGGACCAACACCACCATATCCACCGTGCCGTTTCCCCGCGCCAAGGGATAACACCACGCGGCTTCTACTCCATTCACCGATAGCGCCCACTGGATAAAATCATTTTTGTTTCCCCCCGCCGGAGGTCGCCGAAGTTCCCCCAGAAGCCGCGCCAGCAGGTCAGCGTCACTCTCTCCGACGGTGGGGGTAATCCCCTTGAGCCAGGCATGACGCAGCAGGTTTTCACTGTTGGCCGTATCGGGAAAGATCTGGTCGCCGGTCCAGGCCACCGCCTGATGCAGCCCCCAGAGGGCCGACGCCAGACATGCCGATTTGATAAAGGTCAGCGTACCTTGAGAGATATCGAAGGTCCGCGCCGCCCCTGTGCCGTCGATATAGGCCTGATTCCCGTAATCGGTTAACAGGCCGTTTAACAGCAGATCGAACTCCTGATTAAATGGCGATATCATACGACCCCCACAAACGATGAATAGGTAAGTTGCGACGAAACGCCCCAGGTGACGGTAACCGTATAGAGTATTCTCCCGGCCGTGGCGTCCCGGCTGGTGCTTACCGCCACATTCTTGATCCGCCCCGCATCGATCAGCCATTGCAACGCCTCGGTGCAGTAATCCACCACCTTGGCCTCCGTTCCGGCTGTACATTTGGCCCGGAGCAGCAGATGCAACCGGGAGCCGAAGTTCGGATTAAAGAAGAAGCTCCCCCGCTTCACGGTGAGTGACAGAAAGATGTTATTAAAGCGGCTATCCACGGCGTCCTGTTCTTGCCAGGTCAAGCCGCCGGCCAGGGTCAGGCGTTGATCGATCACATCCGCTCCGATGAGGTGGGAGGAGTACTCCCCCCATGTTTATGGCCGTTGTACTTGCCGATCATGCCGCTCATACTTTGGGGAGTAGTATCTGCCAGATGGACGATTTCACCCCCCGCCGTAATCTCACCGGTAACGATCAACAACGGCGTGTCGATGGTCACCTTGAACGGCGATGTCATAACGATCCCGGTAGAGGTCAGATGCACCGCTTGTCCCCGATCGTCATAAAGCGCCACCTCTCCCTCACTGATGGCGAGGCGATACCGCCGGTCATCGCTGGCAATGGCCACGATATGATTACCATCCGCCACCAGGATCACCTCAGCCCCCGGTTTAGGGATAGAAGTAAAGCCGTAATGTTGCAGATACTCCCGGTTGGAGATCCCAATCATCCCCATGGCGGAAAGCCGCTTGATCACCCCTTCCACGCATGATGTAACAATGGCTCGTATCATATGACTCCTTGTGCGGGCGTATGGCCATACGCCCCTACATATTATGCCACAACTCCCGGCGGACCCAACCGCAGTTCCGTGATCTGCCCCTCGCTCTTGCTCATGGAAAAGGTCCGGCCATAAATCAGATAGGTCCCGTCCAGCCCCACGTTTAACGCCTGATCCCGCACCCGACAGAGCCGGTTGATCCCCCAATTTTCTCCCCCCTGGCTGTGGCGGGCCACCTTGTAATTCAGCTTCAGCCCCTCGTGACGCATCCGCTCCAGCAACATTTGGGCGTGCAACTCCGTGGATTGGTAATCATTGTTGTTCTTCACCACCAGCGCCTTGTGAAAAGGGAAGGTCGGGTCAGGCAAAGTCGTCGAATTTATCATCTTCGTCGGCTCCATCCCCATCTCATCCTGCCCCTGCTGCATCCCCATCACCCGTACCGAACTGTACCGCTTGGCGCTGTCCCGCTCATACTCCCCGGAGATGATGTTGTTTCCCACCCCATCCAGCCGATGAATCAGTGTCCGAACCACCTCGCCCCCCAGGCTCTTGGGCTTGCCGAAGGTAAAGGTCCCATCGGGAAGGCAATAAAACATCAGCCCCCGGCTCATGGCGTAATCCCGCAACACCTGAAATACCGTCATTCCCACATGAAGCTGGGTGATGACCTGGGGCTTATCCCCCAAAAACAGACAATCCTTGCTCCCCTGCTTCTGCTTCCGCTTCAGCCCCCCCACGATATCGTCACCGATAACCAGCGCCCGATTGAAGGTAAAGAGCTTCCCCAGCAGCCTCCGGGCCAGCTCCGACAGTTTCATACCCGCCACGGAGAAGAACTCCTCGCAGGAGCTGTCCACCACCAGCCCCATGAGATCGCGCCCCTCAATGGTCAGCTTCTCCCCCTTCTTGTCATAGGAAGCGCTGATCCGGTCCACGATCCCGGTCAACTCCAACTGATCATTCACATACAGCTTACAGAGCGCCGCGTCGGGTATTTTCCAATCAATCCGCCCGCACTCCAGGGTGAAATGTCCCGCCCCCAGATACAGATCATGAGTCACCTTATAGGAACTCCATACGGACAGTTCCCGCTCCCCCACCACCAATGTCACTTTATCTGCCATAGATCACCACCAGCCCGGCCACCTGGTTGGGATTGATAATCCCCGGATTCACCGCCATGATCCGCGGGGCGTAGCTGTAGGATAAACCGTATTTCAGGCAAAGGAGATGCAAGGGGAGGGGGGGATTAACCAGCACCGTCACCAGTTTCTCTCGCTCCAGTTTGATGCTGTTGGCATGTTCCAGTAGCAGCCGGGCTAGTTCCTTGGCGGAGGTGGCCGCGCGGGAACGGTCCACCGCATCCTGCAACAGTCGCCGGGCGATACCGAGCGCCGTTTCGATCTCCGTTACCGTCATCACCGCCGCCGGGCTCTCCCCGCCGTTGTGCTTTCCCTGGCTGTCAAAGGCCGGAGTCAGCTCCTGACGGCGCAACAGATCCCGGTTCGTTTCGTCCGCCGCAAACAGATAACCGCACTCCACCCCCACCCGCGCCGCCGTCGCCCCCCGGAGCAGCTCCGGGAACGGCAGAGATTTTTCCAGCTCCAGCAGTCCCCCCTGCAACGATCGGAGAAAGGAGGCCGGAGCATTGCGCAGCCCGGCAGACAACAACGTGTACCGCTCGCAGCAGCCCGCCAACGCCGCGGCGATTCTGCCGGGAAAGGTCGTGACGAAGTTGATCGTGGCAAGAAGCGAATTGGCGGGATTGGCGATCTCCGTTAACGTGGCGTTTAACCGCTGTTCAAAGGCATTGATCTTCTCCACGAAACTTTGCGCCGCCCGGCTCAAGGAGGTGAACTGCTCCAGGATAGTCAGTTGGGGCAGCAGCGGCTTGGCCGCCAGATCCCGCCCCCCCGGTCCCAACAGCGTCACGCAGACCAGTTGGATCTCCTCTTGCAGCTCCACTTGCGCCAGGATGAACTGCGCCTCCGTGGCGGAGACCACATCCACCCGGGCGATGGTCCCCAGGGAAAGCCGCATCTGCTCCACAAAGGTGAAATCCACCTCCGCCAGCCGTTGCCGCTCATCCGCCCGCACATTCACACTCTCGATCCGCCCCTTCAACATCCCGTAACGGGGGTGAGAGAACTCCAGCAGGTCGCGCAGCGCCAGAATCTCCAGCAGGGCGTAATGATTCTTAAAGGTGACATGGCCGCCGCCATCGTCCCAGAAGACGCACTTCACCTGCACCGTCCGGGCCGATTGACCCATATCGTCCGTATCCACCCCATCGGCGTTGGGGTAGTCATACCGGGCGATAGCCTTGGAAAAGGAGTCGGCCAAGGATTCCAGCTCCAGCGTCAAGCCGTTGATGGTGGCGTCTTTCAGGTCGGACATCAGGGATACACCGGATGTTGCAGGTTATTATCGAAGAATGAACCAAAATTTTTTGCATTTAAGGTGGTATTCAGATCATTACTCCGCGCGGTAATTTTCCCATCGGGGTCAAACTGTACCGACAGGTTGATGATATTATGGGGTGAATGTTGCAGCTGCATTCCGTACCTGCCGCCTCCCCAACTATCCGGGATGGAGATATTCCGCTTTTTCAGCTCCTTGTCTATGGCCTCTACCTGATACGTATCTTCACCGCCGGTCAGGACCATCTTTTCCGCTCGAAGCCGTAATAACTCCTTGGTGGAACTGCTTTTTACTTCCGAATCTGTCTTAGACTTGCCAATGGCGATGGCGATCCCCGCCACCAGAGTCGCCAGCAACGCCGGAGCCAACAGCACCATGGCCGGAATCATCCCCCCCACAATGGGAATTTGGGAAGTCATGTTTGTTACGAATACCGGAGTCACCCCGGTCGCCGCTTCAATGGCCTTTCCCCCGGCGAGTCCCCTTAAGACGCCGAACCCGGCTCCGACTCCGATGGCTCCGTTCCTGATAGCCAAGCCGATCGCCACGGCGGCGCTTCCCGCCAGCGCCAAGTCGACCCCCTTGGCGACTCCTGGATGGGCATCGGCAACCTTGCGGATGTTATCCAGCAGAGTATTCATCCCATTGTTTACCCTGGTCAACGGAGCCAGCATCGGGTCAAAAAGCACTGCCAGGGTAGTCGTCGCCGTCCCCTTTACTGCGGTAAGAGCTGCGTTATATGACTTTAGCCGCTCCGTGATCTTCTCCTCTGCTCCGGCGACTTCCAGCACCTTCCCCTTTACGAACTCCCATGAACCCGGCCCTTCGGCCATGAGCGCCAACGCCGCGTTCCCCCCGATATCGCCGAATATCCGATGCAGATAAAACATCTTCTTCTTGGTGGTGAAGCTCCCCAGAGTGCTCCGGAGCGATTTGATAATATCCTCGGTGGGTAACAGCTCTTCCTTGGCGTCCCAGAAGTTAAGTGAGGCTTTACCCTGTCCGTTCAGATTATCGTTAACACTCTTCATTGCCCGGCGGGAGATGCGCGATGTCCCCGTCATCCGGCTGTAAAAGTCTTTCAGGTGGGTACCCGCCCTGGTCCCGAACAACGAATTTTCCCCCATGACCGCCAAGCCGGTGATCATATCGTGCCAGGGTACTTTGAAACTTTTAGCCGTCGTCGCCACATCGGCCAGGGACTCATTCAGTTGGGGGAGCGTCATCCTTCCCGACATGACATGCTTCTGTATCACGTCGGCAACCTCACCATCTTGGCTCCCCTTGAGATGGTACGGAATACTAATCCCCAGTATGGTGCTGGTAGCGGTTTCTGGAGATTGTTTGGTGATGGTGGCCAGGGTCATGGCGGCATGGGCCGCACCCTTACCCACTACATCCTTATACTCCAGCACCTTCAGCATTTCGTTTTCCACATGCACCACATCCACTGCCGAAAATGGGGTAATCTTTTGCAAATCAAGAGCGGTCCGCCTGACTTCCGCCAGTTTACCGCTCAACACTCCTGCCTGCTGACCGGCACGCATTAGGTTCATATGTACATCCACCATGGATTCTTGCAGATCAGCCGCGGCAGCCACCCCCGGTTTCAGCTTGTTGATGGCATAGCTGGCCACGGCGATATTCTTCATGGCCGAAGCAATATGCTTGGTCATGTCGTCAAAATCCTTCTTGACACTCTGTCCCGCAGGCCCCAGACTGAGAATAGACTTTTTCGCCCGTTCCACCACTCCGGAGAGCATATCGATGGCCGTCAGCTGAAGGGATAACTTAAACATGTCCGACATGATCTGTTCCTATCTCGGCCTGGCCGGTGGCTGTCTGCTGGTCTGGCTGGTCAATCGCTATTTCAACATCTTTACGTTCATGCTGCTCATCGGATTCATCGGCAGTATCGTCGCCGGAGCAGCCGGTGGGTTCCTGCTGGGTTGGCCGCTTCTGGCCTATCTGCATCTGGAAAACAGTAACTGGCTCTGGTATGCGTCCCTGGCCGGAGCCGTCGCCCTGCCGCTCTACTTCCTCAAGACGGCTTTTTTCTCTTCACCTTGTAACTCGCCCCCCCTTTCGGAGGATTGACCCACTCCTCATGTGCCTGCAAGTAACCCAATGCCGCCCGCTCCGGCATGCTCAACGCCTGCTCCTCGTTGAACCCCAGTTTCATCAGCGCCAACACCAACTTGCGCACCGGTCGAAATTTGGTTTCGAAAGGTCGTTTGCCGCTGTTCCAACCTCGTGGCCGCCGCCTGCAGCTCCTCGTAATCCTCCGGGTCCAGATCCAGAATCAACCCCGGATTAATCTCTTCCTTGGGGATACTCCCCAGCGCCGCCAACCGCCCGGCGAAGAGACATGCCGCGAAGAACTGGGGGTTTTTCATGGCCCGTTCCCCCTGCGTCTCATCGTCGAACACGTCAACCGTATCCCGCACCCGGGCCGGTCGCAACTCATAGTCCCGATGCACCACCCCCTCAAACTCCACCCCCACCGGCAACAACCCCTTTTCCGTCATCCCTTACCCCTTTAAAATCGTGAATGGTGAATGGTGAATGGTGAATAAAACCGTGAAACGTGAATGGGGAATAACGCCTTTGAACTTTTCACCATTCACCATTCACCTTTCACAGGGTTTAATTATCCAGAATCTTTTCCGCGAAGAAGTCGATGGAGCGTGTCGCCGCCTTGTCATCGCCGAATTTCGTGGCGCCGATCTTGGCGGTTCGTACCCCCGTATACGTCCGGCGCTTCTTGTTGCCGTAATCGATGGTGATCGTCCCCCCGATTACCTTGGCGAAATCGAACTCCGGCGTATCAAAGGGAACCACATATTCCAGGGAACAGGCCGGCCGCTCCAGCAGCTTCACCGTGCCGGTTTTGTTCATCAGCTTTACCTGTCCCGCCAGATCCCGCTCCCCCTCGGTAAACGAGTCAAAATCCTCAATCTGCTGGCTGTTGATTTCCAGCGTTACCCGATTAACATAATCCATGGTTGCTCCTTTAAACCCGTGAATGGTGAATAGTGAATGGTGAATAGAAACATGTGAATGGTAAACCATTCACCATTCACCGCCTTTACAGAATCAAATCAATCCGCGCCGCCAGGATATGCAGGCCGTTCACCACATCCGTGGGGATCTTCACGTCCAGCCGGTTGGGGTCCATGGCGTCTTTTTCCGCCAGTACCCCATCCTTGTTCAGCTCCACATTCTCGATGATCTCCAGCTCCTCCAGCTTGAACAGCACATCAAGGATCTCGCTTCTCACCTTGGGCGGAGTTTTGGTGGAAAGCTTCTCCCGGGGAAAGCGCAACCGGCACCGCTCCCGTATCGCCTTCCGGACATAATCCAGAGTCCGGATGGTGGTCACATCCAACAGACTGATATCCGGCGAACCCATCGCGTTCATCGTGTAGGTAGTCACCGCCCGAACGATCTGGACAATCTCTCCCGGTCCCACCTCCAGCGGCGTGATCCCTCCGTACAGACAGGCTTCCTGCTCCCCACGGGTCAGTCGTGACGCCACCGGCGGCGCCGTGATCCCGGTCAGACCCAGGCTGTTCAGCGGCCGGGCCGGATCTTCCTCTCCCGCCAGCACCGCCCCCAAGGCCGCCCCCACGCAAAAGGCCGGCTCCAGCGCCCCCCGGAGATATGCCCCAACCATCCGTCCGCTGTTGATCGTTCCCGCCAACGTCGTTGCATTAGCCAGCACGCCGTCATAGCCGAAGACCCCGATCCCCGGCCGTTGCTCCATCGGTCCGCCGTAGGTCTCCAGGTGCGTCTTCAACAGCCCCAGGTTAGTGGCGTCGTTGTAGGGGCTGACGACGATATCGTACTGAGTCGCCGCCACCGCAATCAAAGCCAAGGTGATATCCGGGTCGATGGTTCCCCCGGTCAGGCTCGCCGCCGATACTACCGTGGTTACCCCGGTCGCCGTGCAGCTGGCCGCCACATCAATCTGATTCCCCACGGTCCCCTTGTTCAAGGCCGTCAAGGTCACCACGTTGGTGGCCACCGTCGCCTTCACCGGCAGATCGGGGTATTTATCCAGCAACGCCTTCAGTCCGGCGGCGATGACGGTGTTAACCGATCCGGCCGCCACGGCCAGCTCGAACAGTCTCCCGCCGATGGTCACCCCCAGCACTCCTCCCCCCGCCGTGGTCACGGTAAAGGTCAGCGTCACCGTGGCCGCCGCTCCCGCTCCGTCATCCAGGGCGCAGACCGTCAAATTAAGATAGGGATTGGCGGTGATGGCCGCCCGCGCCATGAGATGCGCCATGGAACCGATGCCGAAATAGCCCGCCGCCTCCGCGTCGGTGAAGATCTGGGTGGGAGTCGCCGCCGCCACCGTAGCCGCCGCCGTCCGCTGGGCGATGAGCAGCATCTTTTGCAGGTTGGCCGGCAAGGTGCGCACCGCCAACGCCGTGTTAAACTCCATGTAAACACCCGGTTTACGGATGCTTGAAGGGATGCCGCTGAAACTGATGTTAGCTGAACTCATATCCACTAGCTCCTTGCCCGGCGTCTCGGTGATCTCATACCGGACGCTGTGTGATAGTTCCCGATTCCCGGCGGTGTCCACCGCGAAAAATCGTAAACTGGTTGAGATGATACAGACGATAAGATCAACGTATCGGGCCGATGCCGGTGAAGGCTCGCTTCCGTCCACCGTGTAATAGATGGCGGCCGGCTCGTTGGCCGTCAGGGTCACCGCTATTCCCCCCGGATAACTCCCTCCCGGCGGGAAAACCGTCGTCACCGGCGGCACGGTATCCAGCCCATACTCCACCTGCGCCGCCACCCGGGAGACGAAGAGGCGAGGCGTGATACCGTATTCGGCCTGGGCCAGGATTTGGGAAGCGCGGATATCGCTCATCTATACCCTCGACTTCAAGCCGATCTGCATCCCGTTGATCGCCGCGGGGGTAAAGGGGGCGCTGCTGTCGGGGTTGGTCTCCCAGATCCCCGTTACCGGCCCGAAACTGTCATGGGTCACGGCCTGGTCGCCGCTAAAAGCCGCCACCGTTCCCGGCCTGATTCCCAAAGCCAGATGGGCGCAGACCGCCGTGCCGGTGATGGCCGCCCGCGCCTGCACCGCGATCCCCTTGATGCTGTACGCCTCGGCGGGAAGATCCCCGGCGGCGTAGAAGTCGATTTGATCCGCCGTATTGGTGGCTACCCAGTCGGCGTCATTGGCTGGGCTCTCGTCCACGCAGGCGTAATTGCTGCCGGCGGAGGGGGTAAACTGAGCCGAAACCCCCGCGCCGCTGGGAAAGAGCCCGCAGACGAAAGCGTCTCCGATCCACGCCGCGTCATCCAGGATGAAATCATCAACATGGATATGGGCGAAAGAGGTGGTGGCCGTGAAGGTAATATTGTTGATGGGAAGGGTATAATCGGAAGTACCGATCCCCGCCACATCCGCCACCACCACCCCGTTCAGCTTTACCGTGAACAATCCCGCCGCGGTGCTATCGGGCTTGTAATGAATTTCCAGCCCGACACTTTCCCCCGTAATCAGCGCTCCCCCGCCATGGGTGCCTCCTGGTCCGAACAGTTGCGCCGCCGGCACCGCGCTTCCCTGGAGCAAAACCCACCCCAGACGGTTGGCGTTGTTGAAAAAAGTCACCGTCAAGCCATCCCTGACATCCGCGAAGAGCACACGACAATGGAGATAGAGCTCGCTCTTGGGAGTGGGTAAATTGCGGGTAATGCCGGAGCCATAGGTCAGCTGGCAACACCCGGCGTTACGCAAGCCCATCGGTCCGGAAGGGACAATGACGGACGCGCCAAGATTACCCCAGCCGGAGAGATCCCCCCCCTCAAACCCGTCGATCACGATACGGGACATCAGGGCGCACTCGGTGGCGTCACGGCGTCAATCGGCTGCGTGGTCGCGGTTGCCGGAGCTGCCAGTGCCGCCAGTCTGACGGACTCTATTTGAGCGAGGCGAGATTGCTCCCGCTCATACATGTCAATCTGAACGCTGTAGGTCATGGCCGCGAAATCAGCCAGAGTGAACGTCCCGATGGTCTCACCGGTTACGGGATGCCTGAGCGTGATGGAGCGGGTCAGGTCGGCATCGGCGATGGAGACCGTGATACCGTCCATCCTGTCGATACACTCTCTGCCGTCCCCGTAGGTCGTCAGTTTCTCGGGAGTCAGCGTCAGCGATACGTTACCGCCGACAGGATACCCAACGAATGTGGCGGGGAATCGGATGATAGATTTTTTGAGGCCCGGAACTACAACAGGCTGAAAGTCGAAAAATTGCATGGTTGCTCCTTAATAGACGACGGCGAGCAGACTGGCTGCGGGGGATACTGCCGGCAAACGGTAAAAAGCACCTGCTGCGAGCCCGGCGTTGAGTGCCGTCTGGTTGTCGGCGTATGTCGCGAGGCCGACAACGTGGAGTTTGGCGGTGGGTGTAGTAGTTCCTATACCTACGTTGCCAGTGCCTAAAACTACCATATTAGCACCAGCCAATCCTGTTGATGTAAGCGTGCCACCCATTCCAACACTTCCAGAAGCGTCAATTACCATTCTCGGAATAGTACTTGTTGTAAAATAAAGACTAGAACCATTAAACACAATCGGCATAGAAAGCGAAGCGGCGTCATTAAAACTTGATATTCTAGCATATGTAGCTAAAACAGTTCCCAGAGTAACATTGTAAGCAAAGTTAGCATCTGTTCCAACGTGAATTTGAAGCATAGATGCTGGGGTAGTAGTTCCTATCCCTACGTTGCCGTTATTCAGCACCGTAACCGCCGCCGTAGCCCCTGCATTGCCCGACAACACCTGCACAGCCGGACTCGTCAACGTCCCGTTTCCGCTCGTCCCCTGTAATTTGAGCACGTCAGTTACACCGGTCCCGCCGATGATCGTTTGACCGCTTGGCACTCCTGCTGTTTTCGCCACCCCCGTCAACCCCGCCCCGCTGCCTGTGGGGGTGAGATAATCCGTGGTGGGACTAGCCATGCTTACGGTCGATCCGTTGCCCTTGAGCAACCCGGAGATTGCCGTAGTTGTTGCTGTCGATACGTTGTTCGGACCGGTAGCCCCGGTCGCGCCCTGAATACCCTGTGCTCCCGTGCTGCCATTGGTCCCATCGGCTCCCGTAGGTCCGGTCAAGCCGATGATCCCCTGTGGGCCGGTTAACCCGGTATCCCCTTTAACTCCTTGCGCTCCCGTTGCTCCGGTCATCCCCTGTATTCCCTGTGGGCCGGTCGTTCCGGTGGCGCCGTTACTGCCTGCGACTCCCGCCGCGCCGGTATCACCTTTGACTCCCTGCGCCCCAGCAGCCCCCGCCGCCCCGGTCGCTCCCGTGGCTCCGGTATCCCCCTTGATTCCCTGTATCCCCTGAATCCCCTGCATCCCTTGCGGCCCCGGAGTCATGGCGATGGTGGCCAGCTCGTCATAATTGGCCAGACGGAACTTTCCGGTGGAGTACCCCGCAAAAACTTTATGGGTATCGGTAGACACGGCAATTTCATAATTCAGGTGCGCCCCGGAGATAGCCGCCTCCGGTCCATGCTTCTGCACCATGCGGCTGGTCAGCGTCCCCCCCGCGTTGGCCAGAACGGCAAGGGTGAAGAGTGAACAGATAAGGGTGAACAGTGAAGCAAGAGTGAAAGGTGAAGGGTGAAGAGTGAAGAGAGCCTTTAACCGAGAACGTAGAACATGAAACGTAGAACCTTTCTTTTTCATACATCTCCTCCTTGAATTGTTTCCGGCCACGTTACCTTGACGATGATCTCCTTGTTAACCGTCACCCCGATCAGTTCCACGAAATCCACCGGGATTCCATCCAGCACCGCGCCGATACTGTATGCCGGTATTACCGGCGTCATCCCCGCCGTCGTATTTCCCGCAGTAGAGCCCCCCAGCGGATCCCCGCCCAACTCCCCACCCTGAATCGTTTCCGGGTAATTCACCGTCAACGAGATCTGTTTCCCGTTGATCCCCGCCAGCGTCACCAGATCCGTCAATACTCCGTTCACATATGCTTTAACCGTGTATTCCGCCGGCTGGGGGGAGGGTACTGTCGTGAAGTCCACCACGTCGGTGGCCTGGATGGTTTCCGCATCCCCCGCCAGAAAATAGTTCATCCCGATGGTCAGCAGGTCGACTCCTACTTCGTCGCTCACCGCCTCCAGGTTAAAAGCGCAGCCGAATTGCAGGCTGTAGATAATCTTGTTGTTGCTCCAATCCTCTTCCGTGGTCACGTCGCTGAAACGCTTGGGAATCAGCCCCGGCGGACGGAGTTTCAGCCCCAAGGTCTGATGAGTCAGCGCCTGGATGATCCCCATCACCAACGGATTTATCCCCTTGCGCCGCTCTTCCTCGCTCTTGGCGGAGGAAAAGGTCAGCAGCAGATGCAGGTCGCACGGGATTTTGTAGGATCGTTGCCCCTCCGGAATAAACTCCCCCGTTTCGAAGATGGAAACGGCAAGAGCCGGATTGGTGAAGAGAAAGCGGGTTCCCTTCTGCACCGCCGTCGCCCGGATCGCCGCGATCTTGGCTACCAGACGGGCCTCCACCGCCTGCTCAATGGCGGTGATATCCATGATGGGTAACAGCGTCGTCATTTAGAATGTATCCAATTTAGCCGCATCAAAGATTTTCGCCCGACTCCGGTAGACGGCAGCCCCACCCACGGTGGGTTGGGGGTTCTGACTGGAGCCGATGGTCAGCGTCCCCTTGGCCAGCCGATCCAAGAGCTTCATGGCGTTGGCGTGCCGCTCCGTCCGCAGTGGCGGCACATTCTCCCGGCGGGAATACAGGTTGTAAACGGCGATATCCAGGACGATGCTCTTGATCAGGCTGGGGACAGGGCTCCAGGGGATAACATACCGCCCCGCCGAAAAGCCGTCCACCGTGCCGCAGGCATTGGCTATAATCTCCACAAAGGCGGCCACCGCCACCGGCGCCTCCGCCGCTTGCGCCGCATCCAGTCCCAGTGCCGTCGGGTCCGCCCCGGCGGCCACGGAGGCCACCGCGCTCATGCTCAACCCGCTGCCGCTGTCGTCCACCAGCTGAATCAGCGTTTCATCCGAAATAATCCCGCGTATGTCTTGGATAGTGCAGTACATGGAAAGTCCTTTGAATAATGTTAAGTGTCGGATGTTGAATTTTGAATTTAATTCATCATTCAACATCCAACACTCAACATTGATTTACTGCAGATCGTAACAGACCGTCACCGCCCTGGGGGCCGCGCTGTACCCTTTGAAGACCACAGTCGAAACGTTCCCGTTCAAGGTGTCGGTAAAGCCGGTTCCCGGAATATAGGCGGTGTTGGCGTTTAACGAGCGCTTGATTCTCAAGGTTGCGCCTGTGCTGTCCTGCCCTTCCCAGTGAATGGCCCGGTATCCGGTGGTGGTCACCGACGCTATCGCCCCCTTGGTCACCGTCGTGGTCACGCAGGCGGACACCGTCGGGTCCGGCGATACCCCATGCAGATTCTGAATCGCCGTCTGCTTCCCGTCGGTGAAAAAGGCCGGTTTACCGGCGCCCCAGGCGGTAACCGTCAACACGGTCAGGGCCAATATCACCATAACTATCGAATGGTACATTTTCACAGGTATTCTCCTTTTGGGTTTTGTACGGGCGATTCATGAATCGCCCCTACGGTTTTTACACGATCCGGATAACATCCCCCAGCGCTCCGGCGGCGTCCAGGGCGTAGCCGTTGATGACACCGCTGTTGTGGGTCACGGCGTAGCCGGAGGCGTCGGAGTCCACCGCGGCCCCCACGGCGACCGCTCCCCCCGCGATCACCAGCCGCACCCTCAGGGGCGAGACGGGAAACATGTTCCCGGTTCCGGCGTCGGCATTGGCGACTCCGGCGGACTTGGCGCCGGCCGCGCAGACATTGCCGTCAAACCCCACGAAGGTCATCCTGGCGATGTTGGCCATGGCGGCAATGGAAAATATTCCGATAGGTACTTCAGCTTTCATGACTGCTCCTTTGTTTCAAAAGTCAATTGCCTTGCCGCTATGGCGGCCAACACTGTTTTACGGGTTTCCCCGGTAATGAACGGCTCCAGCTCCTGGATGGTGGTGACCGACTCGATTCGGGCGATGGCTTCACTGGCTCCCATCTTGGTTCCCGCCTCCTCCGGAGCATCCTCCAAAAAAGTTTCCAGCCCGGCCACTTCCCGTGCGTCCAGCTCGATGGTGGAACCGGGGGGATAATCAATCCCCCCCTTCCTGATGGTGGTATCCTTCACGATGTAAGTCATATTTCACCCTTCACCCTTCACCCTTGCCTTTTTATTTCACCGTATTGAAAACCAGATAGCCCCCTTCGGCGCCGGGCATCTTGATGTCGAACAGGTCGGTGGCGCGGATCAGCTGAATCTTGCCGCCGTCGGGGGTGTACTTGTCCACGATGGGGCGGTCCTTCTTCCGGAAGGTGTAGCCGAAGGAAGGCTCGTACATGGTCCGCTCCTGGCCGCTGGTGGCTTCCGGCACATAGGCCATGACCATGTTATCGCTCCAGATGTCCGTCACCACCCCCGCGTCGGTGGAGTAGACCATCCGCCCCACGATGATTTTGGGAATATCGAAGATCTCCTGGAGTAGCTCGATAGTCAGCACCCCTTTCATGGAGTACTTGATCCGCTCGATGAGGGCCGGATGCTTCTTCAAGGCCTTCAACGTCTTGGGTCCGATCACCGCCGTGTTGGGATATTGGGCGATAGTGGCCCGGATCTGCTCCTTGCCGTCTTCGATGACCCCCACGGGATCACTTCCCGGCTCGCTCCAGCAGTCATCCCCCGCCAGGGTCAGCTTGTTGCCGGAGGCGTAGTTGGCGGTATTCTGGGCCAGATCCGCCGCCAGCTTCTCTCGGCGCAGCTGTATGGCGCTGGTCACCACATTGGTGGCGTGGGCCTGGAGCGGGAAGATCGCTTCTTCATCTTCCCGGTAGTCGATGGGGTATTCCAGGTCATGCTCGGTCATGTTGTAGGTCAACGGCGTAATCCCCGCCGGATTGACCCGATTGGAGTTGGCGCGGATTCCCCGCTCGGTGGCGTACAGATAAAACGCCTCCTTGGAGAACTGGGGATACACCCCCGCTTCCTTTTCCAGATTTCCCACGATGGGAAACAGCTCCTCGGCCACCATCTGACCGTTACGATATCCCCGAGCCAAGTTCGTTAGCGCGGGGTCAACCAGCCTCAGTCCTGCAAGACGATCCGCCATGGTTTCAAACTCCTTGTTAAAGTATGTTCTACGTTCTACGTTCTAGGTTCTAGGTTCTAGGTTTAAAACGTAGGACGTAGAACCTAGAACCTAGAACTGTTTTTATCGCTTCATGACAAACGTGATGGCGCTCTGGTACGAAACGGCTCGTCCGGCGGCCTGCTCCTGCTCCTGATATTCCAGGGCTGCGTTATGCTGGGCCAGCCGGGATTCATCCACCTTCCCGCCGTAATCGGCGGCGCTCTCCCGCCCTTCGCTTCCCGACCGGCTCCGGTTATGCGTCGCGGTCTCGCCGAAGCTCACCACTTCCGGCAGATTGGCCAACTCTTCCCGGTACAGCTCCAGGGGTGGGCGGGTCGTCTTGGCCTCCCCTTCGCCGAACTCCACCGGCGCGCAGACCGCCAGCTCCACCATCCGGTTCACCACGGCGCTCTTCATGGCCGGAGAGATCCGGGTTTTCATGCTCTCCCCTTCACAAAAGGCCTCGCATTCGGCGCGGATACCGGCGCTCTTCAGCCCGGTCAACTCCGCCGTCGCCTGCGTCAACCGACTGGTCAGCGTCGCGATGGTGGCCCCCTGAGTCGTTACCTGTTCCGCAAAGGCCGCCACCTGTCCTTGCAGCTCCTCAACTTTTGTCATATCTGCCTCCTCCGGTTGATCTTCATCAGCGTCTTGGCTCAACGTATCCAGCGTATATTCATCGATGACCCTGTCCGCCTCGTCCCGGCCAAACTTCTCGATGAGCAGATTTTTCAGGTTACGAAAGATCCTGACCACCAGGATATCCTCGTAATCTCCAAAATTAAGAATCCCTTCCTCCTCGGCGAAATTGGCCGGTTGCAGCCCCTTCACCGCCGGCGCCATGGCCCCCAGAAAGCCCACATGCTTCAGGTAATACTGCCCCGGTTTCGGGTTGTGGGGATGGTCGGGAGGATACAGCGAGGCGGAGACCTTGGGGAATCGTCCGGCGTTC
Source organism: uncultured Desulfuromonadales bacterium (assembly GCA_903929485.1). Taxonomy (GTDB): domain Bacteria; phylum Desulfobacterota; class Desulfuromonadia; order Geobacterales; family CAIOGM01; genus CAIOGM01. Next base: position 23,471 of record CAIYUY010000017.1, read on the forward strand.
ACCAGCTCGGAGAACTCCACGGCCACCTGTTCCGGCGTCGCCTTCAGCACTCCATCGGAAAACTCCAGCTTCCCGGCCCACCCATAAGCCGGATCGTCGCTCTTGGGATGTCCCACCACCAGGGGCGCCTTATGCAGCTTCGGGTCATAACCCATGGCGATGGCGCTCACCTCCCCTTCCGAAAAGGATACCTTCCTCCCGTCCATGGTGGTATGGGTTCCCGGCTTGAAGATCTCGATCAATTTCACCGTCATGGTTCCTCCGAAAAAGTGGCGCCCGGCACAAACAAAGATAGGGGAACGGTGCGCCGTGCCCCTACGTCATACCATGGGGGTTTATCAGGGTGAATCTGAACGGGTTCAACAAAAAAATGTTGAGTGTTGAATGTTGTATTTTGAATTCAACTCAAAATTCAGCATTCAACATTCAACATCGCGTTCCAACCCTCAACATCGCTTTTCAGAACCCCGTTTAAACTATCGTTAAATCTACTCAGGATAGATTCAAAGGCGTCACCCCTTACCCTTGTATCACTTGACTGACGACGGACGCTTGAAGGCGATTTTAAATGTTGAATGTTGGATACTGAATGCACTTCAACATTCAACATTCAACATTCAACTCGTTTCTAGATACTGCTGCATCGTCCTCAAGATCCGCTGCTTGTCCGCTTCCTTCAGATACATGAACGGTCGGGCCGGCATCTTGATTGAATGCGCTCCCACCTTCACCTTCATGGCGTAGCGGCTCCCCTTCGCCTTGGAGAACTTATCCCCCCCCTGCAACTTCCCCTGGGCGTTACGGGTGGCTCGGGTGATCTTCCCCCGCACCTCCTGCTTGAAGTGAATGACCTGTTGCCGCTCCGGCCGGTTGATCGTCTTGCCGAAATGATGCACGGCCGCATAGATCTTGTTTGTTCCCACCGTGGCGGTGGACCCGCTGTTATCGGGGACGATGGAAGGGAACAGCCCGCCGGAGTTGCGGTTAAGCGTCGGCTGGGTGCTCCACCCCTTTTTTTCATATCGCTTCACCGTGGACTTGGCCAGCTTCTTCCATGTAGCCGGACCTTCGATAAACCGTTGCTTCACTGCGTCCCGCATGTCGTGGGAAATCGCCAGCATGGCCGGCCGCAGATTTTGCCCCTTGGCCGCCAACTTTTCCAGCGCCGTCACAATCTCCCGGTCATCGACCTTCAGTTCAATCATGGTTCTCTCCGGTTATCGTAGGGGCGACGCATGCGTCGCCCCTACATCCCGTATCCGCTCCTTAGATCTTTTTGTAGTACATCCTTTTCCCTTTTTGCTATACTGAACTCAAAGGCATAGCGTAAGACTCAGTGGAAGAGCGGAGGGCGCGGAAAACATCACCGCGTTTCTCGTGTCGCGCGGTTCGATCCCGGCCGCTATGCCTTCACCATTCCCCAC
>CAIYUY010000018.1 GCA_903929485.1 uncultured Desulfuromonadales bacterium
CTTATCCCCTATGCCGTACAGGGTATACATCCACTTGTCCCAGACAAGCATGTTCTCGGGAACGGAGTAATCCCATACGCCCATATGGGCGGAATCCGCGGCAAGAGTCAAACGACTATTCAGGGTGGCTATCTTTTCTTCCGCGGACTGTGTCGCCAACTCCTTGATTCTCATCATATAGAAAATCGTCAGACCGATTCCAAAAAATGAGAGTATTACCATGGCTGACGAAACGGCGAAAAAGGTGATATTGGACGTCAGCTCTCGTCGGGCGCTCTTTTGCTGCTCCATGATGCTGTTTTCAATTTCATCCATATAGTAGCCGGTTCCCACGACCCAGCCCCACGGCTTGAATCCCAGGGTGTAGCTCCGTTTCCGCACTGCTGTCTCGCTTCCCGCCTTGGGAAACAGGTATTCGGAATATCCGCCACCTTCCCTTAACCCCTGCTTGATGAGCTCCCTGATAATGTAGACGCCGTTTCGGTCCCGCAGCTCAATTCTGCTTTTTCCTTCGATCTGTTTCCCCAGCAGCACTACATTGATACCGTCGGCCGTATCAATCCAGAAATAGCCTTCCTTCTGAAAGCGGAGTCGCCGCACCAGATCCGCTCCCTGTTTTTTCGCCTCATCAACGGTGATCTCACCTTTGGCCGCCCGCGTCTGGGCGGTAGTCAGGATACTGACGGCAGTTTGTACCTGACTTCTTATGAGGGAGTCGAAACTCTTCATCAGGATTTTTTTCTGGCTGACCAGGGATATCTCCGAAAGCATCTGCATCCGGTAGAACCCTATGCCGAAAAGGGTCGTCATTGTAATCAATGATCCCACGAATGTCAGCAGCAATATTCCGATCTTGTGATTCATATAAAACCTCATGATAGTTCAGCCACATACCCGAGTTATCTGTCTGTACTGTTCATATGAGACCAGCGTAACAGTAATTTTTATCAGGTACAACTTAATTCAGTTCATGAAATGCTGTTGAGAGTATCTCTAATTTGGCTGGAGTTGAGCATCTTATCGTGTTGTTAAATGTTTAATCTTTAGCTGCCGGATTAGTGCCGAGCTTTGGCTTGATTTGTTTCTTAAACAGAAGCGGATTGCTGACGCTCGGAAATGACGGAGAGAGGTATGGGAGGGTATCCTGGTGGGGGATGGGGGTAGTGGACGCTTCATGCAAGGGGGCTTCCCCATGCGGATGCTGGGTGGAAACGGCGCTTATTGGTTTATGATGGGGAGCCTCAACCGTTGATCCGTGGCGTCAAGCAACTTGCCGATACAGTTGCAGAGCTCTTGCATCTTGACCGGTTTGCTCAGGTATTCGTCCGCTCCGGCATCAAGGCATCGCTCCCGGTCTCCGCGCATGGCCAATGCGGTCAGGGCAATGATGGGAACCGTTGCGACCTTCGGTTCAGAGGAGAGTCGGATGAGCTGGATCGCCTCCAGGCCGCTCATGCCGGGCATTTGAATATCCATGAGGATCAGTTCCGGGTGGTCGTCATGGGTTCTTGCCACCGCCTCTTTTCCGTCGCGAGCCGTAATGACCCGAAAACCGTTGGCATGGAGATGTCTCTCCAACAACCGTAGTAACGCCGGGTTGTCGTCGACCAGAAGAATGAGGGGCAATGTCGGGGAATCGGAACCGGAATCCGGTAGCCGTGCTTGGACTATGGTGCGATCTTCCTGCTTAACCGGTTCCGGTTCGTGATCGTCCCACGGCAGGGTAATGGAGAAGCGGCTCCCTTTGGCCGGCTCGCTGGTTGCCGCCACGGAACCGCCCAGCAGTCCCGCCAGCCGGGAGACTAACGCCAGACCCAGACCGGTTCCCTCGTACTGGCGGGAAAGTGAGCTGTCCAGCTGGACAAAGGGCTGGAATAATTTTTTGAGATCTTCCGATGTAATGCCGATACCGGTGTCCCAGACAGTAAATATGACCTGTCGTACTTCCCGAGCTCCCACCACCTCAAGTCCCATTTTCCCCCCCGCGGGAGTAAACTTGACGGCGTTGTAGAGAAGATTCACCAACATCTGTTTCAGGCGGCGCTGGTCGCTGCGGAATGCCGCCGGGACCAGAGTGTACGTAGCAGAGGGGGTGATTTCTTTCTTGAGGGCCATCTCTTTGACGAAGTTGAAGCTCGATTCGCAGATACTCTCAATGGATACATCTTCCAGTTCCAGTTCCAGCTTGTCGGCTTCAATCTTGGAGAGATCAAGGATGTCGTTGATGAGAGTGAGCAGGTGGCGGCCGCTTTCCTCGATGGTCACAACGGCCTTCAGCTGGCCCGGCGCCAGAGGTCCCATGTAGGATTCCTGGAGCGCTTCGGAGAAACCAAGAATGGCGTTCATGGGGGTGCGGAGTTCATGGCTCATGATTGCCAGAAACTCGGATTTGGCCCTGTTGGCGGCCTCCGCCTCCTCCTTGGCGGTGGTCAATTCGCGAGTCCGCTGGGCGACCTCCGCCTCAAGCTCGTCACGGTACCGCAACAACCGGTCATCACGCTGTTGGATCTGGGAAAGCATCTGATTGAATCCGGTTATCAGGACCCCCAGTTCATCATTGCTTTCCCGGACAGCACGGACTGAGTAGTTCTTGGCCGAGACCTGCGCCATGATGTCGGCCAGGTGGAGAATCGGGCCGGAGATGAGCCGTTGCAGCTTGGCGGAGAGGAGATACGCCACGGTGGCCGCTCCCACCAGAATCAGGCAAACCACACAAAGAAAGCCGGTGAGTCGTGAGGAGAGTTCACTGAAATCGGAAATAATGACGACGGTACTGATCTCCCGATCCGACAGTTTGATTGGGGTGACCGTTACCAGGCGAAAGCCTCGCGGCCAGAGGTTCCGTTCTTCGGCGGCCAATTCCGCCAGAGTTTCCCGGGATACCCTGGAATCAGGGCCGACGACGGTGATCCCCGGCGCTCCCGGCCCGTATGCGGCGGATGGCCGGATGTACGAAGCAAAGAGTTTGCCATGGGCGATGATGTGGGCTGAAGTTATGTGGGGGACGGATGACAGGCTGTGAAGCGTTTCATGGACGAACTGTGGATCGTTGAAATCGACGGCGGACGTCGTATTCCCACCGATGATCGTTGCCAGAAGCCTCTGGTTCTCCAGGGCATTTCGTCGGTAGGTAATGACTTCATTACCTACAAACGCCAGTAAGGCCATCATCAGGACCACCCCGCTGGTGATCAGCATGACCAGGATGAGCTTGTGACGGATGCTCAGATGCCTCAATTTACCGACCAGGAGTCGATCCATCACTTCTCACCCTTCACGATTCGCGCCAGTTTGAGGAGTTGCGAGCTGATCCTTATCCGGTTCTGTCGCGCCGCTGCCGGATTGATCTCCATCCGAATTCTGTTCCCTTCCCTACCCAGTTCGATGACGCCGCCGCTCTCCGCGAAACCATTAATGTCGCTGATGGTCAACAGGGGGATCAGACGGATTTTATGGAGAAGATCGGGTAATTGGGACAATTCCGAGGAGTTTATGACCAGGACCTGACACTTCCCGGCTTCTTCGGGATACGTTATCATCAGTGCCGCCAGCCGTCGCCCCTTTTGCTGCTGTCCATTGAGGAGGGGTATGGCGCTTTCCATGGGGCCACTCCCCAGGACGCAGATCGTGAGTGGAGAACTCTCCGAGGGAAAGAGATCCGTCGGCCATTCAACGTAACTGAGAATCTTGTAGATCATGGCCCCTTTGATCCGGTATTCACTGCCGGTCGTGGGACTCTCGGCGTGGAGCGGTTCCGGGGATAACCATCCGATGGTGGATACCAGGAGAAGGAGCACCACTCCACGGAGTAATCCGGATGGGCGATAAGATCCGGATCCCCCCCCCGGAGATTCCCTTGGGGGTGACGCGGTTAACGTCAAAAAGCATAGCTCACCCGAAGCAGGTATTCACGCCCCGATCCGGGGAGCGGAGCGTGTCCGCCATCATAAGGCTGGATGAAGGTGTGGGCAACGTCGAAGAGGTCGTAGATCCCGAACCCCAGATCCAGACCTTGCCGGAAGGCATTCTTGTAGAAGAGGTAGAGGTTGGCCACCAGTTCAGGATCGTATCTTTTTAGTACTGCCTGGTTCGTGACGGAATCAACCTGGTCATAGCCGTAGCGGTCGCTGATGAAAATCATCGAGCTGTTCAGGTTGACGTTACGGGTCACCCGGTAGTTGGTGTCGACGGTCACCTTGTGCGCGGGGAAACCGAGAAAAACCGCGTCGTTACCCGGAACATGGTAGTAGGAAGAACCCTGATTCGTGGCCTGGTAGAACGCATAGCGGAGGGCCAGCTGTCCCCAATCGTCCCGGAAACGGTATTCGGCTTCGACCCCCCGTGAGCCGACCCGTCCCTGATTTTGGTAGGTATCCTGATTGGTCACCTGGTCATTGTAAAACACGATGGGATGATCCATCCTGATGTCGAACAGGTTGACCGAGGCATGGTTGTGGGGGTCGAAGCGGTGGCTTACCTCCAGTTCCAGGACATCGGAGGTTTCCGTTTGCAGTTTGTGCCCCGCCTTCAGCCCCGAGGAAGTCTGCTCGATGGACGGCGCCCGGAAGGCCCCGTTATAGAGCAGTTTTACACTGGTCTCTCCAAAGGAGCGGGTCAGGTTGAGTCGGGGGACGACGGCCGGTTTGTAGTCACCGTACTTCTCAAGGCGGAGGCCTGCCGTGATGTTGCAGAGGGGGCTCTTCAACAACCATTCGTTGTAGAGGGCATACCGGTTGAAATCGATCTGCCGGGCTCCTCCCGGGAAGAGGTACTGCGGTGGCAGGTCGTTGGAACCATAACGGGCTCGTTGATGCTCATACTCCGCGCCGATTTGGGCGCCGGCCCATGGTAATGGCTCCCAGAGGGCATTGAGATTCAGATCGTAAACCTGGACGGTGGGATCATAGTAGGCAGGGTCACTGGGGGGAACAGTGGTGTTGCGCCAGGGTTGCTGGATGGACCCCTTTACCCCACCCGTCACCTTCAGCTCTTCGGTAACGGAATGTTCGTAGGCGAGGCGCCCCAGGTAGGAAATAAAGCCGGGCTTCAGGTCGGAAGGGAGGACATTGCCAACGCCGTCACGACCGGAACTTTGGTAAGTATCGTAGATAAAACCGCCGCTCAATCCGCCGGATCTGATGTTGAGAATCGCATTTCCGTTCTTGAGCTGCGAGTCGTTACGCATCTCCCAGGTGGCGCCGGTCTGATCCTTGTAGCTCTTGTCACTTCGTTGGGCAAGAGCGCCGGAGAGGGAAACACCAAGGTAGCCGTCCGTACTCAATGGGCTCCCGTACTTTGCCGCCATATTCTCCCGGCTGAAACTGCTCCGGAAAAAACCGGAGGTTGAGGAGAGGCGCCCCCCCGGGGTCTCGGCCCCGGTCATGGTAATGACGTTGATTACCGCCAGTTCGGCGAAATTGCCGAAGCGCGCCGAACCGGGCCCACGAATGATCTCTATCTTTTCAACTAACTCCAGGGGGAAATGGTTGCCGAAGGGGATATTGCCGTACATATATTCGTTGAACCCCATGCCATCCACCGTGAGGAGGATCTTCCCTTCCTGGCCCCAGAGCCCACGGAAGCCGGCGCCGACGACGTTCCAGATATCGACGCCGAAGTCGAAACCGGGCACCATGCGCAGTGCGTCGATGAGATCCCTGGCGCCGGAGAGGGTGATATCTTCGCGGGTGATGATGGTGACCACTGCGGGGGCCTCACTCTGCACGGTTGGTTTCACCGTCACCATGGTCAGATCCATATCCAGGAGTTCGTCCAGGGAGAGGTTGAGAAGAGTTTCGGAGGCGGGAGCGCTATCGGGCGGGTCATCGGCGGCAAGGAGTGACGGCACGCCGGCGGCGGCAGTCATGCAGAGGGTGAGCAGCAGCACCAGGAAGATGGTGGTGTTCTTAGCGGGCATGGTTGTCATCCGGTCTGTTACGTGGAGCGCCACGATCATTTTTTTTGGAGCATAGTTTACTCGAATATGTATGATGGAAAGCACGGAAAGTGTCAACCGGTTATCTAATTGTCGTCGGGATGGAGAACGCTTATCCAACCGAACTTGGAGCATGGTACTGCATGATCTGACTGTCGGATATGACGGTACTGTTACATGCGGCTGGTTGCGACGATGATATTTCCTGCCAAGCTCCTGACTCGGTTGTATGTTTCATCGTGAAGTCGGCAAGTTGCATCCCCAGGAACCGCTACTCCCCTTCCGGCATGTTACTTGCTACTCTGAGGTGTATTCCCGATGGTCAGATGTCAAATCCGATCGACACCCGTGTAACCCCCGGCCGGGTAAAGGGGTGGATTGCAGTGGAGGGCGTGTCATGAATCAACAGTTGCCGCGAATACTTTGTGTGGATGACGAACCTCGTAATACCAGCCTGCTGGAGTCCATACTCACCCCCCGGGGATATGAGGTGGTAGCGGTGTCCAATGGGTTGGACGCGTTGCGGAAGATCGGCACGGAGCGGATCGATCTCTGTCTTCTGGACGTGATGATGCCGGGAATGGACGGTTTCGAGCTCTGTCGTCGCATCAAGTCCGATGAAGAACAGAAGATGATACCGATCATCATGATCACGGCGTGTCTGGATAAAAAAAATCATATCCGGGGGATCGAGGCCGGAGCCGAGAATTTTATCACCAAACCGTTTGACACCCTGGAGTTACTGGCCAGGATAAAGATGCTGTTGCATGCCAAGGCGCATAGTGACCAACTCGATTCAGTCTATCATCATGTCACTCGGTTGAATGCTTTTAGCGAAGAGACCATCGCTACCTTTGATCCGACCACGTTCGATTTCATGGAAATGGTTAACACTGTTGTGGCGCAGATTATCAGAAGGAGGTGGGATCTCGTAGAGTGCCCTGAGATCGTCATTATCGGGATAATGACTTCTGCCGATATCTGTCAGTGGTTACGCTTTGATGTCAGGGACGGCGAAATTGTCAGAAGCTGCATCAGCATGAATCTTAACCGGTGTTCGGCGTTCTCCGAAGGTAATTATTACAACGAACAGGACGCCCGATTGACCACCATGCTGCAGCTTCGTTGGTGGCTGAAAAAGCAGACCATCATGGTTTCCAATATGGTCCGCTACTCCAACGATAATTTCTGCATCATCGCCATTAATTACGGTCGCGAAGTAAGCATGCACGATGAGACCATACTGCGCAGTGTTGTCAGTCAGACTCTTTGTCTGAGATCACTTGCCGTCCAGGTCGGTGAAACGAGGTCCGCGTTTGATTATACTGTTTTTGCCCTGGCGCGGGCCTCGGAGGTAAATGACATTTGTACCGGGGATCACATCCTGCGGGTCGGTAAGTATTCTGCTCTACTTGCCCGACAGCTTCTCCTGCCGGAAAAAATCGTGGAGAATATCAGCATTCAGTCCGTGTTGCACGATGTGGGCAAGATCCATCTCTCTCCGGCCATCCTTAACACGACTGAGCCCCTGACGAATGATCAGTTGTACGAGATGAAAAAACACCCTCTGTATAGTTCAAAAATCATAGGGAAACATGCACAGATGGCTATGGCCAGCAGGATCGCACTCAGCCATCACGAATGTTATGACGGGAGCGGGTATCCCTTTGGGCTTTCCGGTGATCAAATACCCATGGAGGGGCGCATCGTGAATCTGGCGGACCAATATGACGCCCTCCGCTCTGTCCGGAGTTATAAACCGGCCTTGGATCACGAAACCGTCTACCGCATCATTACCGAAGGAGATGGTCGGACCCTTCCCCGGCACTTCGATCCGGCGGTCCTCAAGGCTTTCAAGGCGCTTGAGGGACAATTTTCAGCGGCCTACGATCAAGCACTCCTTGACCGCCCACAACCCCATCTCGTTTCCGGCGGCAGTGCGTCCGTTGTCGCCCCTGGGCGATTGTCACCCCCATGTTGTTGAGCCGGGCGATCCGCGGGCTGATCAGCGATATCTCCGAAAGCAGGTGCATCAGGTAGAGCCCAAAGCCGAAAAGGGGAGTCTGACCGTAAAGGTGGTCCCTACCCCCACTTGGTTAACATGTAGTGCAGCATCAGGCGTGACGGGGCATCGTCTTCGGCTATGAGAATGTTCATGGCTGAATTTCTCCTTTACTCTTTTGCATCTTCACTCTTTACAAAAACCGAGCGAACATGAACTTCGATAGAACGCGGATGACGCGGATTGCGCGGATTTGCGCGGATTTGCGCTGATAAAAACTATTGCTATTACTTTTGTTTGATCCGCGTTAATCCGTACCGATCAGATTTGATCCGCGTTCCATTGCCTTTGACTTGGTCCTTCCTGTTTGGTTCCGACCTGTCCGTCAAAAGGGGCCCACTTCTCAATCATCTCCAGCAACTCGATGATCTCGATTGGTTTGCTCATATAATCATTCATTCCCGCGGCAAGGCAGAACTCTTGATCGGACGTGAAGGCGTTCGCCGTGAGTGCGATGACCGGAATGAGATGATTTTTCACCGCCGAACCCGGATCCCGAATAACGGCTGTCGCTTCATGGCCGTTTAACAGCGGCATCATGCAGTCCATGAGCATCTGGTTAATAGGCTCATCTTCCACCAGAAGGAGGCGGGTGGCGCCCCGGTGGAAATTACTTTCCGCCGACCTTTCCATCATCGGGCGGGGAGTTGCCAATTTTTTCGGCCCCGACGGAACAGAGTCGTGGACGCTCTGTTGCTTTTTCAGCGTAGCGGTAAACCAGAAAGTGGAACCTTTTCCCGGGAGACTTTCAACCCCCATGCTTCCCCCCATGAGCTCCGCCAGTTGGCGTGAGATGGTCAGCCCCAAGCCGGTACC
>CAIYUY010000019.1 GCA_903929485.1 uncultured Desulfuromonadales bacterium
CAAAGGAACCCCAAAGTAAAAGCCTTTTTTGGGGTATACCGAAAAAGAATCCAGGTTCGTTGTTTTTCTCTATTTTCTTTGCGTACTTTGCGTCTTTGCGGTTCAAGGTATCACGAAACTTTAAGCCGGACGGGGTACTAGTTATTCCTCCATCTTTTTATTAAAGACGACCACCGCCAGCACGAACATGATCGCCGCCGTCACCGAAAGAACCACCAGTGACGGCAATCCCCACGCGCCGGCAAGAAGCGCCGTGCGAGCGCCATCAAAAAGGGCGGTGGTGGGGAGGAGCCGAATGTAGGGAATGACGGCGGGAGGGTAGGAGGAGAGGGGAAAGAAGATTCCCGACATGAAGATAAGCGGCATGATAACCACCGTCTGGATCCGTCCGAGACTTTCCGGTTTGTCCATGAGCGTGCCGCAGACCGTCCCCAGACAGGAAAAAATCATGGCCCCCAGGGCGATAAAAAGAATATAGAGAAACAGATGCTGCAGGGGAAAGCGGAAAGGGGTAAGGATGAAGATGACGACCGCCACCGCCACCCCCTTGATCCCCCCCTGGAAGAAACCGGAGAAGAGCTTCCCCACGACAATATCATAAACGGTAATAGGGGTGACCCGGTACTCCTCGATGGTCTTCTGCACCCGACGATGGAACCACATGCTCCAGGCGCTCTCCTCGAAGGCGGCCAGCACCGCCGTCATGGAGATGAGCCCGGGAGCAATGAAGACGGCATAGGGAACCCCGTCCACCTGGTTGATATACCCCTTGAGCCCGAAACCGAAGGCCAGAAAGAGGGTCAGGGGGGACGCCACCACGGCCAGCAGTTCGGACAAAAAACTCCGCCGGAGCACGATGAGATCCCGCCAGAAGATGGCCAGCGCGCCACGAAGCATCATTCCCGCACCGTCCTCCCCGTGAGCTCCAGAAAGACCTCCTCCAGCGACGGCTCCAGGGTGCGAATCTTTCGGATGTCGCCGCTCATGATGCTGTTCATGAGGAGTTTTAGCGACTCTTCATCCTTCAAGAAGATACGAAAGAGGTCTCGATCCCGCTCCAGGGAGGTCACCGCCGGGAGAGCCCGGAACAGCTCCTCGTACCGGTCGGAGTCCCTCCGAAGCTCCAGTTCGTAGACATGGGCGTGGGCGAACTGAGCTTTCAGTTCCGCGGCGCTTCCGTCCACCAGGGACTTTCCATGATCCATGATGACGATCCGGTCGCACAACGAGTCGGCTTCGTCCATATAGTGGGTGGTGAGAAAGATGGTCATCCGGGAGCGGAGGGATCGGACATGCTCCCAGAGCGCCCGCCGGGACTGGGGGTCCAGACCGGTGGTCGGCTCGTCCAAAAAGAGTATCCGGGGCTGATGAATAAGGGCGCGGGCCACCACCAGTCGCCGTTGCATCCCGCCGGAGAAGGTGTCGGGAAATTCATTTTGCCGCCCGGAAAGAGCGGTCAGCTCCAGGAGTTCATCGATGCGGCGGTTGTACTCCCTGTGGGCCATGCCGTGCATCCGGGCATGGAGAACCAGGTTTTCCCGGGCGGTAAGGTACCGGTCCAGGTTATTTTCCTGGGGAACCACCCCGATGAGCTCCCTGACCTTCCTTCCGGCGGTGACAATACTCCACCCCTCCATGAAGGCATCCCCCTCGGTAGGTTTCATGAGGGTGGTCAGCATCTTGATGAGGGTGGTCTTGCCGGCGCCGTTGGGCCCCAGGAGGCCGAGAACGGTCCCCCGTTCCACCTCCAGGGAAAAGCGCTCCACCGCCGTCAATGCACCGTACCGCTTGGAGAGCCCCTGCAGGGAGAGGGCGGAAGACACCGCTACTCCTCTTCCCCGGAATCGTCAAGAAGGGGAAAAAGGGTGATGAAACTGCTCCCCTTGTTGAGCTCGCTCTCCACCCAGATAAAGCCGCCATGGGCGGCCATCATCTTGCGGCAAAAAGCGAGACCGAGACCGCTCCCGCCGGTGCGGGTTCGACGCCGGTGCCGCGCCTGGACGAAGCGATCGAAGATCATGATCCGGGATCCTTCGGCAATGCCGAAGCCGTTATCTTGAACCGTCACCATGAGATAACGTCCGTCCGCCGGGAGACTCTCCGGTTTGTAAAGCGCCGTGGGAATCCTCCCCTTCACCAGCTCAAGTTCCGCCACCTCCGCCGACACCTTGATCCATCCCCCTTCCTTGGTGAACTTCAGGGCATTGGCGAGAAGATTTCCCAGCAGCCGGAGAAATTTGGCCCGATCCACCATGACAGCGGGAAGTTCCGGGGCAAAGTTGGTGGAGAGGGTAAGGAGAGCCTTGCGCGCCATGGAGCGGAACCGGGTAACCCCCTTGGTGATCAGCGCCTGGGACTCCTCCCGGCGAAAGGAGAGGACCATTTTCCCCGCCTCCAGCTTGTGCACATCCAGCAGGTTATCGATCATCTCCACCATTTCGTCGCAGCTCTCAATGGCCGATTCCAGATACTCCTTCTGCTCTCCGTTTATCGGCCCCAACCGAGCCTCCCGCACCAGGTCGATGGAGCCGATTATGGCCGTGATGGGGGATTTGAGATCATGGGAGAGCATGGAGACAAAATCTTCCTTCTCCTGCTCCAGAGCCTTCAACGCCGAGATATCCCTGGCAATGGCCATCCCCCCGGCAACCTCTCCGTTACTCCCGTAAAGGACGGTGCCGCTGGCAAGCATCTGAATATCCCCCTGGAGGCAATGGAGGACAAGTTCCACATCCAGGCAAGGTTCGCCGCTTTCCAGCACCACCAGACAGGGGAACCGCTCCACCTGGATATCGGTCCGGATCAGTTCTCCCAGCGGTCGCCCCAAGGCCTCTTCCTCGGAAACGCCCAAGAGCTCCACCCCGCGCTTGTTCAGGGTGATCACCCGCCCCTGGCGATCCACCGCAACCAGAAGGTCAGCCATCCCCTGGATTATGGCCTGGCATTTTTGACGCTCTTCTTCCACCCGCAGTTGGAGCCGCTGGTTTTCCCCACGTGTCCGACAGAGAGTGAGCACCTGATTGATGCTCTTCAGAAGCTCTTCGGAATTGAACGGCTTGGTGATGTAATCAACGGCTCCCCGCTTCATCGCCTCCACGGCGATGGGTTCGCTGCCGTGAGCGGTCATCATGATGATGGGAAGAAGCGGATACAACCGGTGGGCCTCCCTGAGAACCTCCATGCCATCCATGCGGGGCATCCTGATGTCAAGGAGCATGAGGGAGTAGCCGCCGACAGCCAAAAGCTCCAACGCCTCCATGCCGTCGCGCGCCCGATCCGTGACATATCCGGCATCTTCCAGGTGCAGCCCGAGGATCAGCGCGATATCCGCTTCATCATCTACGATTAGAATTCTATCCTTCATCCGTCACACACCCTCGGCCCGGGGATTTCTCGTCATCAGTTCGATGACTGCCTGTCGAGGCGATCTTCCCTCATGGATAATCCGGTAGACTTGCTCGATGATCGGCATCTCAACCCCATGGCGCTGGGCAAGCATCCAGGCAGACTGGGTCGTCTTGACCCCTTCGGCCACCATGGTCATGGAGGCGATAATGGCGTCCAACTTCTCTCCCTGCCCGATGCGCAACCCCACGCTCCGGTTGCGGGAAAGATCGCCGGTGCAGGTAAGGACCAGATCCCCCATCCCCGCGAGGCCGGCAAAAGTCGCGGGATCAGCCCCCAGCGCTCGTCCCAGGCGACTCATCTCAGCCAAACCTCGGGTGATGAGCGCCGCTCGGGTGTTGCAGCCGAAGCCGAGGCCGTCGGAGATCCCCGCGGCAAGGGCGATAACATTCTTGATGGCGCCCCCCAGTTCGACCCCCACCGGATCGCCATTGGTGTAGACCCGAAAAGAGTCCGTGGTAAAAGCGCTCTGCACCTGCCGGGCCACCACTTCGTCAACCGCCGCCACCGTCACCGCCGTGGGCATCCGGAGCGCCACCTCCCGTGCAAAGCTCGGCCCCGACAGCACCGCTATCTCCCGACGGCGCGACTGAGGAAGAAGCTCCCCGAAAAGTTGCGACATGGTCAGGAGGCTCTCCAGTTCGATCCCCTTGGAGGCGGTGACCAACGGAATTCCCGCCGGAATGTGGGGGAGGAGCCGGGAGAGAACCGAACGCATGACCTGAGTGGGGGAGACGAAGAGAAGAAGTCCGGCCTCCGCCACCGCCTGGGGGAGGGAGCTTGTGTAGCTGAGGCGTGGGGAGAGGGGAACATCGGGAAGGAAGCGGGAATTGACCCCCGTGGCGCGCATCTCCTCCACCAGATCCGGCTCGTAAGCCCAGAGGGTGACATGGTGCCCCTTGCAGGCGAGAAGATCGGCAAGGGTTGTCCCCCAACTCCCGGCCCCGATGACTCCGATACGCTTAGTCATGAATATTTACCTTACTCATCGAACTTATCCAGGTACGGTTCGTTGCATGAATATTTACCTTACTCATCGAACTTATCCAGGTACGGTTCGTTGCGCGAATATTTACCTTACTCATCGAACTCCTCCAGGTACGGTTCATTACGCAGATCGTACCCATCGGCCAATGCTTCCCTGGCCGCCTCCAGACTCTCCAGCGCCAGACGGCGGAGGAAGGGGTGGGCGTGGGCCGGAAGTCGCGAGCCGGAGATACTCAGGGCCACCGCCAGGGTCCGCTCTATCTGGCCGACCTCTTCACCGCACTCCTGCATCAGATCCGCGGTAAGGAGCAGCCGCCGGGTGATCCGGTTCAGGTCGGGGGTGATGAGCTCCCGGCAGAATCTTTCCACGATCCCCTTGGCCAGCGCCGCGTGCTCCCGCTCATGCTTATCCGTTGCGGCCACCACCTTGCCCCACTCCTCCGCCAGATCATACACAGCGGGAGTGGCCAGAAACCAGTCGCAAAAAAACGGGTCATCCAGGAGCAGCGCACTCTCGTTCAGGCGCCGGGGAGTAGCGGCGATCCGCTCCAGGTCGTACCGGTCCAAATCAGGAATTCGCAAGGTCGGAAGGAGCAGACGGTCGCCGAACATGGCGCCTCGGACGAAAAATTCCGGGGGAAGATCCACCTCCTGTTCCCGGCTCAGGAAGAGGGCGTCAGCCACCAGATGAAGCGCATACTCCGGCGCCACGGGAAGGAGTCGTTCCTCCTCGCCGATCTCCTGGAGAAGCGCCTCGTATTCCTCCCCCCCCAGGGCGCCGTAGCTGATGGCGTCCAGGATTCCCTTTCCTTCGTGGATCTGGAGAAAGAGGAGATCGAACAGCGGCTCCTCCCGACGTTCCCGGCAGATCCAGAGTGACCTGTTTCCCGTACCGTCGAAGGGAGTCACGAAGGCGGCATGAAAGGCGTCGGCATAAGGATCGGGAGACGTCGCGGCCACGTCGAATCCGAGAAAACCCAGTCTTTTGAGGCTTCGCCCGGCTGTGGCGCCCAGTTCCGGATCTCCCTTCCCCATGAAGCGACGCAGAAGGGGAACCGAGCGCTGATCACGGATCCGTCCGAGAGTCGTCAGCACTTCCTTGACCACCGCCGGATTATCAAACCCCAGGAACATGGCGAAGAGATTGAAAATCCGGGGATCATCCACCTGGGGGAGCTCCCTCACCAGGGAACACTGCACATCGGGGGGGTAGCAGCAGAACTCTTCCATGAACAGGATGTACCCCTGCTCCCCTTTCGCCAGAACCCGCGGCAGGGTCAGCTTCAGCGGCCCACCCACCTCATCCAGAATCCTGCTGAAGGGGGGGGCCGTCACGTCTATGCCGTAGTTTTCCAGCGCAGCCAGGAGGGCGGACTTGGCGTCACTCTCCAGATCGTTGCGGGTCAGGGTGATCCGGATGAGCTGGTTCAGCCAGATATCATCCTCGAAGAAGTCCAGCAGATACGCGTACCGGGAGATCAGGTCGCCGTTTTTCTCGCGCCAGAGCTTTCGGACCAGCGGCGGCAGCGCCCGCTTTCCCTCCTTCTGGAGCTTCATCCCGATATCCTCCATCTCCCCCACGGTGATGGATTCACGGTTGAGCTTTTCCAGCAGGTTCAAGATACTCTGCCGCTCCTGAAGGGTATGGTCAATCTTGCGATGGGGCATGATCAATTACTCTTCTTCCGAAACGTCGCTCTCCGCCACTGTACCGTCCATCTCCTCCTCCGCCTCTTCCGTATCCTCGGTCTCGTCCTTCTCCGCCAGCTTGGCCACCGCCACCAGCCGCTCTCCCTCCTCGGTGACCATGAGCCGCACCCCCTGGGTGTTCCGGCCGATAACCAGGAACTGGGCCACGGAGATCCGGATGATCTTTCCCTGGTCACTGATGAGCATCAGGTCGTTCTCGTCGGTGACCTGCTTGATATCCACGACGCAGCCGTTCCGGTCGGTGGTCTTGATGGTGATGACCCCCTTCCCCCCCCTGGCCTGGAGCCGATACTCGGTAAGGCCGGTCCGCTTGCCGAAACCGTTTTCGGTGACGGTGAAGAGGGTGGAGCCGGTCATGTCGTTGACGATCTCCATGCCGATGACCACGTCATCCCCTTCCAGGGTCATGCCGCGAACCCCCCGGGTGACTCTTCCCATGGGGCGGGCTTCTTCTTCACGGAAACGGATGGACTTGCCGTTCCTGGAAGCCAGGAGCACGTCCTGCTTCCCGTCGGTGAGAGAGACCCCGATGAGTTTGTCCCCTTCGTCCAGGTTCACCGCCATGATGCCGCCAACCCGGACGTTGGAGTACTCCTTCAGGTTGGTCTTTTTCACCACCCCCAGCCGGGTAGCCATCATGATGAACTTGTCTTCGGAGAACTCCCGCACGGGAAGAATGGCGGAGATCTTTTCGTCCGGCGCCAGGTTGAGCAGATTGACGATGGCCTTCCCCCGGGTAGCCCGTCCCCCCTCGGGAAGCTCGTATACCTTCAGCCAGTAGACCTTCCCCGCATCGGTGAAGAAGAGCATGTAATCCTTGGTGGAGGCGATGAACAGGTGCACCACGAAATCTTCGTCCCGTGTCTTGATCCCGGTCTTCCCCTTTCCCCCCCGTCTCTGAGCCCGATACAGAGAGACGGCGCTCCGCTTGATATAGCCGGTATGGGTGATATTCACCACCATGTCTTCCTCGACGATGGTGTCTTCCAGGGTGATCTCGGCGGTCTGGGCGATAATCTCCGTGCGGCGCTGGTCGCCGAACTTCTCCTTGATCTCCAGGAGTTCTCCCATGATGATCTTCAGGACCTCCGTCTCGGAGCCGAGGATCTCCTTGAGGCGGGCGATGATTCTCAAGACTTCGTTGTATTCATCAACGATCTTGTCCCGCTCCAGGCCGGTAAGCCGATGGAGCCGCATGTCCAGGATCGCCTGGGCCTGAATATCCGAGAGATGCACCGCTTCCTCATACCCGTCCGGTCGCGGCAGATCCAGCCTGGCAAGAAATTCCGGGTCGGCGAATTTCCCCTCCATGAGCCCCAGCTTGGCCTCCGCCGGATTTTTGGAGGCGCGGATCAATTCGATGACCGCATCCAACCAGTCCAGGGCTATTTTCAACCCCTCCAGCACATGGGCGCGGGCCTCGGCCTTTTTCAGCTCGAAGATGGTCCTCCGGGTGACAATCTCCCGGCGATGATCCACGAAGTGGCGGATGGTTTCCCGCAGGGTCAGCACCTTGGGGCGGTTGTTGACGATGGCCAGCATGATGATGCCGAAGGAGGCCTGCATCTGGGTATGCTTGTAGAGCTGGTTCAGCATTACCTGGGGATTTTCATCCCGCTTCAGCTCGATGACGATGCGCATCCCGTCCCGGTCGGATTCGTCCCGCAGGTCGGAGATCCCCTCGATCCGTTTCTCCCGCACCAGCTCGGCGATCTTCTCGATGAGCCTCGCCTTGTTCACCTGATAGGGGATCTCGGTGACAATGATGGATTCCCGCTCGGACTTCTTCTGTTTCTCCACCCGGGCCCGGGCCCGCATCTGGATGATGCCGCGACCGGTGCGATAAGCGGAGATGATCCCTTCCCGGCCATAGATGAAACCGGCGGTGGGGAAATCGGGGCCGGGGATCAGCTCCAGCAGCTCCTCGAAGGTGAGGGCCGGGTTCTCGATACAGGCGATGATTCCGTTGATGACTTCGCTGAGGTTATGGGGTGGGATGTTGGTGGCCATCCCCACGGCGATGCCCGAGGAGCCGTTCACCAGGAGATTGGGGATCTTGGCGGGGAGGACCAGCGGCTCCTGGAGGGAGTCGTCATAGTTCGTCCCCATGTCCACGGTTTCCTTTTCCAGATCCACCAGCATCTCGTGGGCCACCTGGGACATCCGAATCTCGGTGTACCGCATGGCCGCCGGCGAGTCGCCGTCAACGGAGCCGAAGTTCCCCTGTCCGTCCACCATGGGATAGCGAAGGGAAAAATCCTGAGCCATCCGGACGATGGTATCGTACACCGCCGAGTCGCCATGGGGATGGTACTTACCGATGACATCGCCGACGACACGAGCCGACTTCTTGTACGGCTTGTTCCAGTCATTCCCCATGTCGTACATGGCATAGAGGCAGCGCCGGTGCACCGGCTTGAATCCGTCCCGCACATCGGGGAGGGCCCGACCGATGATGACCGACATGGCGTAATCCATGTAGGACCGTTTCATCTCATCTTCGATATTAACCGATATCTTGTTTGTCTGGTTCAGCATTCAAGCCCCTGTCCGGATGGTGTTTAAGATGTGCTGTCGCCGGTTATGGCGGGAAGCGGAGTCGGTAAAAGAAGCGTGTGAATATACCATACTCCCGAGGGCAATTAAACCCTTTTCCCCCTTACCATTACGGTTCCGGATTCTCCATCAGCTCTTTTACCGCCTTATAGGCCGCGGTCGCCAGGGCCGGATCGAAAATAGTTCCCATGGCTGCGCCCAGTTTGCTGTTTACCTGGTACTCGGTCTCTTTCCCGTCTTCCAGGACATGGGTGTTGTCGATAAAACTGGCCAGATTGATGATGCGCGATCCCAGCGGAATCTGCTCTCCCGACAAGCCATCGGGAAAGCCGCTGCCGTCGTAAGACTCATGATGGTGACGGATAATGGCTCCTATCCCCTTGTGTTTCTCGCTCATGGAGAGGAGCTCCTCACCCTTGACGCTGTGATCTCGAAATTCGGCGGTAGTGGTGATGGGAACATACCCGTCGAACGCCTCGTCGCCCGCGCAAAACAGGCCGATATCATGAAGAAGCGCCGCACTCTTGATCTCTTCGCATTGGGCCGGCGGCAACTTGAGGGAAGCCGTCATTTTTGCCGCCACCGCCGCCGTGTTCCGGCTATGCTTGCTCAAGTTATTCCGACATTCCGGCAACAGATCAATAAACATATGAAGGAGAGTGTCGCTGTTTTGCTGGAGTCTCATCCTCATCATGGTCGTCTCTTCCAGTTTGCTCCGAATAAGAACCGTCTGCTGCATGACCCGTCGCTTCAAATTTCCGTTCCACTCTTCCAGAAGCGTATTCTGCTCGTTCACCTTCTTATGAAGTTCCTGATTCTCTCTCACCATCAAAAACTGGTGAAACCCTTCCCGCACGGTCCGGAGCAGATCAAGATCTTCCCAGGGCTTGCTCAGAAATTGCTGCGCCCCCCCATGGTTAATGGCGGCGATGGCGTCGGCGATATCCGAATAACCGGTGAGGATCATCCGGGGAATATCCGGGGCGATTTTTTTAGCCGCTTCCAAAAATTCGGAACCGCTCATCTCCGGCATCCGCTGGTCGCTGAGAATCAAGCCGATATTTTTCGTATTCTCCAGGATGGTAAGCGCTTCCTGACCCGAAGTGGCGGTGAGCACCTGGAACGACTCATGGCGAAAAACGCGGGTCAACGACTTGAGAATGGACACCTCGTCGTCCACGCAGAGAAGGTAAAAAGGCTCCTGGGAGGGGAGTTCAGCTGATGCTTTCGTATTCATGGGACGATCTCCAACCGGATTCCGGGCGAACGGACCACGCAGTCACGCCCGTGGCCATCGGCGCCTGGAAGTCCGAGACTCAGTTTCTGTCCGTAATTCCAAGCATTCCGCCACTATATCACGTAAAATCTTATTCGGCGATAATTTAACCGACATTTTATCGGATAACCATAGGACCACAAAATAAATAAAATTTTAAAATTTCTAGCTTTTTCTAAATATTCGACATATAAGTGTATTATTAAATAAATTCATAATTAGAGTCACGGCCTATGTCAATGACACCACCCCCCTGTACCGAAAAAAATCATTCGCCACCAGGTGTCACCGTGGAGCAGCTCTGCTTGTCGGCGCTGGAACAGAGCCGCGACGGTTTTGTCGCCCTGGACGCCCAGTGGCGATTTCTCCATATCAACGCCGCAGCCATGCGTCTTCTCGGAATTCGCAAGGAAGAACATTTGGGGAAGAGCCTTTGGGGAGTATTCCCCCTGATCTCGGGAACCGAAATGGAAGAGAAGTTACGGTCAGCCGCTATGGGAGAGTCTGATAATTTCGATTTATTTTATGAACCGCTCAATAAGTGGCTTAACTACCACTATATTCCTCATGAGAATTGGGGGGGGGAGCAGTATGACACTCTTTCTCCAGGATATCACCGGACGGAAAACGGCGGAGGAGGAACTCCGCCGGCTCAACGCCGATCTTGAGGAAAAAATCAAGGAACGGACGGCCCAATTGGCCGACAACATGGCCATGCTCCGGGCCGGCGAGGAGCGCTATCGGGGGGTGGTGGAAGATCAGACCGAGCTCATATTCCGCTATCTCCCCGACGGAACCTACACCTTCGTCAGCGAAGTCTTCTGTCGCTTCTTCGGCAAGGCGAGTAGCGAGTTGCTCGGCCGGGTCTGGCAACCGGAGGTGTTTCCCGAAGATCTCCCGCTGGTCCTCACGGAACTGAGCCGGCTCTCCCCCGCCACCCCCGTTGTCACCATGGAAAACAGAGTCCATGACGCCACGGGCGCCGTCCGCTGGATGCAGTTCGTCAATCGCGGCATCTTCGACGACCAGGGGCGGCTGATGGAAACCCAGACCGTGGGGCGCGATATTACCACAACCAAGGAAGCTCAGAAGCGGCTGATGCGACACCATCTGGAACTGCATGCCGTTCTCGATGGCTCCCCCGTGGGGATCACCCTCACGGTGGAGAGACGCTTTGTTTGGGTGAACCGAAAGATACGAGAGCTGTTCGGCTATTCCAATGAAGAGTTGGTAGGGCGTTCCGCGCGAATGCTTTACCCTTCCCGGAAAGCCTATGAGGTGATGGGGGCGGAGGCGTATCTCGATCTAGCCCGGAATGGTGAGTATACCACCGACCACCTGATGGCCAGGCGAGACGGTTCCCGCATCATGGTGCGACAGTCCGGCAGAGCCGTCGACCGGACCGACCCATCCCAAGGGACGATCTGGATACTGGAAGATATCACCGCGCAGCACGATCTGGAACATCGACTCCGGACCAGCGAGGAGAAGTTCCGTTCCCTGGTGGAGACAACCAGCGAATGCATCTGGGAACTGGACGCCCAGGGATGCTTTACCTACCTCAGTCCCAGGACCCGTGATCTGTTGGGGTACGAGCCAAAGGAACTGATCGGCAAGTCCCCCCTGGTATTCATCCCGGAAGAAGATGCCGCGCGTTTCGAGAAGCAATTCGGGACCGATGCCGACCGGCTCCCTTTTAGCGCCTTTCAACTTAACAATCGGCACCGTGACGGCCACCTGCTGATGGCGGAAGTCAGCGGCGCTCCCATACTCTCCACCGAAGGCGAGTTTCTGGGTTATCGGGGGATCACCAGGGACATCACGAAACGAAAACAAGCAGAGAAGGAGCGGGAACAGTTTTTCACGCTCTTCAACACCTCCCCCGATTTAATGGGTATTTTCGATGCATCGGGCGGGTTCAAGATAATGAACCCAGCCGGGATAAAACTGCTGGGCTACCCGGAGGAGGAGCTTTTTGCCACGCCGTTTATCGATTTTGTCCACCCGAATGACCGTCAAGGAACTATCCATGAGGTCTCACTACGGCCAGCCTCCGGCGTGGCGCGAAATTTTGAAAACCGCTTGGTGAGCAAGGACGGCGCCGTACACTGGTTATCCTGGAAATCATATTACGACGGCAAGGGTCTCATCTATACCAGCGCTCACGACATCACCCGGCGCAAGGAGTTGGAAGAGGAGCGAATTCTGGCCTGGAAAGCCGCCGAGGCGGCTAACTTGGCCAAGAGCGAATTCCTGGCCAACATGAGCCACGATATCCGGACCCCCATGAACGCCATCATCGGCCTGGGTCATCTGGCGCTCCAAACAAACCTGACCCACCAACAGCACGATTACCTGACCAAGATCACCCTCTCCGCCGACCGGCTCCTCCTGCTGCTGAACAATCTATTGGATCTCTCCAAAATCGAGGCCGGCAAGCTGGAGTTGGATGAACTTTCCTTTAACCTGCACGCCCTCCTGGAGCATCTGCTGAGTATCATGGAAGTCGCCGCCGGAGCTAAAAAAGTTCGCGTGGGACTCACCATCCACGAAGAGAGCCCGCGCCATCTGTCGGGCGATTCCCTCCGGCTGGAACAGATCCTCCTCAATCTCCTGGGCAACGCCGTCAAGTTCACCTCCGCCGGTGAGGTGGAGCTCTTCGTCCGCCCCCTCGCCACCCATGACGACGGAATTATCCTGGAATTTTCCGTGCGGGATACGGGGATCGGCATGACCCCGGAGCAGATGGAACGGATCTTCAACCCCTTCACCCAGGCGGACGGCTCCACCACCCGCATCTTCGGCGGCACCGGGCTGGGGCTCAGTATCTGCCGTCAGCTGACGGAGCTCATGGGGGGAGAGATTGGTGCGACCAGCGAGCCGGGAGAGGGGAGCACCTTCACCTGCACCGTCCCTTTCCGGAAGGGGGCGGCGTAGGAAGCGGCGCAATGGGAAGCCGCGCCGGACAGGGAGTCGGTGAGAGCCGCGCTGGGGGGATGCCGTCTGTTGGTGGCGGAAGATCAGGAGTTAAATCAGCAGGTGCTTCGGGAGCTTTTGGAACAGGTGGGCGCCGTCGTGACGGTGGTTGCCGACGGGCGGGAAGCGGTGGCGGCCGCAATGACGGCTGATCCTCCCTATGACGCCCTCCTCATGGACCTGCAGATGCCGGAGCTGGACGGTTACGGAGCAACGCTCCTCATCAGGGAAAAAATTTCCGCCCACCGGCTCCCCATCATCGCCATGACGGCCCATGCCATGAAGGAAGAGCGGGATCGCTGCCTGGCCGGCGGCATGAACGACCATTTGAGCAAACCGGTGAACCCCAACCAGCTTTACGGCTGCCTTATCAACTGGGTCTCTCCGTCATCCGGGCGAGAGCCGTGGTCGTCCCTGGAACCGAACCCCCGGCCAAACCAGGAGGAGACAAACCAAGCCGCCGACATCACCATTCTTATCGTGGATCATGAACCGGCCGGCGTCCTGCTCTTGAACAGTATGCTCCCAAAGGGGCGGATATGCCTGGCCGCCACCGACAGGGCCACCGCGCTGAAACTGGCCCTTGAAAGCCTGCCGGATCTGATTCTTCTGAACGCGGAAAAAGACGGAGTGGAACTCTGCCGCGCCTTTGCGCAACATCCGTCTACGTCGCGGATTCCGGTAATCCTCCTGACCTCCGGGGATAATCGTGAGCTCGCAGACGGATTCGCGGCGGGGGCCGTGGATTACATCACTAAACCGCTGAACCCTCTCCAGGTGACTGCCCGGGTGAACAGTTGGCTGCAACTCCAGGCGATGAAGAGGGAACTGGCCGGGATGAAAGCCCGATACCCGGAGTGCTAAAAGCGGTCACGCCTGGGCAAGCAGTCTGACGATCTCCTCCGAAAGGGAAGCCGGATCAAATTTAGCCACAAAGGAGTTGGCTCCGCACTGTTTGGCCTTGAGCTGGTTTGACGGGTTGCTCATGGAGCTGTGCAAAATAATCTTGAAATGGTTATAAGCCGGATGCTCTTTCAAGGTTCTGGTGAAGGTGAAACCATCCATCCCCGGCATCTCGATATCCGAGAGCACCAGGTCAACCTTGGCGTGCTCTTTTTCCAAATATTCCAGAGCCTTATCCGCCGACAGAAACGCGGCGAAGGTATACCCCATTTTTTCCAGCACCGAGCCCATCAACAGGATCGCCGTGCGCGAGTCATCCACCACAAGCAGATGTTTCCCTTTTCCCGCCCCTTCCACTTCACTCACCGTCACATGTGAAAGATCCCGATCTATCCCCACCACGTCGGCAAGTATCGCTTCAATATCCAAGAGCATGATCGCTTCGCCGCTATCGGCATAAGCAATGGCGACCAGGGAGAGAGAGCGGATCCCTTCCTGCTTGTGAATATCACTCCAGCTCCGGGTCAAGAGCGTATCCGGCGCCTGAATGATGAATGCCGTGAGAGTCCGGTTATATTCGCAAATGATGACATACGCCAGCTCTCCCTGGAAATTACACGGCTCAAGCCCCACAGCCAGGGAGAGATCGATGACGGTCAACGCTTTACCGCGAAAATCCAGAACTCCCTTCACAGCTTGGTGGGAGTTGGGAACCCGGTCAAGGTGGCGGGGACACTCCACTATTTCGATGATTTTGAAGACGTTGATACCGTAGAGCTGGTTATCCGTCAGACGAAAGGTCAGCATCTCCATTTGATTGGATTGGGACAGATTCGAGCGCTGTAGTGCTTCATCAAGCGTTGATGCCATTATGAACCTCCGATTTTATGCCGACCATGGCGCAAATAACCGTTTGGGAAATAAAACGGGGAAACTTCGTATTCACCGACTGAAACCCAAATGTAACACAAACCGTATGCTGAATAATATCAATAGTTGTGACTCTTTATTTGTTTTCCGGCAGTGTGGGGGACAAAAAAACCGGCGCACGGAAAAAATTTCCGTAACGCCGGTCATGATAAAAAAATGTACATCCGGGCGACTACAACGCCATCGGACCGGATGCCGCGTTAGTCGCGCTTATGCGGCAACCTCGGCGGCTGAACTACGACGTGACCTTTTCATGAGGGCCAAACCGGCGATACCCACGCTCCAGAGAAGCAGCGTGCCGGGCTCGGGAACCGAGGCGCCGTAGGTAAGGTCGGAAATCTCGAACGTGGCGGCATTCAGACTCTGCGTGAAGAGAAGCGTGGCGGAGGTGAAGGTAGAGGAAACACCGAAATTGGCGCTGTCGAAATGCCCCTCGTACTCAAGGGAGCCGATGGTGGTCAAGGGGATTGAGAAAATTGCGAAGTCAAGAGCGCCACCCTGCAACAGAATGGTAAGAAGCGGATCAACCAACGGCAAATCGCTCTCCAGCCTGAAACGGAAAGAGATGGCCTTGGCCATGTCGGCGTCATTGATATTGGTGGTGACCGAGCCGTCGGCGATACCGGTAACCTTCCCCTGGTAGATAGCGGCTGTTCCCGCCGGTGAACTAGCGTTGGGAGTGAAGCTCATGTCCACGGGAGTCGACAGAATCGTGGGATGGGCGGTCTCATAGGTAGGGACGGATACCACACTTGGATACGTGATATTAACCGGAGTCCCCGCGGAAAGATCCACCGTATCTTCATAGGTGTGGAACTGCGCCGCCATGGCGGTGGTAACCAGCAACAGTTGCAGGATGAATGCAGCGACAAGTTTCATTTTCATGGATAGACCTCCTTGTTCGTTAATGGGCCGGAGAGGGGAGAACTCCACTCTCCGGCCCTTTTGGGTACGTTACTTCGTAACCGCGATAACTGCCGCCGCCGGGGAGTTGCCAAGGCCGTTATAGGCCGCTACCCAGAAGTAGACCGTGGTTCCGGCTGCGCCCTGGCCGGTAAACGTGCTGTTAAGACCGGCAACAGTCCTGGTGGGGACCGTCGTGCCGACAGTAGGAGGAGTGTTGGTCGTGCTCCGGTAGATGTAATAACCGGTGGCGCCCGTGGAAGCAGTCCAGGTCAGCGTGACTATCCCGCCGGTGATGGCGGTTGCTTTCAGGTTTGTGGGAGCCAACGGGGGGAGCGCCGTGGTCGTAACGCTGACGATGTTGGAACCGGCGGAGCTGCCGCCGGCATTGTTGGCCACCAGCTGGTAGGTATAGGCGGTGTTGGCAGCCGCCGTCGTGTCGGTGTACGCCGTGGAGGCGGCGCCGATGGTGAAGGTAGTTGTCGCGCCGCCGGTCCGGGTCAAGGTATAGCTGGTGATCAGACCGGTGGGTGCGACCCACGACAAGCTAACGGTAGTGGCGGTCTTGCCGGTGACCGCCAGGGTTGTGGGTGCGGCAGTCGGCGTGGTGCCGGTGGCGCTGTTGGAGGCCGGTGAGCTGAGCGCGCCGACCAGGGCCAGCAGCTGGTAATTATAGGCGGTGCCACTGGCCACCGTTGTATCGGTGTAGGTGGTTGCCGGAGCGGTGATGGTGGCGACCGTGACAAAGGCGCCGACGCCGCTGAGACGACGTTGCAGCGCGTAGGTGGTGAGTGCTCCGGCGGGCGCTGTCCAGGAGAGAGACACGCTGGAGACGGTGGCGCCGGTAACCGTCAGAAGCGTCGGTGCGGCAATGGGCGTGGTGACGGTAACGGTGTTGGACGGCAGGGAATTATACGCGCCGTAGGAAACAATTACCTGGTAGTAATAGACCGTGCCCGGCGCCAGCGTCGCGTCGGTGTAGGTCAGGGTCGGAGCTGCTACGGTTGCAATGACGGCAAAGGAGCCGGCGACGCCGGTGCTGCTCCGGAGAACGGAGTAGCCGGTGGCGTTTGCGTTGGGCTGTGTCCACGCCAGGTTAACGCTGGTGGTGGTCGTCGTCCCAGTGACCCTCAGGGTAGTGGAGGCGGCAATGGGCGTGGTGACGGTGAGAGTGTTGGAAGGCAGGGAACTGACCAAGCCGTAGGTAGCAGTTACCTGGTAGTAGTATACCGTGCCTGGGGCCAGCGTTGCGTCGGTGTAGTTTTGGTTTCCGACGGGCACCGTCCCGATGACGGCA
Organism: uncultured Desulfuromonadales bacterium; assembly: GCA_903929485.1. Classification (GTDB taxonomy): domain Bacteria; phylum Desulfobacterota; class Desulfuromonadia; order Geobacterales; family CAIOGM01; genus CAIOGM01. The sequence goes on from CAIYUY010000019.1 coordinate 16,944, forward strand.
AAGGAACCGGCGACGCCGGTGCTGCTCCGGAGAACGGAGTAACCGGTCACGCTGTTGTTGGGCTGATTCCAGGCCAGGTTAACGCTGGTCATGGTCGTCGTGCCGGTGACCCTCAGGTTCGTGGGAGGAGTCGCCGGCGTGGTGGCGCTGACGATGTTGGACGGCGTGGAGCTGTACACGCCGGAGGAAGCGGTCACCTGGTAGTAATAGGTGGCGCCGGCTGACACCGTCGTATCTTGGTAGTTCTGGTTGTTGGCGTTCATGGTGGCGATGACGGCAAAGGAGCCGGCGACGCCGGTGCTGCTCCGGAGAACGGAGTAGCCGGTGATGTTTCCGTTGGGCTGATTCCACGCCAGGTTAACGCTGTTGGCGCTGACGCTGGTAACCCTCAGGAGCGTCGGGGCATCCGGCGCCGTGGTGACGGTGACGATGTTGGACGGCACGGAACTGGCAGGGCCGGAAACGGCAAGGACCTGATAGTCATAGGCCGTGAGGGGGGTCAACCCCGAATCGGTGAAGGTGGTCACCGGAGCGGTAACGGTCCCCACAGTGACAAAGGGGCCGGCGCCGCTGAGGCGTTGTTGAATGGCGTAGCCGGTGACGACACCAACGGCGGGCGCGGTCCAGGAAAGGCTGACCGTGGTGGAAGTGGCGCCGGTTACCGTCAGAGACGTCGCGGGATTCGGCGGCGTGGTGACGGAGGCGATGGCGGACGGCGCTGAATTCAATCCGCCGAAGATCGTGATTATCCGGTAGTCATAGGCGGTACCGGGAACAAGGCCCGTATCGGTATACGAGGAGATACCATTGGCGACGGTGGCGATGGTGGTGAAGGTGTTGGCGCCGCCGGGGCTCCGTTGAAGACGGTACTGATGACCCGTGCCGCCCAGAGGTGTCCAGGATACCAGGACGGAAGTAGGTGAAAGCGCAATCGCCGTGACCCCGGTGGGGGGGTTGGGAAGGGCGGTAATCTGCACTGCGTTGGACCATCCCGAAGTCAAGGCGACGGTCTGGAAAGGCGCCGTAAGAGGCGACTGGGGAGAGAAATCGTCGATTGCCTGCATCCGGTAGAAATAGGTCTGTCCCATTACCGCGGTTGCGTCGGTGTAGGTGAGGGTCCCACCGGAAGTATTTACCGTATATTTTCCGGTGACGGGATTGAGGACTCTCGGATCGCTGGCGTTTACGGGAAACGACACGGGCGACAGGAAGGCGGCCGTGGCGGCCCGCTGGAGGATGAAACCGCTTTCGCTGGCGGAATTATCCTGCCAGGAGAGGGTCACCGAGGTGGGAACCGTGGAGGCGGTGAGCAGCGACGGCGCGGCAGGCGCCACCTGATAGATGATGGGGCGCATCATGTCGTTCTCTTCATGCCCCAGGATATGGCAATGCCAGACGTACTCAGAGCCGAAGTTGACAAAGGCGTTGGTCGTCCAGCCGTTGACGGTAAGACCGGTCACCGGGTTGACGCCGGACATGGCCGGTGAAGTTGCTCCATTGGGTACGGTAACATCCATGAGTCGGATGCTGTCGGGAAGCGGGAAGGGGACAACCGGGGTAATCGGCTTGACCGCGAAGATGATGTTTTCCAGCGGGTTCATCCGGACGGTGTCTTTCCACCCCAGCTCGTTCTGCTCGGGGGGGCGGACGCTGCCGTCCCAGCCGACCCGGTTGATCACCTGCACGTTGAACAGGTGGAAGTGGATGAAGTGGGTGTCCACGCCGTTATGCGTGAGGTACCAGATCTGATTGGTATTATCCTGAATGATCTCCGTGGCCCACTCGTTATAGCCGAAGGGGAGGGTCGTCTGCACCAGGAAGTTGGTCAAGGGGAGTTCGTTCCCCAGGGTGGCGTTCATCCGGCCGTAATCCAGGGTAAAGAGTTCCTGGATCGCCTTGCCGTTAAAGATGATCTTGGTCACAAGACCGGCCGTGGCGACGGCGCCCGTTCCGGGGAGTCCGGTGACCGTGACGGCGGGGACGGTGGTGTAACCGGCGCCCACGTTGGTCAGCGTGATGGCGGTAACGACTCCTCCAACCACGGTGGGTGTAGCCGTGGCGGTGGTGCAGATCCTCGGCGCACTGCAATTGGCCGGAGGAGCGATGGTGACGGTGGTATTGGCCGGGTAATTGCTCCCGCCGGAGGTGAGGGTGATGCTCGCCACCGGAAGACCCGGCGGCTGGAAGGTTATGCTGGTGTCCTGAACCTTCGCATAGGTCAGCTTGCCTACGTTCCCCCCGGAGGCAACGGAGTAGGTCGCTTGAGGCACAACCAACTCGGGCAGGGTCGTCTTGAAGATACCCGACAGCCCCGGAGTCGGAGGAGTGGTAGTCGGGTCGCCGTTAATCAGCTTGGCTACATTGAAAGCCGGTTGCCCCGTGGCGGGTGCATCCACGATGATCTGCATGATAGTACGGGTGTTGGGACCGTAGCCGGGCACCGTCGTGGGTGCGCCGCCGGTGGTGGACTGGTCCTGATCGCCGGTGTAGTAGTCGTCACGCATATCGAATGCCGGCGCCGGTGTGGGGGCGTCGTTGTACATGATGAGGGTCTGGCCCGAGAATTTGGAGAAGTCGATGACGGCGTCGGCCCGCTCCGCCGTTCCCAGCCAGAGGCCGTGGGTGGAGACGTTGGTGATGGTGACGCTTCTCGTGTTGACTTCGTAGTTCACGGGGGTGGAGGGAATCACCACCGGTGCGGGGAGAAGTCCCCCTTCGGTGCCGATCTGGACGATGGCCGGACCCGCGGTGCGCGGATCAGGCACGCCGCCTTCACGGCCGTCGGCAGGCCACATGAACTGCTTGGAGCTGATCCCGGGAGAGGGGGCGCCATAGTTCGGCCAGCAGTTCGCCATGAGGCCGGTTCCGTTCAAAGGGTTTCCGGTTGCATCCATGAAAGACGCGGGGAGCCCGGTCCCCAGCGCGGGGAGCGTGATCGTGTTAACCGCCTTGCAGAGGGGGAGGGGGGTTACGGGGGCGCCGGTTGCATGCTGCGGCACCGTGTCGATCATGGTGACATCTTTACCCGTTGCGTCGGCGACGTACAGCTGCAGGTTCCAGGAGCGATCGTTGCCGGCGCTGAGGATCCGGAACCGATAGGCTTCCGGCGCCACGTGGAGGACCGGGTAGGCTTTGCCGTTAACCAGCGGAGTATCCATGTACCCTTCCGGCGTGCCGGAGGGATTGGGAGTTATGGGGCAGCCTGCCAAGTAGTTGTCCGCATCGGTGGGGCCCAGAAGCTGACCCGGAAACGCCGAGGAGGTGCAGGGAATCGTTACGGCGCCATTGGGGCCCAGCGGTCCTGGTCCGGCGGCGGTGAGAGAGGTCTGCGCGGGATAAAACCATGCGCCGTAGTCCCAGCGACCGAAGGCGTTGGCCCCAAGAGGGTCGGAGGGGTTCTGGTTGGTGGTGTAGACGTGGGGGAACCAGAAATCGCCGTTGCCGTTGCCGTTTGCAGCTTGCGGGGCGCCCGAACCCCAGATCCAGGTGGGATCCTGGGCTTTCAATTGAGCCAGGTTGGGAACGAACCCCTTGTCCTGGATCACCAGGGCAACCAAGTGGCCCAGGTCGGCCGACAGGATTCCGTGGGGATTGGCGACGGTGACAGCCGCGGGATCGGTGACGATGGTTCCGGGAACGTTCAAAGCAAGCAGAGCCGCTTCTTCCACGGGATCGGTGAGAAGTAAACCGGCGGCTTCGCCGGCATAGGCGTTGAGACGGGTGACGCCGAAGGCGTGGTCATGATAGAACATCAATCGACCGCTCTGCTGGTTGGTCCAGTAGAAGGTCATGGCCCCTTGACCCGGGTCATTCACCGCACCGGCGGGGAGTTGAGCCGGGAGACCGCCGGAACAGTTTGTCGTGACGGTGGCGCTGCACTGCGGCACAACCAGTCCGTTAAGATAGAACATGTCGGGGACCGACTGACTGCTGTCCCCCTTCTGGTACATGGCGGCCGTATCGCCGAAGGGAACGGTCCACTGGTGAGCCGTGCCGTCGCTGATCCAGGGGGTGTTCCCGCCATGGAGATGCAGGGTGGCGCGGTTCTGCTGGTAACATGACGCCGTATTGGCCGGGTTGGAACAATCCGTTCCCGGCGGGGTGGTGGGTCCGGCTCCGGCGCCCATGTAGGTGAGATCCGCCGGGATGATGAGATCGCCGCCGGCGCCGGCCGGAAGGCAGTTGGTGAACTTGACCCTCGTCGGCCGGTTCTTCTGGGCCAGGATCAACGGTCCGAGATAGTTAAACGGGTACTGAGTCGCGGAACAGGAAGAAGCGCTCCCCGGCTGAACCTGCACATAACTGCGCAGGGCCGTGGGGGAAAGATCGCTGTGCATCTTGGATTGAGTCTGAATAAGAGCTATTTCATAGTAATCGCTCCCAGGAAAGGACGTGACATCCGGGGTTGCAAGAGCTCCCTCCAGGTTGGGGAGTGCGTCAACAAACTTCCTGATCCCCCCCACGAAAGGTCCGGCAGCCGACAACTTCGCCAAAACCCAGGCGCCGGAACCGGTGGCGTCCGTGATGGTGACGGTGGGAGCCATATAACCGCTACCCGCGGAACTGCAGGTGATCCCGGTGATGGAGCCACCGGTAAGCGTGGCGGAACAGACAGCCGGAACAATTCCGGGCATGTTGAACGTATCCGTGATGGTTACCACGGGGTTGCTATAACCGCTCCCTCCGTCCTCCAGGGTAAAGCCGGTGGGACTGATATCCACCGGTCCCGCGGGGAGGGGGCTGTTGGCGTAGTTCCCCACGCCGAAATAATCGGTGCAGAGTGTCGAGCCGGTTGTGTTGGGGAAACCCAGCGTGCTGTAAATGGGCGCCCCCGCGCCGTTAAACGAGTTGCAGGTGGGGATGGTTGCGGCAAGCGCGCGCCCGGAATCAAATCCGCAGACAAGGGCTACCAGCGCCGCCGACAAGCTCACCAAGTGCAAGAAGTTACGCTTTTTCATAGTACCGCGCCTCCTTTTACCTTTTGCTTGTGCACTGCTTGCCGTTTGGCGTTTCGTTTAGCCGCTGCTTTTCGATCGCTGCTGTTCGTTCTTCGCATGACCGCCCGGCTTTTACTGAACGTGACGTCGGAATTATCGGCTGCCTGGGACTGAATCGTCACGGCGGCGCCTCCGGTGTCAACCCCTGATTGCGCCCACCCCTGGCCGGGACGCCAGGTAAAGGTGGCCACTGTTACGAGTAGCCCCGTAACGACCAACATTCTACATCTATTCATATTCACTCCTCGTTTTGGTCGCCCCCTTGGGAGAGGGATCGACGTTGTGCTGCAGGAAAAACCTCAGAGGCAGGCTTCCCTGCAAGGGGCGGAACCGCTGAAAACCGCACTCAGTGGCGCCGCGGTGAAATTACGTGAACCATCGAATTCATCCGGCGTATTCCCAGGGGGGAGGCGCCCGCGCCAAACAGTGAACAACGACAATGTTTCGGTACGATATGACCACCTTCTCGCCGAAAGTCCTTTCCGGCGCCGTCATCGTGTGACCCAACGGCATAACCGGCTCCGGAGAGTCGGCCGTTGCCATTGTTTTTGACAGCGCGCAGAGCGTGCAGGTCGGATGATATTTGAGGCCGGAGTGCAGGTGCCCGGACGTAACCATCACCGCGCCCAGATAGAGAAGCATCAGAGGAACCGTCAGAATAGTTCGCATGATCTCTACGGTTTCCCCTCCCGGCTGAAACGGTTGACGACATGAAACGGTTACCTTGGCCCCATCCCGAGAAGGTACTCTCAGCTTTGGTTACCGGAGGTGGAATCGACCCTGAAAAATTCAAGCAATCCTCATGCCACTTTAACCCCATGTTCATAAATAAAATTTTCTACTCTGAAAAACAAGTAGCAGCTGAATATCATTGCAAATTTACCGCTATTGCACTATATCGATAAAACGGCTACTGTAAAGAAAACCGACAGTAACGCAACAGTGCTGTAAACAAACCCGACATTTACTACTTCTTACCACCTTGAAGAGATCCTGAAATATCCGATGAACCGCCGGATATCCCGGATATTCCTGGAAGTTGTAAGAGCGTAAGGAGCGATATTTTTACGATGCGACGACAAGAAGATTTTGGCATGCTTGTGGGGTTGCTGTTCCTTGCCTCCCTGGCTTTTCCACCCCCTGTCACGGCGAATCAGAAAGCTTCCCCGCAAATAGCTCCGCCCGCCGCTGCGACATCCCAGGTGACTCCCTCCGATGAGGGTGACGTCTTTCATCGGACGAACAGGTATTTTCAGACCTGTAAAAGCAAAGCCGAGGAAGTCGAGGCTCAGCTCCGGACGTTGCAAACGGAGTCGGTTGCTGCTTCTCCCGGCGACAAAGCGAAACAGCAGGCGGTCTTTCTGAAAAAACTCACTGCTCGATATCCCGGTGCTACCTTTGACGGCGCGTCGGGGAGTGTGCCGATCCGGGAGCGGGTAGTCGCTCAATTCACCGACTCCCTGAAGGTTGAGTCCATAAAAGAGAGCAGTCAGGTCATCCTGGAGTATCTGGTGACACGGGACCGTATTCTTGTCACGGCGGACAATAACTCCATCACCGTCCTGGTTGACCGATACGATCCGGCGCGATCCACCTTTATCAATGTCTCCATCCCCGCCATAAAAGCGGAGGCGGAAAAAATCATAATCGATCCGGATCGGAAACGATTCGCCGGCGATACGGCCGAGACATTTATCCTGAATGACGCCTATCAGCTGCTAAGCCTCACCTCCAGCCAGAGAATGGATATTTTTGCGGCGAATATCATTCGCGATCCCAAGTCACAACAGGAATTGCTCAAAATCGCCGGAAAAAATTACCGGGAACGCCACCCGCAGGAGTATCAGGCGGTTGATCCCGCACTGAAGAAAACAAAGAAAATAGACAGTAAACCGAACAAACCCGCCGACAGGCGCTTCTACGAAGGTTTCATCAAGCTCTTTTTCCTCATTCTCTCCATGGTCGGCGTCATTTGGACGGTCTTTGTGGGGATTCGAACCCTCAAGTCAAATTTAAATGAAAATGTTCAAAAGAGACGGAAGAACCAGTATTACACCCTGACACCCATGGTGAGACGCGCCTTGAATCATTTGGGCGGTTCCCTCTGGGGGCGGAACCTCCCCTGGGCAAAAAACTATAATATTCAACAGCGGAGTGATCGCTGGCTCCTCAGCCAAGGGAAGGAAGTAAAAGTCAAGCCGTTCAAGATAACCACCAGGATCGAGGTCTGCCTTCGGGGCGCCTATTTTAAAATAAAGATAACCCAGCTCAACGGCGCGGAGATCAGCATCGATCTGGCCTGTAATGGTCTCTCCGAGCGGGAATTGCGTCGACGGTTGCAGGATGTCCGTCTGGAGCTGACGAAACATTTGGAACCTGACTACAACGCTGACCCCGCGGCCTAGACCGTCCGGAAGATCGGATGGAGGGATTTACCCCTGAAAAAGGGAATCGGTATCCCCTTCCCTGAATCACTCACCGAGGCGTAGACAGAGGAGAGATCATACCAGCACCGAAGGTTGATCTCGCCCGACGGAATAACGGCGTGACCGGCATTGAGGATGAGATTCAGAAAAACCTGGTTCAACTGCCCCGGACGACAGAACAGCTCGGGTGTCGTTTGATACTCCTTGACAATGGCGGTCACATGCCGTAATTCCCTTTCGGCCACGGTGAGGGCGCTCTCCAGGCAGGAACTCAGCTCCACCGATTCGTATTCCGGTGCAAAAACTCTCATCCATGGCCTGTTTTAACCTGGGAGCATCATCCGGGTGAACGATGGCCAGAAACTCCTCCAGGGGGACTGGTTGAGTCGGCATCCCGGTGATCCTGGTCGCTTCCGGTGAATTGACGCACATGCCGGTGGCGAGGTCGACGCTCCAGCCGCCGATCCCGGCAACCGTCTGGGTATGGGCCAGCTCCTTTTCGGCCTCCAGCCGCCGCGTTTCCGTGGCGGTAAACTCCAGGGCAAAGCCGATGTCGGCGCTGATCTCCAGAAGGAGTTGCTCTACCTCCGGGGAAAAGTAATCGCACCGGCTGGAGTAAAGGGTGAGTCCGGCAAGGCCGCCGGAGGGGAGCCGCAGGGGAAAACAACCGCAGGAGTTAAGGCCATGGCGTTCGGCCTGATCGCGCCAGGGCGTCGGGTATTCCCACGCGGGCCAGCCGAAACTCCCCCACCTCCACGAGTATCCGGCAGATCTCCGGCAGCAGTTCATCTCTTCCCAACTTCCGGATGATGGTTCGGTTAACGGCGCTGAGAACGGCGTAGAGCCTGTTGGCGTGATTGTGGTAACCTGTCTGCTCCGGTTGAGACGTCCGAGCCTCCGGCGCTTCCTGATCCACGAAGGTTCCGGCTATTTTCGTCATGGGGAGTTCCTCCTTGGGGGGTGTTGGTTTTTGACGTACCTCGCTCACGTTACCCGACTCCCCGTGACAACCTCTCTTAATACTTGAGCCCCACCTGGAAATAGACGGTCGGTTTGCCGCCGTTGGTGTTATCTGAAGTCGGCGCCTCCCCCAACAGCCATGAAACACTCGTGCGCAGGGTGAGCAGGTCACTTTCAAGCCAGTTCACGCCGAATCCGGCGCCGTACAGATGGCGAATAGTGGAGGAGCTTCCGGGGAGCGGCTGAGCATTCAGTTCGGCATAGCCGTAATCGAACAATCCGGTCAGTTGCAACCTGCCGGGCAGGTTCATCAGAGTGGGGAGGAGGTAGCGAAGTTCAACGGATGTGATCATGCCGATGTCGGCGCCGGCCTCACCCACCGGATAGGCCCGTACGGCGGATGCCCCACCCAGGGAGATCTGTTCCGAGCTGTCCAGGTTCTGATTGCTCCACTGGCCGGTGAGCTGGGCAAAGAGGGAAAGATCCCCGGAGATGACCTGATCTCGCGACCCCCCCCCCGAGATCTTGCTGAAGTTACCCTGGGTTTGCAATCCTGACACCCCCTGATCAAGCAACTTGGCTGCGTCATCATCAAAGCCGACCATGCCGCCGTCATAGCTGACGCTGAAGGTGCTGCTCCCTCCGCCAAGCAAGGTGTCTTCGGCGGAGAGGATCAAACCTGCCTGTCCTGATATCAGATGCCGGCGCTTCATATTGACAGTATTGTCGGGAGTGCCGATCCGATCGTCAAGAAGCTTACCATCGCCGGCCAGGAAGCTGTTCAGTACCAGGTAACTGCGGCGCACGAGAGGTTGAGTGAACATCAGATTGAAGCCATGGGCGTCTCCATTGGCATTCAGGCTGGAGAAGCTACGGCCGAGTTCATAGCGAACCCAGGAATAGTCCAAGGCTATCGTGGCGCCGTAAGATGCTACCGGAACGCTCCAGTTTACCCCGGCGTTCTGAGTGTCACCGCTGGTGGAGCTCTGGCCGCGCAGCGTGAGACGGTCGCCCAACCTGAAGGGAGAAAAGAGCTCCAAGGAGCTGTTGACCCGGTAGTATCCGGTGCTGTAGGCGCCGTAATTATCGGCGCCAAACTGGATACGATAGGGTTTACCTTCCGTAACCTCAAGAGTCCCCTTGGTTCCCCCCAGTTCCTTGCCCGGCTCCAGCACGATGCGGGATTGCAGGGCCGGCAACTCGTTGATCAACATTGAGGTCTCGATAAGATTGATCTCCTCGGCCGGTTTTCCCGCCTCTATCCGGTTCCGGTACCGCTCCAGGAGGTAACGTGGAACCCTGGTCTCCGAGGGCGAGGTTTTCAGCTCGATCCCTTCCAGTACCCCTTCCAGGATATCCACCCTGATCGGTTGATTCGGTTTGATGGTTTGAGGAGGGATGATGGCCGTAGCCAGAAAATGACCCTTGCTCACGTAGGCATGGGTAATGTTCGCCACCGCTTGCTCCAACTCGCGCAGGTTTAATTCCTTGCCGAACACCGGGGCCATGAGCCGGTTCAGTTCCTGGGTGGAAAAAGCTTTATTGCCGTTAAAAACAAACGAGGTTACCAGAAATTTAATACTGTCGCCAGGCGTAGCCCTGACAGGTTCCGAAGGAACCAGAATCACCGGTTGTTCCCGATGGGGAGCCGCCATGGCAGGTGGAGTAGATTCCCGCAGCATCCGTCCGGAATCGGGAATATCCGCGGCCAGGGAGATCGTTGTGGTGAGTGTAATGCCGACACCCATAAGTAGTTTCAGTGCAATCGTGTTCATGGTGTAATAATCCTTTTAAAGAGAGCTTAGCGGTTGACCCCGCCGTCATACACAACCACCAGGTAATCGATATCCAACGGAATCAACCGCTTTTCAGCGGTCATAAACGAGTACAAAGGAACGACCTGATCCCTGACTGAACCGCTGCGAAGATCGGGGGCAATGGTTAGGATGCCGGCCATATAGCCGATCGTATAGTTGATCGCGGAGAAGCCGGCTGGTTTAATTGAGTAAGTACCGTTCAGCACCGCCCCCTGGCTGCTGCCGCCGTAAGTCAAGGCGCCACCCAGTACGGCCGCGGTTTCACCGTTGACAAAGCCGCTGTAGACGACACCGTTACCGCCACTGTAAGGCAAGGCGTTATAGATTTTGGTAGCGTCATTGGCGGTGACCGTCAGCGGCGCCTTGGTGATGTTCGCCGTAAGAGCGGTGGGCTGGGTAAGGTCGTAGTTGCCGGCGTCACTGCCGCTCAAATTCAGATTAGCCGTGACGCTTTTTCCGTCTCCGACATTCTTGTCGCTGAATGCTCCGCCGCCGGCCACCGTGACCGAATCGCCGGAGATGACACCATTGAGGCTCTCCCCTCCGATAATCGCCGCCGTGGCGCCATCGTACTTCTTATTCTGGGCCACGGCTCCGGTCACCGTCAGCGTCGCCCTGGTGATCTCGCCGCTGCCGACGGCCAAGGCCGTAACGGTGTAGTTGTTGCCGCCATTGCCGTCATTGATGGTGTAACCGG
>CAIYUY010000020.1 GCA_903929485.1 uncultured Desulfuromonadales bacterium
CAACTGACCAAAACCAGAATTACTTGGCGGCAGGAGCAGCAGCAGGAGCAGCAGCGTCAGCAGGAACTGCTTCTTTCTTTGCTTTCTTTGCTTTTTTGGCTTTTTTCTTGGCAGGCTTGGCTGCTTTTTCTTCTTTTTTCACGTCGGCAGCAGCAGGAGCAGCAGCAGGAGCAACAACGGGCTCAGCGGCGCATACGATACCAGCGAAAGAAAGAGCAACCAGGGCGGCAACGATTGAGGACAGGACTTTTTTCATTTTGATTCTCCTAGAGTCTAATTGATTTACCGATATGTCCTTAGCAGCTTTCGTGCCAAGGAGTAATTTATTCGTAACAGGCTGATTTGACGACACTCTATCCGGCAAGTGCCTTGAGCGCGCCTCTGAATGCACCCCATAAGCTCCCCTCGTACCCCATATAAGGCGAGAGGGCAAGAAAGAACACATTTCCCGAATTACGTTACGTTGATCTCGAACTGCTCCTGATGAAAGCCGGGTTTGGCGCGGATGGTGATGCTCTTCTTGAACCGCTTTTCCAACTCTTCCAGACCTTTCCGCTCTTCATCGTAGAGAAGGTCCGCCACCTGGGGATGAACCGTCAGCATCAGCTTGGAACCCCGAATATCCAGCATCTCCCGGCGCAACTCACGGAACAGCTCGTGGCAGAGAGTGAGCTTTGACTTCACGTACCCCCTCCCTTCACAGTAGGGGCAGGGCTCGCAGAGCAACCGGCCGAGACTCTCCCGAACCCTTTTCCTGGTCATCTCCACCAACCCCAACTCAGATATTTTCAGGATGTTGGTCTTGGACTTGTCCGCCTTCAGCGCCTCCTCCAGCGCCGTGAAGACCTTCTCCCGGTTGGCTTCCTTCTCCATGTCGATGAAATCGATGATAATGATCCCGCCCATGTTCCGGAGCCGCAACTGGTAGGCAATCTCCTTCACCGCCTCCAGGTTGGTTTTGAGGATGGTGTCTTCCAGGTTATGTTTCCCCACGAACCGGCCGGTGTTCACGTCGATGGCGGTGAGGGCCTCGGTCTGCTCCACGATGATATAGCCGCCACTCTTGAGCCAGACCTTGCGCCCCAGCGCCCGGCTGATGTCCACCTCCAGTCCATAATGGTCGAAGATCGGCTCATCCTCTTCGTAGAGCTCGATGCTGTACTTCATCTTGGGCATGAAGGTGGTGATGAACTGAACGATCTTGTCGTGCTCCGGCTTGGCGTCCACCATGATCCGGTCGACTCGATCCGTGAGAATGTCACGCACCACCTTTTGGGTCACATCCAGATCGGAATGAACCAGGGACGGAACGCCGGCGCTCTCCTTGCGCCCCATGATCTCGCTCCAAAGCTTGGTCAGATAGCGGAGGTCCGAGGCCAGATCCTCCTCGCTCTTCCCTTCGGAGACAGTCCGAACGATAAAACCGCTCCCGCCAGGCTTGATCCGCTCCACGATCTCCTTCAACCGCTCCCGCTCCTCCTCATCCTCGATGCGGCGAGATATCCCCACATGATCCACGGTGGGCATGTAGACGAGATGCCGTCCGGGAAGGGATATATGCGAGGTGATCCTCGCCCCCTTGGTGCCGATGGGCTCCTTGGAGACCTGCACGAGCAACTCCTGACCTTCCTGAAGAAGTTCTTCGATGGGATGCATCACCGGGTGATACTCCCGTCCTTCCCCCGGCTCTTCCTTCTTCTCGCCGGCATCAAGAAAGGTCTCGTACTCCTCGATGGCGTCAAACACATCGGCCACATACAAAAACGCAGCCTTCTCCATGCCGATATCCACAAAAGCCGCCTGCATCCCCGGCAGAACCCTGATGACCCGCCCCTTGTAGATGTTTCCCACGATCCCCTTGATTTTGCTCCGCTCGATGTAGAGTTCGGTAATGGTGCCGTTCTCAATGAGCGCGATGCGGGTCTCGTGGGAGGTGGTATTAATAACCAGCTCACTTCCCATAAATGCAACCTCGATATAAGTTCAAGTGACAACAAAACTAAAAAAATAAAACGGAATCATTGAACCGCAAAGACGCAAAGTACGCGAAGAAAACCTAATAAAACAACAGGAGCTGAAGCCGTCAGGGTTTACCCCAAAGCTGTTTAAATCCTTCCTTGAGGTTACTTTGCGTCCTTTGCGTCTTTGCGGTAAAGAGGTTTTTTTGTTTTTATCCTCAGAGGTTTTGTTCGGCGCCCTCCACAAAGATAACATCCAGCTTCATGGTGCGGGCTTCCCGAAGCGCCTCCCGATGAAGACCGGTGATCGCCTCCAGATATTCCCGCGGTTTTCCTCGCCGAGTGACCAGTTCCAGGGCCGCGCCGTCAACCGTCAGTCGCAACAGTTCCCGCCGCAGGTCCAAGGTCATGTTCTTTCCCTTGGCGTCCCGCGTATACGGGAAGGATTCCAGAGCCAAAAACCGCGCCACCTGTTCCTGAAGGTCGATCCCCAGGTCGGGAGGAAGCTCCACCCGATAGCGCGCCGCGCTGATGATAACAGAGAGCGACGGACTTTTCCACGGGATCCTACGGGCTTCGAGAATTTTTATCCCCTGGGGAAGCACGCCGTTGAACCCATCCAGGACGCGCTCCGGATCACAGGGAGCATTCAGCTCCAGATCCGCATACTCGGCCAACGATTCGACCCCCACGGAGAGGGCCGAGGCGAAGGAGAACTTGGGATGGGGATGAAACCCCTGGGAATGCCGCACGGGGAGACCGGCTCTCCGAGCGGCGCGAATGAAGATATTGAGAAGCTCCAGGTGACTCAAAAACCGCATGACGCCGGTTTTGGTGAACCGGAACCGGACCCGCTCCACCGCTTCATCTCCCTGGGCGACGGTGCTCTCCTCCTTAAGGGAGAAAGGGGCCAGGGCATTTTGCACCCTGTCGGTCTCCACGAGCCTCATCCGAATCGTGTCGAAGTCGCAAACACCGCACCCCGAGCAGACCCCATGGCGACAATCTTCCGTGGCGGTTTCGGCAAAGGCGCGTTCCCGCTCTTTCAGGAGATACTCACTGGTAACGCCGCAATCCAGGTGGTTCCAGGGGAGAAGCTCATCCGGTTCACGCCGGCGGTGATAGAAAAGAGGATCTATCCCCGTGACCCGAAACGCCTCCTCCCAGCATTGCCAAGCGAGCCGCTCGCCCCAGCCGTCGAAGCGGCATCCCAGCTCCTGCGCCTTCATCAGCAGCGCCCCCAGACGACGGTCTCCACGGGCAAAGATCCCCTCCAGAAAAGTCAGACGCGCGTCCTGCCATTTAAACCGGAGTTTTTTACGCTTCAGATCGTCGCGCAGAAACCACTGCTTCTCCTTGATCTCCTGGGTGCTGATCTGGGGTTCCCACTGAAACGGGGTGTGCGCCTTGGGGACAAAAGTTCCCACGGAAACGTTAACCTCCCCGCCATTACCACTCCGCTTTCCCTCATATTTCACCTTGCGGGAAAGGTCGGCCATGGCCGCCACATCCGCCATGGTTTCACCGGGAAGCCCGATCATGAAATAAAGTTTGATGAGCCGCCACCCGGCGCCATAGATCTCCCCGGCGCTCTTAAGCAGATCCTCTTCGGTGATTCCCTTGTTGATGACCCGTCGCAGCCGCTCGCTCCCCGCCTCGGGGGCCAGGGTGAAACCGGTTTTACGGACCTTCCGGATCTCTTCCACCATCTCCCGAGAAAGGCTCCCCACACGGAGAGAGGGAAAGGAGACGGCGACCCGCTCCTTGGCATAGCGACGCATCAGCTCGGTGAGGAGCGGCAGGATGCAGCCGTAATCCCCCGTGGAGAGAGAAAGAAGCGATATTTCCTCGTACCCGGTGTTGCGCAGAGTCCGTTCGATGAGCTCCAGAAGCTTCTCGGGACTCCGTTCCCGCACCGGACGGTAGATGTAACCCGCTTGGCAGAAGCGGCACCCCCGGGTGCACCCCCGGGCGATCTCCATGCTGACCCGATCATGAATCGTCTTCATGAGCGGAACCACCGGCGTAACGGGATAGGGAATTTCCTCCAGATCCGCCACAAACCGGCGCTTCACCCCTCCATACCAGGGAAGAAGCGGAGCGATCTCCGCTACCCGACCGTCGTCGTCATACCGGATATGGAACAGGGACGGAACGTAGACCCCTTCAATGGCGGCCAAAAGCTCCAGCAGTTCACGTTTGGAGATTCCCCCCTTCCCGGCCTCCCGGACCGCCGCCGCGATCTCCAGAATCGCTTCCTCTCCGTCCCCCAAAAGAAAAAGGTCGAAGAAATCCGCCAACGGTTCAGGATTATAGGCGCAGGGGCCCCCTCCGATGATCAGCGGGAAACAGCCCTCACGCTCGGCGGCGAGAAGCGGAATCCCCCCCAGTTCCAGCATGGTGAGGATATTGGTATAGGAGAGCTCGTACTGGAGGGTAAAGCCGACAATATCCAGTTCGGACAAGCTCCGGCCGCTCTCCAAGGTAGTAAGTGGGAGGTGATCCCGGCGAAGTTGCTCCTCCCGGTCGGGCCATGGGGCGTAAACCCGTTCCGGCGCCAGCCAATCGTGCTGTTTGAGCACGCCATAAAGGACCTGAAGCCCCAGATGGCTCATCCCTACCTCGTAGACATCGGGAAAAGCCAGGGCGAAGCCGACTTCTCCCTTGCCCGAGGCGATGGCGCCGGTTTCTCCGCCGGTATAGCGAGCCGGTTTTTCCACAGCCAGAAGATGGTTCGTCATGTCTTCCTCCGTAATACAAAAAACCGCACCTTCAGAGGCGCGGTTTTTATCGTCCACCGCCGGGATTAATTGTCTCCGTCGCGAACCGAAAAGGTGCGACGGGTACCGGGTTACTTCTCCAGATCGTCCCAGACGTAGCGCGGTTCCAGATACGGGTCATAAAATCCGGGGAAGGCAAGATAGAACGTGGCGAACTCCAGCGCCCCGGAGAAGGTCCGAACCGCCATCATCCCGACCCCCTTGAACGGACCCACGAGACATCCCTGCAGAGGGCCATGATCGTGATAGGTGGAATGAATCTGTCGCGGCAATTCAAGCCAGCCGGTGGCGACATTAACGAGGCCACGGACCGCCTTTTCCGACATGCCGGAGACGACCTCCTCGGCTGAGGCATCGTCCACGCTGCGGTACGCATCCGCCCACGCCGAGCCGGATGCCAGCAGCAGAACAAGGAGCCCCAGGGAAAGAACAGAACCAAATTTTTGAAATCCGCGGGACATTTCCTACTCCTTTTTCTCCCCACCGGCGCTCTTCGCCTCGGCAGTTTGGCGCTAGTCCCATCCCTGCCGGACATGCTCGGGATAAATTATCAGAATCTTTGTAACACACTTGCCGCCCACTGGCAAGCCAGAGCGGTGAAGCTGCTCATTATGACGAAAAAAAAGCGCAGAGTCAAAAAACTCTGCGCTTTTTCGGTTCAGCTCTCCAGGGAGTAGTTATTTGCCGTGCTTGGCCAGATAAGCGGCAACCCCTTCGGCATTGGGCTTCATGGCGTCCTCACCCTGCTTCCAGTTGGCGGGGCAGACTTCACCATGAGTATCGGCAAACTGGAGGGCGTCAACCATCCGGAGTGCTTCTTCCACGTTCCGGCCCAAGGGGAGATCATTGATTACGGAGTGGCGCACGACCCCTTTGGGATCGATGAGGAAGAGGCCGCGCAGTGCCACGGCGTCGTTCAGAAGGATGCCGTAGGAGCGGGCGATGCTCTTGGTCAGGTCTTCCACCAGCGGGTACTGAATCGCGCCGATGCCGCCATCTTCAACCGGAGTCTTCTTCCATGCCAGGTGGGTGAACCTGGAGTCCACGGAGATGCCGATGACTTCGCAGTTCTTGGCTTTGAAGTCGGACAGACGCTTGTTGAAGGCGATGATCTCCGACGGGCAGACGAAAGTAAAGTCAAGGGGATAAAAGAAAAGGACGACATACTTGCCGCGATAGCCGGACAGCGTCAGCTCGGCAAAAGAGTTGTCGGCGAGAACGGCATTGGCGGTAAAATCGGGGGCTTCCTTGGTTACCAGGGTAGTCAGGCACATGGGAATCTCTCTCCTTTGTCTATGCTCGAATTGGTTGCTTTAAGTGGAGATTTAATTACCATTACCGGCAGGAAATGTCAACAGGATAAAAACAGTCTTGTTGGAAATTTTTCCGCGGGCGGAAAAATTTGTTCTCCGTTAACGGCAGTTCTACGTTCCAGGTTTCCAACATAGAACCTGGAACGTAGAACGCAGAATTCTGAACCTTGAACTATTTCTTAACGCTCCCGTCCAGGCCGATGGTTACTTCCGTGAAAGGGATATCCTTCCCCGAGTCGGCAAGGGCCTGTCTGGCGACGACGACAATGCCACCGCAGCAGGGAACCTCCATCCGGAGAACGGTGATGCTCCTGACACTGGAAAGGCGAAACAGTTCGGTGAGTTTTTCCTGGTAAAACCGGTTATCGTCCAACTTGGGGCAGCCGATCACCAGCGCCTTCCCTGCCAGGAAATCCCGGTGAAAATCACCGCAGGCGAAGGGGACACAGTCGGCGACAATCAGGAGATCCGCATCCTGGAAGTACGGCGCCGTGGTGGAGACAAGGTTGAGCTGCACCGGCCACTGCCGGAGCCGGCTGGGACGGGGCTCGGCCCCGCCAGGCGTGGAAGGCGCGGGAGAAGCTACCGGGGCAAAGGTCATGGCCCGGGAACCGGGGCAGCCGCCGTGGGACGGAGGAGAAGCAGCAGGAGCGGGAACCGGAGCGGCATGCGGAGGCGCGGGAGCCCGGCCAATCTTCTTCAGGTGATCTTCAACGGCTGCTTCATCGAACTCCGCCGAATCCCGCTGGATGATGGTGATGGCGCCCTGGGGACAGTCGCCGAGGCAGGCCCCCAGACCGTCACAAAGGTTGTCGGCGGCGAGTATCGCCTTGCCGTTGACAATGGTGATGGCCCCTTCGGCGCAGGAGGGGACACAGAGTCCGCAGCCGTTACATTTATCCTGGTCTATCCGGACGATATTTCTGATCATGGGAAAGGTCCTTTTTTGTGGGAAAGTATTGTCTTTCCCCTGTTAGCGACAAAAAGTTTCAGAAAAAATAATGAAGGATCAGATCGAGACGCCCCCTGAGAATCAACCGCTTTCCGGACCAGGCCATGACATCACGAACCTTCCGCCGGTAATCGGGGCGGTAGCAGTGAATCCGACAGTTCTTGCACGACGGCTTCGGCTCCAGTCGGCAGTGCCGAAGCCGCTTGGCGGCATAGTCCACCAGATCGGCGCACTCCGGGCAGAGCAGCTGCGGCTTTCGGGTCAGCCCCGGCGCCAGGGGCTCGTTCCGCAACCCACCGTGCCGCGACCGGCAAAAGAGATCGACGAAGTGGATCAGGAGCCGCAGCTCCTTCTGTCGGCGCGGGTTCAGGTCGTCCATGGGAACCACTCTAGACTGAAACGGGGAGTTGATACATGACACAGGTCAAAAGAAGGTGAATGGTGAATCGTAGGGGCGACGCATGCGTCGCCCTATTTAAATGCGTCGCCCTATTAAATGCGTCGCCCCATTAAATGCGTCGCCGAATTTGCGTCGCCGGATTGCGGGGGCGACGCTTGCGTCGCCGGATTTGCGTCGCCGGATTGCGGGGGCGACGCTTGCGTCGCCGGATTGCGGGGGCGACGCTTGCGTCGCCGGATTTGCGTCGCCGGATTTGCGTCGCCGGATTTGCGTCGCCGGATTTGCGGGGGCGACGCATGCGTCGCCCCTACGGCAAGCTAATCCGCTCCATCCCCCCCATATGGGGGCGGAGGGCTTCAGGAATCAGGACGGAACCGTCCTCCTGCTGGTAGTTCTCCAGGATCGCCACCACCGTCCTCCCCACTGCCAGCCCGGAGCCGTTGATGGTATGGACGAACTCCGGCTTCCCCTTCTCCCCGTCACGAAAACGGATGGCGGCCCGCCGCGCCTGAAAATCCTCGAAATTACTACATGAAGAGATCTCCCTGAACGTATCCTGGCCGGGGAGCCAAACCTCGATATCGTAGGTCTTGGCCGCCGAGAAACCGATGTCGCCGGAGCAGAGGGCCATGACTCGATAGTGGATCCCCAGAAGTTGCAGCACCTTCTCCGCATTCCCCAGAAGCCGCTCCAGCTCGGCGTGGGAATCATCCGGCTTGGTGAAGGCGACCAGCTCCACCTTGTTGAACTGATGCTGTCGGATCAGCCCCCTGGTATCCTTGCCGTAGGAGCCGGCCTCTTTCCGGAAACAGGGGGTGTAGGCGGCATACCGGATGGGAAGTTCCGTCCCCTTGAGGATCTCGTCCCGGTGGATATTGGTCACCGGAACCTCGGCGGTGGGAATCAGATAGTAATCCAGCCCCTCCATCTTGAACAGGTCATCCTCGAACTTGGGGAGCTGACCGGTGCCGGTCATGGATTCCCGATTGACCATGAAGGGGGGGAGCATCTCCAGATACCCATGCTCCCCCGTATGGAGATCCAGCATGAAGTTGATGAGAGCCCGCTCCAGCCGGGCGCCGGCCCCGCGATAGAGAGTAAAACGGGCGCCGGTGAGCTTAGCCCCGGTCTCGAAATCCAGGATGCGGAGCGCCTCGCCAACCTCCCAATGAGGTTTCGCCTTGAAATCCATGGTTGGTGGCGTCCCCCACCGCCTCACCTCCACATTGTCCGCTTCCGAGCGTCCCAGAGGGGTGGAGGGACTGGGGAGGTTGGGGACGGTGAGAAGAAACATCCGAAGTTCCTCGTCAAGCTGCTTCAGCTCCTCGTCCTGCTGCTTGATGGTCTGCGATGTTGCGCGCATATCCTCTATCTGCCGACGAACCGAGGATTTATCTTTTACTTTCGCAATCTCTTCAGAAAACCTGTTCTTCTCCGCCTTGAGAGCCTCATTGGCGTAGAGAAGTTTTCGTTTCCGGTCGTCCAATTCACGGAAACCGGCAAGGCTGCACCCCTCCCCCCGGCTCTTGATGCGGGTTTCGGCTTCTTCCAGATTTTCGCGGAGATATCGTATATCAAGCATGGCAAAACCCTTTACTTTTTAGTGGCAAGGCAGTATTCCTATCACCGCTGGCCTCGTCAAGTCAAATACTTTCGAACAGGTTTGCCATGAACGCCCCAATCAGGTTGCTTCTTTGCGGGCTCCTCCTTCTCTTCGGCGCCCCCTCCGGAGCCCGTGGTGACGGAATCGTGATCACCGCGGTGGGGGACATCATGCCGGCGGGAGAGGTCGCCCGTACTTTCATCACCAAGGGTTTGGACTACCCTTTTTCCGGCACGGCCCCGGAACTCCGGAAGGGTGACATCCTGGTGGGGAACCTGGAGGCCCCCCTCACCCGGAGGGGGACTGAGTTCCAGGGAAAAAAGTTCCGGTTTCGCGCCCCCCCGGAAGCGGCGGAGGCGCTGAAACGAGCCGGATTTTCGGTGCTGACCCTGGCCAACAATCATGCCATGGATTTCGGAGGGGAAGGGGTGGCCGATACCCTGACCGCACTGGACGGTGCTAAAATTTTCCATGCCGGGGCCGGAACCGACCTGACCCAGGCCCGACGCGAAGCGATCCTCACGGTAAGGGGGAGACGGGTGGCGTTTCTTGCCTATTCCCTCACCTACCCGGAGGAGTTCTATGCCGGCGTCGGCCGCCCCGGCACCGCTCAGGGGGTTGCCGGGCGGATCTCCCAGGATATTACCCGGGTCAGGCAGAGCGCGGAGTACGTGGTGGTCTCCTTCCACTGGGGTGAGGAGTTGGCCCGGTTTCCCAAACCGTACCAGCGACTGACGGCCCACGCCGCCATCGATGCCGGGGCCGATCTGATCCTGGGGCACCACCCCCATGTCATTCAGGGGATCGAGCAGTACAGAGGAAAGAGCATCATCTACTCCCTGGGAAATTTCGTCTTCGGCAGCATGAGCCGCGCCGCAGACCGGAGCATGATCGCCCGGATCACCCTGGATGGCGCAAAGCAGACGGTGGAGATCATCCCCATCAACGTCATGAACAGCGAGGTCCGGTTCCGGCCGACGGTTCTTACAGGGAAACGGGGGGATGAGGTGATTACCCGGCTGAACCTCCTCTGCGCCCCCTTCCATAGCCGGATCACGATGGCTGGGGGGAGATACACCCTGGAGGATAACTCCGTTCCTGAGGGAGTAGCGTTTTCACGGGGAGACAAAGGAGTGGTGAAAAGCCTTGGTCAACAGCCGGCATCTCCCTGCATTGGCTGTCACTACCAGTAAAACGGGGAACTCTGCGTCTGCGTGACCGGTAGCCCCAAAACGGCGTGAGATCTCGCGGAGTTCGCAAAGAAACCAAGAATGGTGCACCCGCAAAATCTGTCATTGCGAGCGAAGCGAAGCAATCTCTAACCTGGCAACTTGCTGAAAT
Organism: uncultured Desulfuromonadales bacterium; assembly: GCA_903929485.1. Classification (GTDB taxonomy): domain Bacteria; phylum Desulfobacterota; class Desulfuromonadia; order Geobacterales; family CAIOGM01; genus CAIOGM01. The sequence goes on from CAIYUY010000020.1 coordinate 10,348, forward strand.
AAAGGCAGATTGCTTCGTCACTTCGTTCCTCGCAATGACTACTTGTGGGAGAAATCGCGAAGCCATCCAATTTGTCATTTTTGAGCCACGCACTGTTTGCTCTTCTTCGTGTTCTTTCGTGTAGTTCGTGGTAACGAGCCGTTTTCAGTTTTAAAGGAGCAACCCATGGAAACAAGGTACAACGACATCCTCTTCCGGGGTCTGGTGGTGGATATCGAACAGATGGAAGTGAAGATCGGCGAGAAGGGGTGGCATCCCTACCAGATTATCCTCCACCCTGGAGGGGTCGCCGTCCTGCCGTTCCATGACGACGGCACGGTCACCCTCATCCGCCAACTCCGACCGGCGGTGGGAGAGTTTCTCCTGGAACTTCCGGCGGGACGTCTCTCGCCGGAAGAGGAACCGGAGGCGTGCGGCCGACGGGAACTACGGGAAGAGACCGGACTCTCCGCCGGACAGTTCCACTCCCTGGGATTCATCTACCCTACCCCCGGCATCTGTGACGAGCGGATCTACCTTTACCTGGCTACCTGCCTGACCCAGGGGGAGTCGGAACAGGAGCCTTACGAAGATATCGAGACCATCCGCCTCCCTTTTGCCCAGGCTCTTTACCTGGCCGAGAGCGGAGAAATCTCCGACAGCAAAACCGTGGCGGCCCTCTTCAGGGCAAGCCGGAGAATGCCATGATCCTCAAAGGGATTGTCACGGCCGGGAGTTCGGGGCTTCGTCTGGACGAGGGGGCGCGGCTTCTCTTCCCGGAACTCTCCAAAACCCGCATAAGGAAGATCATCGATTGGGGAGGATGTGTCGTGGGGGGGAGCATGGTTCGGGTGGCCTCCCGAACCCTGAAGGCGGGGGAGGAGCTCATCCTGGGGGTCATGGAGCCGGAACGGTGCGTGGAGCGGGAGTTGCGCCCCGACGAGATCCTGGTGGACGACCGGGAGTATCTGGCCGTGAGCAAGGAAGCGGGACTGAACTGTCAGCGGACCCCCTACCAGCTCAAGGGGACCCTGGAGTATATGGTGGGGGTGGCCTTCAAGGAGCGGGGGAACAGCGAACCGGTGCGGGTCGTCCACCGCCTGGACCGGGGGACCTCGGGGGTCATGGTATTTCCCACCAGCCGGCAGCCGGCGGCTCACCTGTCGGCGCTCCTCAAGGAGGGGACGGTGGAGAAGCGTTACTGGGCCCTGGTTCGGGGAATTCCCGGGACGGAACTGTGGGAGGTGGACGCACCCATCGCCAAGGTGGGGTCCGCCCGGTACGGCGTCGCCACCCCGGGGAGGGAAGCTCGCAGCGGCTTCCGGGTTCTGGCGACAGGAAAAGGGGCGGCCCTGGTTGAGGCGACTCCCCACACCGGCCGGACCCATCAGCTCCGGGTCCACCTGGCGTACTCCGGCTTCCCGGTGGTGGGGGACAGCAGTTACGGCGGCGCCCCGGCGCCGCGAATGATGCTCCATTGCCGTTCCATGACGTTTAAGGCGGCTGAAGGTCGCAACATCCGCGCCGTCGCTCCGGTGGACAGCGCCTTCACGACGATCTGCCGGGAGTATGGCGTGGAATGCCCTGCCGAAGAGTGAGTACCATTTTATATTCAAACAAAAGGGGTAGTCGGTTAACTCCTCTTCCTCTGTTCTTTGTTTCAAAAAAGAATTTTCACACGGATGACACGGATCTGGACGGATCAAGGCGGATCAATCTTTTTTTGGTTTAAACCAAAAGCTTGTTTTTGTTTGATCCGCC
>CAIYUY010000021.1 GCA_903929485.1 uncultured Desulfuromonadales bacterium
ACCGTATAACATGTTCGGTATCGATTTTCCGTTCATGGTTCGACAGGCTCACCACGAACGGAAAATAAGGCGGTTATTAAACCTGAATCCGTTCGCCCTGAGCTTGTCGAAGGGTGAACGGGTTTCTGTCGGGTATGTTCTTTGTTGCGAATCACCTAAGAAAGGCATCACATTGACAAAAGCAGCCATGAGAGCTATTGAAAAACGCTTGATACGTAACCCACTCTTGCCCAAATGGGACATTTTGATTGAACCATTGGTGACTTTATAGGGTACATTCTTTGTCGCCAATCACCTGAGGAGATTCGCGACAAAGACGATACCCTAATAATTCCAAAAGATGTCATTCTGAGCGATAGCGAAGAATATGCTTCTGTTTAAAAAGCAGATCCTTCGCGTTGCTCAGGATGACAGACGATTGGTATGTTTTTTGTCGCAAATCAACTTACGAATCACCTTAGCCCTTTTGTTCGGAGAAGGACAGACACAACTTGGTTATTTTATATTTTCTAAAACTAATTCAACATAATCAATTGTCCATGGGACGGTGTAGCAGACTACAAGTAAAGAGTCTATCTAATCATGGTAGCCCTTATTATCTATCCCACTGTCGGGTGAACTCTTCCAGCAGCAGAGCCGCCGTGGCGAACTCCATCCGAGCGAAACTGTCGGCAAGGATCCCGGCTTGCTGGGCCAAGGCTGTTTCCGCCAGCAGCCGGGAGAGCTGTTCACTGACCTTCAGAGCCGCCAGGTTATGCTGCCGCGCCAAGGGAATGAGTTTTCGGAGCAACGTCTTCATGGCGTCGGCGGGGATATCACTCTCTCCCCTGGTTCCGTCGCCGTCGGGGAGGGAGTCCGGCAGGGAGATCGTCGCCGCCAAAGGGGATATGACCGGCGGGGCCGTCCCCCGGAGGAAGGGGATGGTACAGGTAAAGCTGCTCCCCACCCCCGGCTGGCTGGTTACCCCGATCTCCCCTCCCATGAGCGCCGTCAACTGACGACAGATACTGAGCCCCAGCCCGGCGCCGCCGAAGTTACGGGTGGTGGAGCCGTCTCCCTGGGTGAAGGGAGAAAAAATCTGCTCCATCTGCTCCGGGGTCATGCCGATCCCGGTGTCTCGCACCGAGAATTCCAGCAGCACTCCATCCGGCTCGGCTGTCAGCGGGCGAACGGAGAGCTCCACCTCCCCCGCGGCAGTGAACTTGACTCCGTTACTCAGCAGGTTGAGAATAATCCGCCCCAGACGGTGAGAATCGCCCACCAGGTAGTCGGGTGTATCGGGGTGGACGCCGGTACGGAGTTGCACCCCCTTGGCGGAGGCCTCCACTGCCGCCATGGAATGCAGACCCTCCAGAAGGGAACGGAACGCAAAGGGGGCCGCTTCCAGCTCCAGTTTTCCTGCCTCGATCTTGGAGAAATCCAGCAGGTCGTTCAACAGTCTCATCAGAACTTGCGCCGAAGCGGAGATCTTCTCCAGGTAATCCCGCTGTTTGGGCGCCAGGTCGGTGAGAAGCGCCAGATACCCCAGGCCGATGATGGCGTTCATGGGGGTTCGGAGCTCATGGCTCATATTGGCCATGAAATCACTCTTGGCTTGACTGGCCGCCTCGGCCGCCAGTTCGGATTTTTTGAGCCGGTTGACGTCGGTGGCCACCACATGGAACCCCATGACCTCCCCCTCCTGGAAATAGGGAAGGTATCTCACTTGAGAGTGTCGAATTCCGTCACCATCGGCAATGGAGTAGGCCTGCTCAAACTCTTGCGGCTCACCCCGCAAGGCGGATTCCAGATACGGGAGAATAAGCAGGTAGTTCTCTTGCCCAACCACCTCGCGGATATGCTTCCCCACGGCCGTCAACGGGTTTACGCCGAACCAGTCCCGGTAGGCGTGATTGGCGAATCGGCAGCGAAGGTTTTTGTCCCAACAGCCGATCAAGGCCGGCACCCCATCGAGAACGGACCTGAAGTCATGCTCGCTCTGCCGGAGCAGTTCCTCGTTCAGCTTCCGGATGGTTATGTCGGCATGGGTAACGACGACACCCCGTCCGGAGCCTTTCAATTTCACGACCCGCATGACATACCAGCGCGGATCAACCGGAGAGGGACGATGATACTCCATGGCGAAACCGTCTCGTTCCCCCTGCAAAACCATGCCTATCCCCGCCGCACCGCGCCACTCTTCTTCATCTCCGCTGCTCCGGAGCGCCTCCTGGTACTGCGCGCCCAGATCGCTGGTTACGGCGCCGGAGCCGCCGTTGCTCGCAACCGCCAAATTCCGCCAGGATTCGTTAACCGCGACAATGAGCCCCTCCGCGTCAAGCACGGCAATGCTCGTGGGGAGTGAATCGATGATAGTGACGGCGAACCGTTCACTTGCCTTCAGCTCCACCAACAGCTTTTCCGTCCTGCGCTGCGCCTGGGTGCGACCGTTCAGGGCGCGGAGCAGGACAAGCAGCAGGAAGGTCATCGCGGCGCCGCCGGCCAGGGTGAGCCATACGCTGAGATACGCCGTGGTAAAAAATCCGCCGCCGTTTCGGTTAAAGCGAAGCGTCCAGAGCCGGCCAATGGTCTGAATCCGCCGAGTGGAGAGCTCTTTGCGCGCAAGACTCTTCTCCGGAGGGGAGAGTGTTTCGTACAGCAGGCTTTGGAGCGAGGGGCTCGCCCCATCGAAGAGCTGAAGGTGAGGCTGCTGCTCTTTCCCCCCCTTGTCGCGACCAAGTATCCCCTCCATGAGATCGCTCATCCGATAGGGGCTGTAGACCCACCCCAGGAGCGCGGCGCGGCGCTGGGCTACCGTTTCAAGGGGGAAGTTTTTACGGTAGACCGGGAGATACATGAGGACACCGGACTGAATCCGGACGGCTGCTTCCTGAACCAGGGTAACCTTGCCGGAGAGTGCGGCGGTTCCCGTATCCCGCGCCTGTTCCATGGCCAGTCGGCGCACCGGCTCCGAAAACATGTCGTAGCCGAAGGCCCGCAGGTTTCTGCCTGAAAACGGTTCAAGATAGATGATGGAAGAGTAGAGCTCGCGATGGCCGGGCGGTTTAACCGCATATTCGGGAAACCCTTCACGCCGGAGTTCCCGGACGTGCCGGGCGACTCCCTCGCGGGGGATCAGCAGCGCGAAACCAACCCCCTGAATGCCCGGGAGCTGTTGTTCAATCTTCAGGGAGTCGACATACCGACGCCACTCATCCCGCGTTACGTTCTCCGAAGCGTTGAATAATCCGGCGCATCCCCTCAGAAGGAGACCATAATCATTCAGCCTTTCAACAATTCGGGCTTGCATGACGTCGCAGCGGGAGGTGAATTCCAGTGCGGCGATCCTTTCCAGGTCTGTTTTCGTCTGCCACGCCGTGGCGGCGGTAATCAGTAGCCCCGCCACCACCACGAGCCGGCTCTCCCAGGTCCAACGCCCCGGCGGCGCGGTCGGCGCCCCCACGGGGGAAAGGCCACCGTCTTCAGCGTCATTGATGAAGGGGATTTTGTTCACGTTAGCTCCATGGGGAGTGAAAACCATGTCACAACAGTTCGATGCATGATTTCGCGGGTGAAAGAGTATGGTGCGCAAGGGTTCAGGGAGAGAAACTTGCAGCACATTACATCGCAATATTAATTAAATCAACAACTATGTTTTTATTTTAAAAATACGTTGCAAGCGGGTGGCGGCTTGACTGAAGGAAGCAGAGCCGAGGCGCAACTCTAGTTGTCATTTTTGAGCGACAGCGCATCTGCTTTTTGTCTGACCAGCTGATCCTTGCTTCGACTACGCTCAGCACAAGTCGCTTGGGATGACAAGCAAGGGACAGGATGCAGCGCTCCAGGGGCTCTTCCGCAACCATTGTCAATTATCAATTATCCATTGTCCATTGCCAATGGTACATTGTCCCGCAAATGCCGATTGCTCATGCGCGGTGTTCCTGATACGCTGTTTTCTCTTTCATGAATACGGGAGGAACGGCGTCATGGGCAGGCATACGGTATGAGCTTCAACGAAAACAGCCGGGTGAAAATCCCCGCTATACTCCACTTATGTCGTCTGGGCTACGTCTACCTACCCCTGTCCGGAGCCGACCGCCATGAAAGCACGAACATTTTCACCGGGATCTTTGCCGAGAGCATCCGGCGGATCAACCCGGACATGGAAGAAGGAGACGTCAAGAGAGTGTTGGTAGATATCTCCCTGGCCCTGGAGAATGAGGAACTGGGTGAGGCATTTTACCGGATGCTCACCGCCCGTTTCGGGGTGAAGCTCATGGACTTCGACAACCTGAAGCGGGAGCATTTTATCTCCCGGCGGCATAACCGGCGGAACGAAGGGGAGTTCGCCAAACTCTTTGACGACACCCTGCGTGACATCGCCATCTTCAAAAACGACATCTTTTCCGTGAAGACCGGCACCGGCGCCAAGACCACCCTCTTCGACGAGCTTTCCAACTACATCACCGACAGCTCCCGGCGGGACGATTTCTGCCGCGCCGTCATCAATCAACTGATGAATTTCAGCTTCGAGAGAATCTTCCACCAGAAGTTCGATTTTTTCTCCACCATCTTCGAATATCTCATCAAGGATAGAATTACTCCCTCAGCGCCGGGCAGTATTTTGACGTGAAGATCGAGTACACCGATATCACACCGACGGAATTTGCCGCGAAAATGGCGGCATACGGCAAAAATCCGGAGCAGTTGCTCGTGGAGTCCGGGGAGTTGGAAAAGGAGATCAAGAAGCAGTTGGCGGGGTTAAAACATGCACAACTGGAAAACGAAAAAACTTGGTGCTATTTCCGAAATGTGTCTCGGGAAAATGTCGGATAAGAACAAAAACAAGGGTGAGCTTCAACCTTATCTTGCGAACATCAATGTACGATGGGGATCATTCGATCTTGCGAATCTCGGTAAGATGCGCTTTGAATCAAAAGAGCTTGATCGGTATGGGTTACAATTTGGTGATTCGCATCAAATTTAACAGATAAAATCGAAATACAAAAAGAAGAGAACCAACACCTCTCCTCACTCCGCAACCGGCTCCTCCCCATGCTCATGAACGGGCAGGTGACGATGAGAGAACATCAGGAGACTCCATGGACAACATCTTCAGCGCGGCGGCCGCCGCCATCAAAAACGCCCGGGCCCTGATCATCACCGCCGGAGCGGGAATGGGGGTGGATTCGGGCCTCCCCGACTTTCGCGGTAACCAGGGATTCTGGCAGGCCTATCCCCCCTACCAGCGACTGGGACTCTCCTTCCAGGATGCGGCCAATCCGGATCAGTTCCAGCAAGACCCCCTCTTCGGTTGGGGATTCTACGGCCACCGACTCAACCTCTACCGGGAAACGGTTCCCCACACCGGCTTTGCCCTCCTCCGGGAGTGGATCCAGCGGTTCAACCTGGACTGCTTCGTGGCGACCTCCAACGTGGACGGCCAGTTTCAGAAAGCCGGTTTCGATGACAAGCAGATCCTCGAAGTTCACGGCTCAATCCACCACCTCCAATGCCTCACCCCCTGCGGAATGAACATCTGGCCCAATCGGGAAAAGATCAGCGTGGATACGGTCACCATGCGGTCGCGCAGCATCCCCAAATGTATTCACTGCGGCGCCACGTCTCGCCCCAATATCCTCATGTTCGGTGACTATTCCTGGATCAGTAATCGGACCGACCTGCAGGAGGAGCGGCTTCAGGAGTTCCTGGCTCGGCATGATGGCAGCAAAATAGCCATCGTGGAGTGCGGCGCCGGGACCGCCATCCCCACCATTCGCTACCTGGGAGAACGACTGGGGAAACGCCACGGCGCAACCCTCATCAGGATCAACCCGCGAGAGCCCCAGGCTCCGAAACCGCACCTCTCCCTCCCCTACGGAGCACGGGAAGGATTACTCAGTATTGAGGCGGAACTGACTGCCGGTTAACTATTTACCCTTGCGATTTTTTGGCGGCATGGATATACTAAAGTCGGAATTAGAACTTGCGAGGGGCGACCCTCATGTGCCCTAGCTGACTTTCCCTCCTAGTCGCTAGGGTGTTTTTTGTTTGAAATTCAAAAAAACATAACACCGTCTTTTGACGGCACAAAGTGCGGGATTTGGCTGTAAACAGCCATTTCACCGTTTTTTTATCCCAGGAACCGGACGAATCGATCTGAACCACTCCATACCGTATACAATAACCCCTTGGAAAAAGAGCATATAGACGATAAATTCACCTCCCCTCTAAAGTTGGCACACTATTGGCATTGTTCCCTTCATTGAAATCAAAGAGAAAAGGAGCCATCCCCATGGGAAGAATGAGTGAAAATCCGCGGTACAATGTCATTTCAATGAGGATCAGCGATGAGGAGAGGGAAACCTTGCAAGAGCTCATCTGCACCACACAGAAAAGCGTGTCCGACATCATGCGGGAAGCGATGGAGCTCTTCAAGCTCCAGCTTGTTTCCCCTAATCAAGAGCTGCAAAGGAAAGCCGCCTGAACAAGCAGGCAAGACGGATCAGGCAAAAAAAAGAGCGCCGTAGCGCTCTCTTGGTGACCATGGAGTTTCGGGCTATTTCACCGCCCAGGTGGTTCCCAGGGGAGAATCCAGCAGGGCGATGTTGCGGGAAAGGAGGAGATCGCGAATCTCATCGCTCCTTTTGAAGTCCTTGGACTTCCGTGCCAGCGCCCGCTCTCCGATCAACCCCTCGATCTCTTCCGTTGAGATTTCCAGTTCCGCCGCCCGCCGCGACTTGATTCGCCCCAGATATTCAGCCGGTTCCGAAGTGAACAGACCAAGAACCCGCCCTACGTCTATAACGGCCTGACGCGCCGTTGCCAGGATTTCGCACAGGCGATCACTGACCACCGAATCCTCGGCGGCAACCCGGTTAACGACACGGGTCAGATCAAACAGCCCGGCAATGGCCAGTGCGCTGTTGAAATCATCGTCCATGGCCTCGCGAAACCGTAATCCAATGTCGCGGACCTTTTCCTCCAGCTCCCTGCCGCCGTCACTTAAGAGTCCGCCGGCCTCCCTTTTCCCCGCGCAAACCCGATCAATCTCCGCCAGCCCCTTGTAAATCCTCTCCAGTCCCGCATGAGCCTCGTTGAGATTCTGATCACAGAAGTCGATGGGAGAACGATAATGGGCCGACAGGAGGAAGAAGCGGAGCACCTCCGCGTCGTACCGTTCCAGCACCTCCTTGATGGTAAAGAAGTTGCCCAACGACTTGCTCATCTTCTCCGAGTTGATATTGACAAAACCGTTATGGAGCCAGTAGTTGACAAAAGGGCGCCCATTGGCCGCCTCGGATTGGGCGATCTCGTTTTCGTGATGGGGGAAGACCAGGTCCTTGCCGCCGCCGTGAATATCGAAGGTCTCGCCAAGAAACTTCATGCTCATTGCCGAACACTCGATGTGCCACCCCGGCCGCCCCGCTCCCCAGGGAGACTCCCAGGACGGCTCCCCCGGCTTGGCCCCCTTCCAGAGGGCGAAATCCATGGGATTTTCCTTCCGTCCATCCACCTCCACCCTGGCGCCGGCCTGCATCTCTTCCAAATTCCGCTTGGAGAGCTTCAGGTAGTCGGCAAAGGTCGCCACCCGGAAATAGACATCCCCCTCCACGGCGTAGGCGTGCCCCTTTTCCACCAGACGAGCCACAATGGCGATGATCTCCGGGATATGCTCCGTCGCCTTGGGCTGGTGGGTGGGAAGCTCCAACCCCAGCGCCGCCATATCCTTGTCGAACTCGGCGATGAATCTCTCGGAAACCTCGTGCCACGGGATGCCGTCCCGGTTGGCCCGATTGATGATCTTGTCATCAATATCGGTATAGTTCCGGACATAGGTAACAGCGAGCCCCACATACTTCAGGTAACGGTAGATCATGTCGAAGACCACGTTAGCCCGGGCATGGCCTATATGGCAGTGGTCATAGACCGTGACTCCGCAGACGTACATCTTGACCTTTCCCGGCGCCAGCGGGACAAATTCTTCTTTCTTGCCGGAGAGGGTATTATAAACACGCAATGCCATGAGATAAACCTTTCTTATCCGTATATTTACTTTGCCCACGAATCCCGCAACGTTACCGTCCGATTAAAAACAGGCTTACCGGGGAGGGAATCCTTCCCATCCACACAGAAATAACCCTGGCGCTCAAACTGAAACCGCTCCTCCGGCCGGGCGGCGGCCAGGGACGGCTCCATGACGGCGCCGGTCAAAAACTCCGTGGAATCCGGATTGAGAAGACTCTTCCAATCGTCTCCCGACGGGTTGGAAACGGTGATGAGCCGGTCATACAACCGGACATCAGCCTGAATGCCATGTCTGGCCGAGACCCAGTGGATGACCCCCTTCACCTTCCGGTCCGCTGCCGGACCGCCGGTAAGGGTCTCGCGATCGTAGCTGCAACGGACGGCAGTGACAACGCCGCTTTCGTCTTTCTCCACGCCGGTGCAGCGGATTATGAAGGCATACCTGAGCCGCACCTCGCTCCCCGGGGCAAGTCGCTTGAACCCCTTCACCGGAACCTCCATGAAGTCATCACGCTCCATATACAGTTCCCGGCAGAAGGGAATACTCCGCACCCCCAATTCCGGCCGCTGGGGATGATTGGCCGCGGAGAACTCTTCCGCCAGTTCTTCGGGGTAATTCTCCACAATCAGCCTCAAGGGACGAAGCACCGCCATGGCCCGTGGGGCCGCAACATTCAGGTCACTCCTGACACACTCCTCCAGGACGCTCATCTCGATCCAGCTCCCATTGCGCCCCACCCCGATCTGCTCGCAAAAAGCCCTGATGGAGTCAGGCGTATATCCTCTACGCCGGAGACCATCCAGGGTAGGCATCCGCGGATCGTCCCACCCGGTGACGTCACCATCCCGGACCAGCTGAAGGAGTTTCCGCTTGCTCATGACCGTATAAGTCAGGTTGAGCCGGGCGAATTCATACTGTCGCGGATGATACACGCAAAGCTGATCCAAAAACCAGTCATACAGAGGGCGGTGATCCTCGAACTCCAGGGTGCAGATGGAGTGGGTGATCCCCTCAATGGAGTCGGATTGCCCATGGGCATAGTCGTACATGGGATAGATACACCAGGCGTCACCGGTGTGCGGATGCGGCTCATGAACAATCCGGTACATGACCGGGTCACGCAGGTTCATGTTGGGGGAAGCCATGTCGATCTTGGCCCGAAGGACCCTGCTCCCATCGGGAAAGTCGCCGGCGCGCATCCTTCGGAAGAGTTCCAGATTCTCCTCCACGCTCCGGTTCCGATAAGGGCTCTCCTTTCCGGCTTCCGTGAGGGTTCCCCGATATGCCCGCATCTCCTCGGCGGTGAGGTCGTCCACATAGGCGACCCCTTTCCCGACCAGCTCCTCGGCCCACTGATAAAGTTGCGGAAAATAGTCTGACGCGTGATGGAGATGTTCACCCCAATCGAATCCCAACCACCGGACGCTACCCTTGATGGAGTCAATATACTCCTGGTCTTCCCTGGCCGGGTTCGTGTCATCCAGACGGAGGTGACACTCTCCGCCGAAGTCCCGGGCCAGACCAAAGTTGAGACAGATGGACTTGGCGTGACCGATGTGGAGATAGCCGTTGGGCTCCGGGGGAAAACGGGTGACGATGGACGCATGCTTCCCTGACGCCAAGTCGTCCTGAATGATATTCCGGAGAAAGTTGGCTGAACCGGCGGCTGCCGTTTCGGTGATATGGTTTTCCGGTGCCATGGTCATGAATTCCTCTGTGTACTTATTCTTCCCGCTTCATCAGCGCCACGGCGTGGGCGGCGATCCCTTCGCCCCGACCGGCAAAACCGAGTTCCTCGGTGGTGGTGGCCTTGACGTTAATCCGACCCACGTCACAACCGAGGGTAACGGCGATATTTTCGCGCATCTTTTGGACATGGGGCGCCATCTTGGGACGCTGGGCCACGATGGTGGCGTCCAGGTTTCCCAGGAGATACCCCTCTTTCCTGGCCAACTCCCCCACGTGGGCCAAAAGCTTGAGGCTGTCGGCCCCCTTGAAGCGCGGATCCGTGTCGGGAAAGTGCCGGCCGATATCCCCCAGGGCCAAGGCGCCAAGAATGGCGTCGGCAATGGCATGAAGCAGCACATCGGCATCCGAGTGCCCCAGAAGCCCCTTTTCCCAGGGGATATCCACCCCCCCCATGATCAGCTTGCGCCCCTCCACGAGGCAGTGAACGTCATAGCCGTGGCCGATTCTCATTCTACTCCCCCTCTATCCACTGATTTCACTGAGTACACTGAGTACACTGAAAAACCGATCAGAAAACGAACCATCCACTGATTTCACTGAGTACACTGAAAAACCGATCAGAAAACGAGCCGTTTAACCTGAAGAGTGGGACTACCAAAATTAAGCAGAAGGCCACGCTTACATCCGGTAGCCTTGAGATAATTCAGAAGCTGAGCATGATCCACACTGGTGAGATTTCCTCTGGCTTTTAACTCCACGATGATCTCACCATAACAGATGAAATCAGCTCGGTATGAACAACTCAATTGCTTATTCTTATAAAAAACAGGAAGTTGAACTTCTTTCGAATAAGGAATCAGGTAACTGACAAATTCCAGACACAAAGCCTCGCAATAAACTGCCTCAAGAAAACCGTGCCCCAGCTCCCTGTGAACTTCCAAGGCGGCTCCGATGATAGCATGAGTCTGAAGATCATTGTCCATACCGTCTTTTCTCAGTGTCCTCAGTGTCCTCAGTGGACAGGCCTCGGGTTTTCTCAGTGTCCTCAGTGTCCTCAGTGGACAGGCCTCGGGTTTTCTCAGTGTCCTCAGTGTCCTCAGTGGATCAATCTTTAAGAAACGCCTCGGCCAGGACCAGATCTTCCGGCGTGGTAATCTTGATGTTCCGGTAGTCGCCCAGGACGATATGCACTTCTCGCCCCATCCGCTCCACCAGGGAGGCATCATCGGTCCCCAGAAATCCTTCCGCATCGGCAATCTCGTGAGCCGCGCGGATGATACCGTAACGAAAAGCCTGGGGGGTCTGAGCCAGCCAGATGGTTTCCCGATTGGGGGTCTCCCTGACAATGCCGTCCACCACCACCTTGACGGTATCCTTTGCCGGGACCGCCACCAGCGCCCCGTCATATTTCCGAGCCGTGGCCACGGCGTGCTCCAGGATATGCCGGTTTATGAACGGGCGGACCCCATCATGAATGAGAATAACGGCGTCCTCATCCGTCCCGTCAATGGCGCGCAAACCGTTCAGCACCGAATGCTGCCGCTCCTTGCCGCCGGGGACAATGGCCCGCACCTTGGTGAAACCATATCGCTCCACTACTTCCATCCGGCAGTAGGGGATCTCCTGCTCCGGAGTAATAACGTAGATATCGTCCACAAAGGAGGCGGCCTGAAACAGGGCTATGGTCTGCCCCACGACAGGCATACCTCCGATCCGGAGATACTGTTTGTTGATTCCCGCCTGCATCCGTTTCCCCATGCCGGCTGCGGGGATGAGCGCGATCACCTTCATGGATTTTTCCCGGAAACGCACTTAGTTAGGTTGAGGAAGACGAAAACACTATAATGCGCCATGGTTAGAGCGGTCAACGAAAAAGTGTCCTTACCCACGTTTTCGAGCCGCAGACAGGTGAAACGCACGGTATGCTCTTGAGATTCTCGCACCACTATGATAAAAGAATATACTAGTTGTGGTAAATGTAACCGGCAGCATGAGCAGTAAGGAGAATACCCACATGAGCGACGAGAGCCAGGTCTGTTATACCTTCGAAGCAGCGTTGGAAATGGCAATTCAGATGGAAAATGAAGGGTTCCGGGACTATCTGGACGCCATCAGGCGGGTCAGGGACAAGGCGGCGCGACGGATACTTAAAGATGCGGCGCTGGACGCACTGAAACACAAGCATTCGCTGGAAACGGCGCTGACTGAAGGGCAGCTCCAGGGCGCCAGCATGGCCGAAAAAGTGCCCACCATGAATCTTGACTATATTCTGGCCAGGAAGCAGTTATCGGCGGAGTCCACCACCCGTGATGCGCTGGCCTACGCCATCCATCTGGTGAACGGTTCCATCGACTTTTATCGGCGGATGGTAACCGGTTGCGAAGGGGCTCCCATGGCGCCGGTTTTCGCCAAGCTTCTGACCGAAGAGGCTCATCATCTTCAGGATCTGGAAGATCTGTACGAGCAGCATTTTCTCACGGAAAACTAGAACCTTTCCCCTCTCCTTCTCTCTGCGGGGACCCCCCTTTGCCGCGATGGTTCGCGGTATAAGGTTGTCCCCGCGGTGCCGGTTCCCTCCCCATGATCGTCAAGCATACTGAATTCATCAAGAGCGCCACCAAGCCTGCTCATTATCCGGAAGAGACACTGTCGGAGATCGCCTTTGCGGGGCGCTCCAACGTGGGAAAATCGTCCCTCATCAATGTGCTCGTCAACCGGAAGAATCTGGTCAGGACCAGCAACACCCCCGGACGGACCCAGCTCATCAATTTCTTCCGGATCAACAACAGCTTCACCTTTGTGGACCTGCCGGGGTACGGCTTCGCCAAGGTTCCCCTGGCGGTCAAGAAAGAGTGGGGGCCAATGATAGAGAGCTACCTTTCCCGGCGGGAAAATCTGCGGGGGGTGGTTCTCATCCTGGACATCCGGCGGATCCCCTCCGACGAAGACCTGCAGATGCTGCAATGGCTCCGGGCCCGGGGGATTCCTCCCATCGTCGTGGTCACCAAGTGCGACAAACTCTCCAAGAATCAGCGGGCCAAGCAGGTGGCGGTGATCGCTCGCGAGATACGAATGGCGGCAAGTGAACTCCTTCTCTTCTCCGCCCTTTCCCGCGAGGGACTCGACCCCATCTGGGAGCGGATTGGGGAACTGGTGGGCTCCGAAGACGAGGAGAATTAAAACCTCATGTGACTCGGGAGGAGGGAAGATCCAAACTGTAGGGGCGAAGCAAGCTTCATCTGCTTCGCCCTTCTTTTATCGTACCTGTAACAGCCGCCGGGCCTTAGCATTACCGTCGAAATTTCCCGAGATTTTTAACGCCGCCGCCAATTCGCGTTTTCCCTCTGCCTGGCTACCTCCCTTCAGGAGCGCCGCCCCATAATGGTAGCGGATTTCGGGAACCTGCGGCGCCCCCGTGGCGGCAAGTCGCAACAGTGACATCGCTTGCTCCACCTTCCCCTGTTTAAAAAACACCCATCCCAGAGTATCCGCGGCTGCCGGGTCCCGAGGATTTTTGGCGTAAAGCTGATAGGCCAATTCAGCGGCCCTGTTCATGTCGTAACCATGCTCGGCGTGGAGGGAAGCAACATTGTTCATCACCACGGCGTCATGGGGTGCAAGTTTGAGGGCTTTCTCATAGCAGGGCAGGGCAGCCATGTACTCTTGGTGGACGATGTAGAGGTCGCCAAGGGTAATGAGAGGCAACGGCGAGACACTCTCCCGCGTCGCGGCATCGGTAAGTATCGACTCGGCCTCTTTCCATCGCCCCTCGCCGTTGCGCATCAAAGCCAGTGACACCTTGAGTCCCGTATCCTCCGGATTACCCTTCAGGCCACTTTCAATCTCACGCCCGGCCTCGGCATATTCCCGGCGTTGGGTCAGCAGATTTATGAGCAATTTTCGTGTTTCCTGATCGGCAGGGTCATTACCCACCACCACCCGGTACTGCCCAAGGGCGCGTTCTTCCTTATTCATTGCCAAGTAAACATCGGCAAGCAACAGGTGGGGGCCCCGAACCCGAGGGTCACGGCCCACGGCATCCTCCGCTATTTTTAGCGCCGCCACCTTCTCCCCCATGACCAAACAGAGCCGCCCCAATTCAACAGTGGCCTCATAGAGTTTCGGCTGGATACGGATCGCCTCCCGGTAGGCCATGCGGGCTTCCGGAAAGTTGCCCAGTTGCCACTGGGAGCGCCCCAGCCAGAGGTGAGCCTCGTAATCACCCTGATTTTTCCCGATAGCGTTACGCAATTCCAGCGTCGCTTCGCGGTATTTTTCCTGTTTGTAGTACAGTTTTGCGCTCTCCGAATACCCCGAAGTTTCGTGATTCACCTCCAGGAGCCTGAAGTGCCGCACTCCCCATCCACCTCCCCAAAAGAGACACACCACCCCCACCAGCGCGCAGAACTCAACAGTTTTCTTTTTGACCAGCCACCTGAAGAAGCTTGACTCGCCGTCACTCCAATCCTGTTGATTACGGTACGACCACCACGCGAGGGAAAGATCCATGGCCATTATGGCAAAGACGATCAGAGCGGCCAGCACTCCCCACCTCACGGCGCCGGGAGCTACCTTCCACCACTCCGCCATGTTTGGTAGCGCCAGGGTGTACTCCTGCATGAAGAGGGCAACTCCGATGATGGCGACAGTTCCTCCCAGAAATGAAAGCTTGAACAGGTTCGTCCAGATCCACCATCCGAGAAAGGGCCACGTCTCGATATCGCTTTCCGTGATATTCCGATAATACCAAGCAGTTTTCAGATCATAGGCCAGATAGCAGATGACAGCCAAAACCAGGAGCGACCAGAGGATAAAGGATGGCATGAGATGCGACCTCAGTTGAACGTTGAAAACGCGAAAGCCACCGAATGTATCCAGGTATCGGTGGCTTTGCTGCTGTTATTTTGAGCGCATAGGCGAAAAGAATGGTTGCCGGTTACGCTGTTTTTTTCATCTTCATCCGGGCAAAACCTACAACGCCGAGTGCTATACTCAAGAGAATGTATGTAGAGGGTTCAGGGACGCTGTTTGTCAGTTCTTGTGAGACAGCGTACATATATGAAGCAGTGGTAGCAAGCTTGTTCGTATGTGTAATCCAGTAATCGCTGTTAATACTATCCGAGTACCCAAAAGTAACACGGGCGTCCCCAAGTTTTAATGAATTAATCGTGCCGTCAGCAGACGATCCAGTGAAAACTTGTGCGGTGGCGTCTATTGTTTTGTCAATGTGCATATCAATTTTTACCGGTAAGGTCCCACTCCACAAACCTTTTGAACCTGTTGTCAGATTATCCGCCACAATAGTGCCGTCAACAAGATAGACCGGAACCGAAGTCCCATAACCTCCCACATTGTCTCTCGCACTAACCGTCGCAGTCGAACCAACCGCTGCCCACGTTACCACTTTACCGTTATAGGTCGAACTATCAGCATTTAAATTTACGAAGCTATTGTAAGTGGCAATATCCGTCGATGTGGCCGTAGTAGTTCCACTTGTCAAGAAGATGTACCGAAACTTAGCGCCGGGCGCCAGACCGGTGGGTGTGCTGAGAACGACAGCCGCCATGGCCGGGATGGTACAGAAAAAAACAAGCGTAAGAGTTGCAAGTGCGACGAGACACTGGTTACGTTTCTTCACGACTTTTTCCCCTGGTGCTAGTGATAAGTTATTCAACATATCTACAAGAAATACTCTCAAGTTTCCCGCAAAAAACGCAAGTACTTTATCCATACACAAGAAATATGTCCACAAAAAACCGTTACTATGTACATATTTTATGAGGTCGGCATTTCTTTCCTGGCTATTTCATGCTACGTTTGATACTGCCGCCTGTACAAAACCGCAACTCTATCGTAATCGTCTTTTACCCCACTGAGGCGACATGAAAACTATTTTGCACCCAATCCCACGATTACAGGCCACAACTTGCATGAGGAATTTCGGAGGGACCGTCATGAAAGCCATCCTGCTCCGGATCATGGTACTCATCCTTGCTTTTGAAACCCCCGCTTTGGCTACTGAAATCCGCAAAGAACTACTGCCGGTGACGCCGAAAAAACGCGCCGTAACTGTCAGGAGCAAGATCAGAGGCGATCAGATCGTCGACTATCAGATACGGGCCAGCGCAGGGCAATCGATCGTCACCCTTCTCAAGTCGAGCAACCTGTCTGCATACTTCAACGTTCTGCCTCCCGATTCAGAATCGGCACTATTCATCGGCTCCGACTCGGGCAAGCGCTTCGTGGGAGAGTTCCCCTCCGATGGTGTCTACACGATCCGTGTCTACCTCATGCGCAACGCGGCCCGGCGCAACGAGACTGCACGCTATACGCTTACGGTGAGCAGTTCGGCCAAAACCAACAGCGCTGCGATCACTGCAAAGAATGCACCTGCGGCCAAGGGTTTCCACAAAAACTTTGAGATGCAAGGCATCCGCTTCTCCGTTTCGTGTACGAATGAAGGCTCTATCAACACGCTTCGCATCATTCCCGATGGGCTCAAAATCAGCAATAAAGCTATCATACGTGAGATTGATGGCACGGTGACCGGTGCGGAGGTGGCGGATCTTGATGCGGATGGTTCACCCGAGATCTATGTTTATGTCACTTCCGCGGGGAGTGGCTCGTACGGTACTCTGGTGGCCTACTCGGCAAATCGTCTGAAATCGCTCAGTGAAATCTACCTGACGCCACTTATTGAGGACTTGGCTGCCTCAAAAGGCTACATGGGGCATGACGAGTTTACCGTTCTTGAAGGTGTACTCGGTCGACGTTTTCCCGTCTACCGTGATACCGACACAAACGCCAAACCCACGGGTGGTATGCGGCAACTTCAATACAAGCTGACTCCGGGCGAGGCCGGCTGGATACTCAAGGTAGACAGAGTCGTCGAATATTAACGGTAGTCACAAATGCGCCGAGCGTGCGCCGAGCGGTAGAGTAGGGAGCAGGGATTACCCTCCACCCCCTCATCAAACCGGACAAGCAGTTTTCCCGCATCTTATGTGCAGCAGCGCATAATGTGCAAAGCAGGGGGACGCACATAAGTATATAAGTTTCTATTTAAGGAAAATTTGCCATGCCTCGACACTCTCGCATTGATAGTCCAGACGCTTTGCACCACATAATCTGTCGCGGAATCGAACGTGGTGAGATATTCAGCGACGACATTGATCGGGATGATTTAGTCACCCGATTAGGGGACATCTTGATCGAGACTTCGACACGCTGCTACGCGTGGGCCTTGATTCCCAACCATTTTCATTTGTTACTCCGGACAGGAACTCTTCCGATAGCTAACGTCATGCAGCGTCTTCTTACCGGATACGCTACTAAATTCAATATTCGACATAATCGCCATGGGCATCTGTTCGAGAATAGATACAAGTCGATCCTGTGCGAAGAAGAGCCTTACCTTTTGGAGTTGGTTCGCTATATCCATTTAAACCCATATCGAGCCGGCATCGTTTCTTCGCTTAAAGAGTTGCAGACCTACCGATATTGCGGCCACAGTCGTATACTCAGCCTAAATGTCGAGCCATGGATGAACGTAAAAGACGTTCTCAATCGGTTCGGTAGACGGATCGATGACTCCCGCAAGGCTTACGAACTCTTTATCGGCGAGGGAGTCGGTCAAGGCAAACGTAATGACCTTATTGGTGGTGGACTTCTTCGCAGCTCAGGTGGGTGGCGTGGAATCCTGACGGCGAGAGAGGCTGGAATCTTTCTTAAAAGTGATGAGCGGATACTCGGTAGCAATGACTTCGTTGAAGGTGTGCTTCATGCTACGGATGAAAAGTTAGAAATAATCGAGGGTTATCGCACTACGGGTATCGATTTGGAGAGGCTCACCAGTATAGTTTCCAAGATGCTCGGGTGCGATGAGAATGATGTAGCAGCACCGGGTCGACAACCTCAGCGAGTCAGAGCCCGTAGCCTTTTCTGCTTTTGGGCGGTCCGTGAATTAGGGGTTAATGTGACAACCTTGGCCCGTAGATTTGGCTTGACCCAGCCTGCTATCAGTCTGGCGGTTATCCGTGGCGAGAAAATGGCCGTAGAAAACGGCTGGAATCTGAAACAAGTTATTGATGCCGGCGGTAACTCTGCTGCTCGATGAGAGAAACTTATATACTTATGGGCGTCCCCCTTTATATGTGTTGTTAGAGTTGGACAGGGTCAGAAGGGGACATCGTCACGACCGACATCGGTCGATTGCTGAAAACTGTCGGCAGCCGGATTGTTGTCGCGACCCAAAAAATGAGAATGTTTTGGATGTTGTATCGACAGGTAGTTGCGATGTATATTCTATACATTACAGGAGGGGCATGTCATGGCTACTACGCTGAAACGCACCCAGATGTATTTCCCCGATGATATGCTGCGGCAGATTCGTCAACTGGCAGATAACGAACATTTGTCTATTGCCGAAATAGTTCGTACTGCTGTCGGGGACTTTCTTGAAAAAAAGAAGAAAAAAAGCGTCGATTGGGATAATGATCCGCTCTGGGGAATCGTAGGTCAGGCAGCCTCAGAGGACGGTGACCTCTCTGTCAACCATGATGATTATCTTTATGGTGGCAAGCTATGAAACTGTTTGTCGACACCTCGGCATGGATGGCGCTGAATGACCTGACGGACCAGCATCATGCCGTTGCAGTCGAAAAGTTTGCTCGCATCCGTTCGGAAAAGGTCGAGTTGATCACCAGCGACTATATCCTGGATGAAACTCTTACCCTTATCCGTATGCGGACCTTTCATCGGGCGGCCATTGCCTTTGGCGACCTTCTTATGAATAGTGGTGTCGCCAGTTTGGTGTCGATTAGTGACGAGGTACGCAGCGCTGCTTTTGTGCTGTTCAAAAAGTATGATGACAAGGATTTGAGTTTTACCGATTGTACCAGTTTTGCCCTGATGAAGCGGTTGAAGGTGCAGACCGCTTTTACTTTCGATGGGCATTTTCAGCAGGTCGGGTTCATAATCTGGTAAATTTAGGACGCGGATAAACGCCGATGCACGCGGATTTAAAACATGAAAACGTAACCGATGCTATCCTTTGCTGCTTCTATACCGTTTACAATGTCCTCGGGTATGGATTTCAGGAAAAGGTGTGTACGAAAATGCCCTGCAACATGAAATCACAAAACGAGGGCTTTCTGCGATAACTCAGTCTCCGATTTCTGTCCATTACGCCGGAACATGATGCGCAACTGTTGAATTATCTAAAAGCAACATCCATCGAAGTCGGATTACTCCTGAACTTCGGTCCAAAACCGGAATTCAGAAGGAAAGCCTTTGATAATGATCGAAAAAACCAGGAAGCAATTGAGTGGCCTCACTGCGAAGAAAGAGGTTGATCCGCGTTTATCAGATTTTATCCGCGTCCAACGATTAAATTTTTCAAGTTCCTTAATGGTTTTTCCCGGATGGTATCCTGTATTTGCCGTGAATAATGTTGGTTTTTGTGAAATCAGCGTATAGTTGTCAGGTCATGAGCGAACTCTCCGTCACGTTGCTCAAGCACCATCTGGCTGAAGAGAAGATTATTGACATCCTTGAACAGATTGCCGAAACGTTCAATGTAAGCGCGACTACTCTTGAGACGGTGACACGAACCTGGAAGATCAAGAGAAACTATCGCTTTTCCTATTGGGACTGTCTTATCGTTGCCGCAGCACTGGAAAATGATTGTACCCTGCTTGCCAGTGAAGACCTTCAGAATGGTCAAATGCTCGATAGGAAACTCAGGATTGTGAATCCGTTGGAGCAGAGGTAAGACACTACAGCACTTGGCAAATTACTCCCCGCCCCCACTACCCGCCCCCCCCAAGGTGATTTGCGACAAAAAACATACCAACCGTCTGTCATCCCGAGCAACGCGAAGGATCTGCTTTTCAAACAGAAGCAGATTCTTCGCTATCGCTCAGAATGACATCTTTTAGAGTTATCAGGGTATTATCTTTGTCGCGAATCACCCAAGGAATCGTTTGACATCCGCCCGGTGTACTGTTAAAAGGAAACCTACAATTTATCCTATCGTACAGCTGCTTGCGTCGGTCTCCGGAGAGATCCGGGCCAACGCGAGTTAAAAGGGAAGAAGGTGAAAATCCTTTGCTGTCCCGCAACTGTGAACGGTGATGAAAGCCGCGAAGTACGCCGCTAATTCTTTCAGGAAGGCGCGACGAATTCAGTGACCCGTAAGTCCGGAAACCTGCGCGTTCGACCGTTTCACCAAGCACCCCAGCAGGAGAGGCGACGAAACCTGTCGGCCGTTGTCTCACCCCGGTTTTCGTACCCCGTTTCTCCTGTGAGAATCGGGGTTTTTCATGTCACGTATCATCCTCATTACCGGCGGCGCCTCCCTCCTGACCTGGTGGCTCCGCCGCTGGGATCACCGGCGACATCATCGGCTTCACCTGCGAACTGACCGAAACCGCCGTCCTGCTCCTCATCGTGGCGCTCTACCGGCAAGGGAGTATCAACCGACCATGACACCCAAGACCCGTATCTACCTGATTCGCCATGGCGAAGTCGAGGGGGCGGCATCACCACGCTACAACGGCCAAAGGGACGTGGCGCTCACCCCGCGAGGACGAGAACAGTACCAGGCAATGGCCCAGCGGTTGGCTACAGAAAAGATCACCGCCTGCTATGCCAGCGATCTCAGTCGTTGCGCCTGGGGGGCCGGCCTCATCGCTCCCTATTTCGGCATCGAACCTCAGCTGACCTCCGCCCTGCGGGAGCTGAATATCGGTGACTGGGAGGGGATGACCTGGCAGGAACTGATGACATGCTATCCGGCAGAGTGGCAGGCCCGACTGCACGACATCGTCAACTTCCGGGTTCCCAACGGCGAGAATCTCCTGGACGTTCAGGCACGGGTCATCCCGAAAATCCGACAGATCGTGGCGGCCCACCCTGATGAAGAGCTCCTGATCGTGGGACATGGCGGCGTTAACCGGGTCATTCTCCTGGATGCCCTGGGCGCCCCTCTCTCGTCCCTGTTCAACATGGAGCAGAGCTACTGCGCCCTCAACATCATCGATTACTACGACGACGGCAAGACAGTAGTGAAATTGCTGAACGGATAAACGACTATCCGCGGATAGCATCACAATCTTTCTTGGAGTAGCCATGAACTCCTATCCCACCGTACTGCTGGAATCGTTCAGACCGGGAGAGTTCGGCCGGTCGTTTTTGTTCCATGGACTGAAGCGGATCATCACGGCCCAGAGCCCCACCCAGGTCATTCCCGCTTTTCTGGAGATCGAAAGCGCCGTCACGGCGGGATACCATGTCGCAGGCTTCGTGGGGTACGAAGCCGCCGCAGCCCTCAACCCCGATCTCCCCGCGGGTAAGAGCAGCGATCTCCCGCTCCTCTGGTTCGGCGTCTTTCGGGAGCGGAACCAGGTCACGGCGGGAGAAACCGGCGGACTGGGAGGTGACTGCCGGGTCACAGCGGCGGCGCCGTCACCGGACGTAGAGAGCTATCGCACGAAAGTGGCTGCAATCCGTGAGTATATCGCCGCCGGCCATACTTATCAGGTCAACTACACGATCCGCCAAAGGTTCACCGTTGACGGCGACCCGTTCGCCCTTTACCGCCGCATCTGCCGCAACCAGCGGGCCCCCTTCTCGGCCTGGATCGACACCGGCCGTTTCACAATCCTCTCCGCTTCACCGGAACTTTTTTTCTCCCTGAAAAACGGCAATCTGATGATGCGCCCCATGAAGGGAACGGCGCCCCGGTCACCTGCCCCTGACGATGACCGCCTCGCCGAAAAGGAGCTCCGGGAAAGTTCCAAGGAGCGAGCGGAAAATATCATGATCGTGGACCTGGTGAGAAACGATCTTTCCGTCATCGCCCAGCCCGGCACGGTAGCGGTGACATCGCTCCTGGATCCGGAAAGCTATCCCACGGTTCACCAGCTGACCTCCACGGTGACGGCGCGGCTAAAGGTTGGAACCCCCCTGGTGGATATCTTCCGGGCGCTCTTCCCCTGCGGCTCGGTGACCGGCGCCCCCAAGAGACGAACCATGGAGATCATCAACCAACAGGAAGAGTCCCCGCGTGGAGTCTACTGTGGGGCGGTCGGTTTCATCTCTCCCGGACCGGAGGCGCTGTTCAGCGTCGCCATCCGGACGGCGCTCCTGGACAGAGAGAAGGGGACCGGCGAACTGGGAATCGGCAGCGGGATTACCTGGGACTCCCGCGCCGGAGCCGAATTTGCGGAGTGCCTGGCCAAGTCCGCTTTTTTGACGATGGAAGCAAACGATTTTTCCCTGCTGGAGAGCATCCTTTGGGAGGAGGGCTCATTCTTCCTCCTGGACCGGCATCTGCGCCGGTTGGCGCTCTCCGCCCGACGGTTCGGGTTCCGGTTCGACCTCCCCCTGATCATCGGGATGCTGGAGGACGCCGTAAGAGAGCTCGCCACGCCGCACAAGATCCGGCTGCTCCTCTCCGCCGACGGTGATACGACCCTGGAGGCTCTCCCCCTCCCCCCACCCCCGGCAAACCAGGCGCCGGCATTGGTGGCTCTTGCAAAGCAGCGGGTCAGTTCCTCCGACCTGTTTCTCTACCACAAGACAACGCGACGGACGCTCTACGACCAGGAGCGACGCCGGCGACCGGAGTGCGCCGATGTCATCTTCCTGAACGAAAGAGACGAGATAACCGAGGGGAGTTACACCAACGTGGTGGCTCTTCTTGATGGTGAACTGGTCACACCGCCGGTACGGTGCGCTCTTCTCCCCGGCACGTTCCGGGAGGAGCTCATTGAAAAAGGAATCCTCCGGGAAAAGATGCTGACCCTGGCGGATCTCCGGAGAGCCGACAAACTCCTCCTCATCAATTCGGTGCGACGGTGGCAAAAGGTGTATCTGGCCTCCGATTGTTCTCTTGACGTTTAACGCTCCGCATTATACCCTCTCCCCATGATAAAGGCCTTTCGTTTCAAGTAGACAGAGGCACTGTTTGAGGGGAAACGCCCTCACGGGTTCCACTCCTTGGAGGAGAAACATATGAACCCGATAAATAAAATGCGCCCAATTCATCCCGGGGAGATATTACGTGAGGAATTCCTTGTTCCCATGACCATGAGCGCTCATGCACATGAATCTCAATACTGATCATTACGCTCGTTGCATCCGGACACTGGAAGCCTCTCTTGTCCATCTGGAAAAGGCCGAAGCGGAGAGTAGCGAGTTCGAAATCTTTCGCAATGCCGTGGTGAAGGGGTTTGAATTGACACTGCTCCCCCTGTTCGTGGCGGATGCCCGGGTGCTGGCCTATGGCAGCCGCGTTACCGGCGCCTCCCACGAAGGGAGCGATCTGGACCTCATCGCATGTAACCCCCATGACCGATCCAGCTCGCTGCCAGGGGTGACGGCCCTGCGTGAAGCCTTTTCCCAGAGCGATCTCCCTATTTTGATTGATGTTCTTAATTGGGCGCGAATCCCCGAGAGCTTCCGACAGGAGATCACCGGGAGTGAAACCGTTACGGTTTATCCGTTAAGTTATTCCAACTATCCAGGGGTGATCCCATGCCTGAACGAAGAACACGACTGAAAATTATCTTCCTCATCATAATCATCCTCCCTACGCTCTACTTCGCCTTCACCTTTTTCACCCTGGGCCCCAAGCCGTACACCGGAGGGGATGAGACAGTGGTGAAGAAGATCTCCGGAGAGCATGGGCGGCAGTGACGGAACAACGAAAGTAGGGAGCTGAATGAAAGAGTTCATGATCACGCCGGTGGGGATCATCCATTCCCCTTTTTCGACCAAGGAAGAGGCGCCCATCCAGGGAGCATTCGTACCGGACGCCGTGGGAAAGGTGGAACTTTTTCCCCACTACGCCGCCGGGCTCAAGGATATGGAGGGGTTTTCCCACCTTTTCCTCCTCTACCGCTTTGACCGCGCCGGAGAGGTGGAACTGGTGCGCCCTACCTTCCTGGATGACGAACCTCACGGCATCTTCGCCACCAGGCACCCCTGCCGCCCCAACGGCATCGGGATGACCGTGGTCCGCCTCCTGGGACGGGAGGGAAACATTCTCACCGTCACCGGCATCGACGTGCTGGACGGGACGCCTCTTCTGGATATCAAACCATACGTTCCCCGGTTCGACGCCCACCCCGAGGCCGCCTCCGGATGGTTCGCCGGCAAGGAACCACGAATCAAACCGACGGGGCGTGAATAAAAATGCCAACCATGGAACAACCATCAACTCTCCCTGAAATCCCCCAGGAACTGCGAGACCGGCTGCGTGAGCTGGCGCCGGCTCCCAAGCCCGGCATGAAGAAGCTGCTCGCCAAGATCCAGGCGCTTCCCCCCCTGGAATCGGAACTGCTGCAGCTCCTCTCCATCATCCATACCCAGGTGGCCCGAACAGCGCTGGCGCACTGCATGGCAAAGGCGGAAGTTCGGATCGGGAGCGCGAAAACCATCTCCCTGCCGCTCCTTGCCCCCCTGCTCAAGCGGCTCCTTCTGGATGGACTGATCTCCGACACGACAACCCACGTCCGCTGCCTCCCCGCCATCGCCGAGATCATGACCCGTCAGGCGCTCCGTTCCGACCGTTTCGAAGCCATGGCCACGGCGGTGAAGACGCAGTTCCCCCAAAACAGATGGTCCTACCTGCTGTACCAAAATTATGGCGAATGTCTTCGGGATATCCGGATCTATCTGTACCGCAATGAGATACCGTTCCTGGACGAGGCGCTTACCTTCGCATACAAGCAGTTCGCCATGGAGTGCCGGAAGGAAGATCCCCTGGTCGCCATCTGCCTCAAGCAGTTCGACCCGGAGTTCCTTGGCGCATGTATGCCGGAGATTATCCAGAACGCCATCATCACCGCGCTGGATACCGACTTCGAAAAACTGGACGGCTCCTCGGCTCTGCCCTTCTCCCTTCTGGAGCTTCTGGCCACCGGTTGCCCCAAGCGATTTACCGGTCTCTGGTATCCCTACGCCTTTGAGCTGATCATGCGCGGCCGTGCGGCTGAAGCTCTGCAAATTCTGGAACCGTACCCGGGGGTAAGCGCCCAAGGGCTGCGCGGTTTTGTCGCCTTCCTCCAGGGTGATGACGCCACTGCCGTCAGCCACTACGAGAGCGGCCTGGCTCTCCAGAGAAAAAGCAGCGGTAAGAAGAAGATCTTCTACACCGGCTTTTCCGGCTATTTCTTCATCCTTGCCCTCATCCGGAGCGCCAACCCCCAGCGACTGGAGCAAGCACGGGAGTACCTGGATATCGTCGCCAAGAGGAAGGGCGAAAACTTCAACCAGATATACTGGCTCCTGGGACTCCTGGTCACGTTTCTCCAGGGGCAACCAACCGTGATGAAGCAGCACGAGACATCGGCTCTTCTCCGGCAGGGCTCCCCCTTTCAGCAGTACCTCTTCGCCCTGGTGCTTCACTGGACCGGAAGCGACCATGCCGCGGACCACGCCATGAACCTGGCGGGATTGTCCCTGAAGGCCGGGAAAGCCGGCTACGCCTGGCTGGCCTCCGAAATGTTGCTGCTCCACGAGACCCTCGCCGAAAAGACGCAAGAGCCCCCCTCCTTTTTTGCTGAACGCGGAGTAGTCAGCATGATCTCCCTCATAAAAAAACGCTCTTCATGGGAAAACGCCCTGGAGGCGCTCATCGGCATGGGGAGACCGGGGGAAAGGGGGGAAACTTCACAAAAAAAAGGTTCCCGGCTGGTTTGGCAGTTGTCACAACAACACGAATCGGTGGAGATCCAACCCCTGGAACAGAAGCTTTCCGCTTCGGGAAACTGGTCCAAGGGGCGCACCGTGGCGCTGAAACGGCTGAAAAACGACGCCGACCAGTTTGACTATCTCTCCATTCAGGACCGCAACGTCTGCCTGGCCATCGTGTACGAGCGGTACGGTTATTACGGGGGGGAGAGCTATTTCATGGACACCGATCGGGCGCTACCGGCCCTGGCGGGACATCCCTACCTCTTCCTCAACGCCGCGGACAACCAGCGTCTGGAATTGGTGCGAGGAGAACCGGAGCTTCTGGTCACCCGGAAAGGGAAACAGGTGATCCTGACCCTGACACCGGAACTGCCGCAAGAGCAGGAGAATCTGATTGTCCGAGAGAGCGCCACCCGGTGGAAAGTGGTGGAGATTACCCAGGAACATCGGCGGATTGCCTCGGTTCTGGGGTCGGGACTGAAAGTTCCCGCGGATGCCGAGGAGCGTGTCAAGGCGGCCATCGCGGCCCTGGCCACCCGACTGACGATCCACTCCGACATAGGTGGAGAGCTCCCCATTGAATCGGTTCCCGTGGACGGGCGGATCGTGATCCAGCTCCGCCCCCACGGCGACGGACTCTCCGTGGAACTGCTGGTACGTCCCTTCGGCGAGGCCGGCCCCGCATTCCGCCCCGGCGTCGGAGGGGAGACGGTGGTGGCCGAACTGTTGGGGAAACGGCTCCAGACCCGGCGCGATCCGACGGAAGAGAGTGCGGTGGCCCAGCGGGTGATCAAGGCGCTCCCCACTCTGCACTCCGCCGAAAGTGACGGTTGTGAATGGTCGCTAGGTGACCCCGAGAACTGCCTGGAACTACTCCTGGAGCTGCAGGAACTGCCGGATGACACGGTGGTCTTCTGGCCGGAAGGGGAGCGGCTCCGGGTGAGTCGACAGGTTTCCTCGTCCCGCTTGTCACTCTCCATCAAACAGGCCAAGGATTGGTTCGCACTCACCGGGGAACTGACCCTGGATGACGGCCAGCTGCTTGACATGCGGAAACTGGTGGAACTGGCCGGACTGGAGAGGGGGCGGTTCCTCCCCCTGGAAGACGGGACCTATCTCGCCCTGACGTCCGAGTTCCGGAGGAGGCTGGACGAACTGCGCGCCTTCAGCGAAGAGCAGGGGAAGGGGCTCCGCTTCCATCCCCTGGCGGCCCCGGCCCTGGAAGATTTTCTGGCCGAAGCCGGTAAGGTTACCATAGATTCCGGCTGGAAAAAGCTCTTGGACCGGCTCCACTCCGGTGAAGAGTTGCAGCCGATAATCCCCTCCACGCTGCAGGCGACCCTGCGCGATTATCAGATGGAAGGGTTTGCCTGGCTGGCGCGACTGGCCCACTGGGGGGTGGGAGCCTGCCTGGCCGACGACATGGGACTGGGGAAGACCCTTCAGGCCCTGGCTCTCATTCTGACCCGGGCGACGGCGGGACCAACCCTGGTGGTGGCCCCCACCTCGGTCTGTATCAACTGGGAAGCGGAATGCGCCCGTTTCGCCCCCACCCTCACTGTTCGGACCTTCGGTCCCGGCGACCGTGCAAAATTTCTGGAATCCCTCATCCCCTTCGACCTGGTGGTCTGCAGTTACGGGCTCCTTCAGCAGGAAGCGGAGCTGCTGTCAAGGATCCGGTGGGAGACACTCCTCCTGGACGAGGCCCAGGCCATAAAGAACATGGCCACCCAACGCTCGCAGGCGGCCATGTCCCTCCAGGCAGGTTTTCGATTCATTACCACCGGGACTCCGCTGGAAAACCATCTGGGGGAGCTCTGGAACCTGTTCCGCTTCATCAATCCCGGGCTACTGGGGTCACACAAGAGCTTTTCCAACCGTTTTTCAGGTCCCATCGAACGGCAGCAGGACAAGAAGGCCCGGGGGCATCTCAAGACACTGATCCGCCCCTTCATCCTCCGCCGGACCAAGAGTCAGGTGCTTCAGGAGCTTCCTTCCCGCACGGAGATCATCCATCATGTGGAGCTGAGCGGCGAGGAGATGGCCTTCTACGAGGCGCTTCGACAGCAGGCAGTGGAGAAACTCTCTTCCGCCGATGGTTCAGAGGGGGATAAACGGTTCCGGATCCTGGCGGAGCTAATGCGACTCCGCCGGGCCTGCTGCAACCCGCGGCTGGTCATGCCCCAGGTGGGACTCCACGGCGCCAAACTGACAGCCTTCACCGAGATCGTGGAAGAGTTGCTGGAAGGAGGGCACAAGGCCCTGGTCTTCAGCCAGTTCGTGGATCACCTGGCCATTATCCGCCAAGAGCTGGAGCTCCGGAAGATCAGCTATCAGTATCTGGACGGCTCGACCCCCATCAAGGAGCGGCAGAAAAGCGTCACCTCCTTCCAAGCCGGGGAAGGAGATCTGTTCCTTATCAGCCTCAAGGCCGGCGGGGTGGGGCTCAACCTGACGGCGGCGGACTATGTCATCCATATGGATCCCTGGTGGAATCCGGCGGTGGAAGACCAGGCATCGGATCGCGCCCATAGGATCGGACAACAGCGACCGGTAACCATCTACCGGCTGGTGGCGAAAAACACCATCGAGGAGCAGATCGTGGCGCTCCACAGCCAGAAGCGGGATCTGGCCGACTCACTCCTGGAGGGGAGCGACCTGGGTAGCAGGGTCACGGCGGCGGATCTGCTGGCTCTGTTGCGGAAGGAGCAGAGCTCCGGCGAGCAACGTGAAAAGCAGTGGGATACGGATCGAATCTGATCGGGACGAAATAAATTAATTTTCAAAAAAAAGGTTGCTATCCGTGACGCCATGGTTGTATTACCTTGATTAGCTTCAACTCTCTTATGAGGTAACAACTATGTCGACACCGATACTCTGGTTGCTGCTGATCCTGGTGATTTCCGGCTTCCTGTTTTTTGACTTGAATGTGGCGTGGAACCATTACCGAAACACACAACACGACGCCGACGCCGGCTGGCCTTTTGTCCGATGGTGGGCTCAAGAGAACAGGGGCAAACTCGCCATGCTCTGCGGGGTGATTTTCGTCACCTCATCGGCCATACTCCTTCAGGAACATACTCTGCGGCTCCCTGACATCCGGAGCCGGGTGGTTCTCGCAAGACAGGCGCTCTGGGGAATGGCTCTCCTCCTCCTGGTGGGCGCTTTTCTCTCCTTTGACCTGAGCGTGGCCTGGAAACATTACCGTAACACCCAGGATCACGCCGTCGCCGGCCGGCCGTTCATTCTCTGGTGGGTAAAAGAGAATAGGGCCAAGCTTGCCATACTCTGCGGGGTGATTCTCCTTACGTCACTCCCACTCTTCCTGCCGGAGCAGACACTCCTCCTCCCTGACATCCGGAGCCTGCTGGCTCTCACGAGAAGGGCAAAATGGGCCGGGGGAGCGATCTTTCTCGTAGGCGCCTTTGTACTCTTCGATCTCCTCTCCTGGCGATACTATCACAGCGGCCGGGGAGAAGCGGCCACCGGAGTGCAGTTCTACCAGTGGTGGATCAGAAAGAGTTCCATGAAATTCTGTGCCGCGGCCGGAGTAGCATGTCTCGTCCTGGGGGGCGCCTGGGGGGTAAACCGCTACAATAACCAGCTGCAGTTGAAATCCGAGAGCTCCGGCTACATTACCAGCGCCCACCGATACTACCGGGAAAAGAAGTTCCAGGAGGCAACGCTGGAACTGCGTAACGCCATCAAACAAAATCCCGGCGATTACGAGGCATACCTCTGGCTGGCCCGCTCCTACTGGCAATTGGGAAGCCTGACCGAAGCTCGTGACGCTTACCGGGAGGCGCTCCGGGTGGAAGCAAAACTCCCCTCGGCCCACCTGGAGCTTGGTCGGCTGGCCCTTATCATGAAGGAGCCGGCAGTGGCCCTGACGGAGGCGGGTGAAGCGGCCCGTCTGGCGCCTGAAAATGTAGAGCCCCGGTTGCTGCTGGCCCAGATTCAGAGCGGAACCGGCAACCGGTCAGAGGCGCTGGAGCAATGCCGAACGATACTGGAAGGAGAGTTCTCCTCGCCGGAACTCCGGCAACAACTCATCGTCCTCCTGCTACGGCAACATGCGCCCGCCGAGGCTCTTCATGCCGCCGATGCGGGGCTCGCTAAAATCCCCCATGACCAGCCGCTCCGGTACTTGCAGGCTCAAGCACTGGAAGATCTGAATCGTTTCGACGAAGCCGAGAATGTGCTCCGAAGTATCGCCGCCGATACGGCCGCCCCGGAACCTTGTCTTGCCCTGGGCGACCTGATGATTCAGCGGGGGAAACATCAGGAGGCCCTGAAAGAGTATGAAACGGCGCTGAGACGGGCGCCGAACCATGATCGGGCCATGAACAACTTCGCCAGCGTCAATGCGGAATACGGCTTCGACATTGAGCGCTCCGCGACCCTGGCGGCGCGGCTCTACAACAGACAACCCAGGAATCCCACCGTTGCCGACACCCTGGGGTGGACCCTTTTCCGGCAGGGGAAGATAGAGCTGGCCCTGCCGCTCCTGCGGCAGGGGGTGGCCGGGATACCCGACAACCCGGTACATCGGTACCACCTGGGAGCGGCGCTCATAAAAAGCGGCCAAGGGGCAGCCGGGAACAGGGAACTCTCCACGGCGCTCCAAATTTCCGAAGCTTTCGACGGCGCGGCCAAGGCCCGGGAGTTGATACAACTAAACAGGAGCTGAAGGATAAACGTTGGCCATAAGATATAACCCTAGTCGCGACGCACGTAGCCGATCACCGTCACTCCCGCCACGCCTTTACCCCAAAAAGACTGTACAAAAAGAACCAACCAAGGGGAGCCCAGACAAAACCCTGTTTCTTTGTTGCATCCATTCGGGCATCCGGCGTATTATAGCGATCGGCTCATGGGCTTCTAGAATCAATCCTATTCGAAACGGGCGCTTCAGACTTCGCACCGATTGTGGAGGCACACGTGCTCGACAGGAACAAAATACGGCATCAAATCAGACAGATCCTCACCCTGGACAGCCATCCGGGGCATATCGCCGCCGGCTTGGCCGTGGGAGTTTTCATCAGCTTTACCCCCTTCTTTGGTATCCATACCCCATTGGCCATCGCCGCCGCCTTTCTCTTCCGCCTCAACAAGCTCACCTGCATCACCGGCGCCTGGCTCAACACACCGCTGACTGTCTTCCCCGCCTTGGGAGTCAGCTACAAGCTCGGCAGAATCCTTCGCGGCCTCCCTCCCCAGGAACTTCACATCAAGGGGCTGGAATGGCAGCACCTCAAGGGGCATGCCACGTCGCTCCTTCTGGGAAGTTCCATCCTCGGTTTTGCCGCGGCGATTGCTTCCTACTTCATCTGCTACTACCTGGTTGTCCGGTTTCGAAGAAAAGATGAGACGCAAGCGGAACTGACCCGCGAGATGGAAGTAACGGGAGAGGATATGGAACTGTAGCAACGCCATTCCCATCCGGGGAAATCCGAGACAAAAAACCGACAGCAGAGTTCTCACCCCACGCCTGCCTTACCCCGTTATCCGCTACAAGCCGCCTCCCACGGAACGATTTTTGAAAGCAACTCCGGATTCACCCTGCTGCAACCTGCCGATTTTATGGCCTTATCAAGGAATCCAGGTAGCTATTTCCTGCGAATCATGGACTCACATGATTTTGGCTCGCTGTTTGCATCTGATCCTCAGGAAGTTCCGGTATAAGAATAAGAGTGTGAGGAGTAGAGTATGATTGCTAAAATATTCAATATCGCCATGGCGCTTCTTTTCGCCGTACTCTCTTCCGTGACATGCCTGCACGGATTCGCCGCTATCCAATTCAAGGTCGTCATCGCGGCGGTTACTCTCTTTTTCATCATGGCGGAACTGGCCCTTTATTACCTCCTGGGGAGGCTCGTAACCGGAAATACTCCGGACGAAGAACAGCCTGAATCGCTGAAAGTGGTTCACCGGGAAACGCCGGTAGTACGGGAAGAGAACAGCCTTGGGAAACTCCTCTCCCAATTGCCCCCCCCCTGGATCGTACTGAAAAATTTTTACCGTAACGGGGTCGACGCCGACTTCGTCGTTATCGGTCTCACCGGCATCCATCTTATTAACGTCAAGGATGTTCGTGGCACAATAGAAAAATCCGAAACATTCCTCATTTTGAACAATAAAAGGTTAATATGCGACTTTATCGCCAACGTGAAGGATCAGGCTGATGAGCTTCAGAAAGATTTCAGGTCGTTCGGCAAGACAGGGAGCGTCATAAAACCGGTGCTCTGCTTCTCTAACGCTCATCTGAGCAGAGGCTCCGCCGGAAGGTATGATGAGGTTCTGGTCACATCAACGCAAAGCATCATCGACCAGATCACGGGAGATAATCAGGTGCTCAACTCTTTCGACGTGTACGGAGTCTATACCGTTCTCTGTCGGAATTCAGTTTTCCGCAAGCTTTCCACGCACAACCCCTTCAATGGCGGCTTCTCCGGAGGAGAGCCGAATCCGGCCTGAACAAAAAAAACCTCCGTCTTCAGGAGAAGGGCGGAGGAAAACGTACTGGGAGTGTAACCGGTTATTTCCCCAGGAATGGGGTCAGGATATCATAGGCGAGGAAAGAGACGACTCCGGAGGCTGGGATGGTGAGGACCCAGGCAATGACGATGCGACCGGCTATTTTCCAGTTTACCGCGGTAAGCCGCTTGGTCAGGCCGACCCCCAGTATGGTCGAGGTAATGACATGAGTTGTGCTGGTTGGCATCCCGAAGGCGGACGCTCCAAGGATGACCCCAGCCGATGCGGTCTCCACCACAAAACCGTTCACCGGCGTCAGCTTTACGAAGTCATGACCCACGGTCTTGATGATTCGCCAGCCGCCGGCGGCGGTACCGCAGGCCATGGCGATGGCGCACGCCATCTTGACCCATACCGGCACGACAAAGCTCTGAAGTGTCCCATAACTCACCAGCGCCATGGTGATGACCCCCATGGATTTCTGTGCGTCGGCGGTGCCGTGGGAAAAAGCCATGAAAGCAGCCGACACAACCTGGAGTTTTCGAAAATTACGATTAAGATTTGGTGGCGCCTTCACATGGAAAGCCCACATTATTCCAAGCATGATGATAAAGCCGACGATGGTGCCGAGAACCGGCGAGATAAGAAGTGCAAGAATTATTTTGCGCAGACCGCCCCAGTGAAGCGCCGCGACCCCGTCATGGGCGATGACCGCCCCCATGATCCCGCCGATGATGGCGTGAGACGATGACGAGGGGAGCCCGTAATACCAGGTAATAAGATCCCAAATGATTGCCCCGGCCACCGCGGCGAGAACCACCATCTGAGTGATATGCGAGGCGTCAACAATCTCCTTCCCGATGGTTCCGGCGACCTTGGTGGAGATCATCGCCCCGGCGAAGTTCAGCGTAGCCGCCATGATAATGGCCGACCTGATGGAGAGCGCACGGGTGGAGATGCAGGTGGCGATGGCGTTGGCGGTATCGTGAAACCCGTTGATATAGTCGAATGCCAGGGCCGCGAAAATAACCAGCCCCAGCATGAGGAGCGATGTTTCAGGCATTTTTCAGAACCACGCTTTCAAGAATATTGGCGGCATCCTCGCATTTATCCGTGGCGCGCTCCAGGGTTTCGTAAATCTCTTTCCACTTGAGGAGCTGAATGGGGTCTTTCTCCTCATCAAAGAGCCGGCTAATTGCCTCGCGGCAGACCCGATCCGCTTCATTCTCCAGGGAGTTGACCTCAACACAGTATTCCGAGATCGGCTCCAGCTTCCCTCCCAGCTTTCCCACCGCTCTTTCCAGGGTCTGGCACGCCTTGAGGATGATAAAAGCGAGTTCCTTGGATTCCGGAGTCGGTTTTTCCACGTTATACATGACGATGCGCTGGGCGGAGGCGTCGATGAGATCGAGAATATCATCCAGGGCGGAGGAGAGAGCGTAGATGTCCTCCCGGTCAAAGGGGGTAATGAAACTCTTGTTGAGCTTCTTGATGATCTCGTGTGTCTGAGAATCACCCTTATGCTCGACCTCCTTGATCTTACGCTGACTCGTCACCGGATCGACGAAATAATCCAGGAGTTCCTTCAGCAGCTGGGCCCCCTCAACGATATTGGCGGCCATCTCACGGAACATCTGAAAGAACTTTTCATCCTTGGGGATCAGGCCGAACATACTCTCCTCCGGCGTTGCTTGACCTGCGTGCAACGCATTCTCCGCATGGATTTGACAATCTCGCCACACTAGCACAACCTCCATTCTTTGCCCACTTAAAACTTCCATAATTTCTTCTTGACAGAATCGTTCGGAATCAGCGATTATAACCCCATGAATATTTTCGGAGCATCCGCACTGCACTCTTTTTCCTTTTGGTACGGCTATTATTTTAGCCCGTCTACCCGGGGAAGAGGTCTGGATCGAGGATAGCAGCCGACATCAAACAGACCAAAGCCGAGGGTGGACAAAGAGAGCGTATCTCCCCCCGGCTTTTAATTTCCAGAGTGTGCGGCCGGGGGATAATCTCTTCTGGCCGTTTTTTGGTTTTTGGCGACAAAAGGAGCAGACAAGATGATCATCGTCATGAAGGCGGGAGCAACGCGGCAGGATCGGGACGAGGTGCTGGAGCGGATCAAGGAGCTGGGTTACCAGCCCCATGTGATTCACGGCACGACCAGGGATGTCATCGGCGCCATCGGTGACGAACGAGGCAAGCTTATCCTCCACTCACTGGAGTCCATGCATGGGGTGGAGAATATAGTGCCCATCCTCAAGCCTTATAAACTGGCGTCACGGGAGATGAAACGGGAAACGACCCTCATCCGGCTGAGCGATACGGTGGCCATCGGCGGCGATGAGATCATTGTCATGGCCGGTCCCTGCTCGGTGGAAAGCGAAGAGCAGATCCTGGAGTGCGCCCTGGCGGTGAAGGCGGCGGGCGCCCAGGTGCTCCGTGGCGGGGCATTCAAACCCCGCACCTCCCCCTACTCCTTCCAGGGGATGGAAGAGGAAGGATTGAAACTTTTAGCCAAGGCCAGGGAGCTCACCGGCCTCCCGGTGGTAACCGAGGTCATCAATCCGGAAACAGCGGAACTGGTGGCCGAGTATGCCGATATCCTCCAGATCGGCGCCCGCAACTCCCAGAACTTCGCCCTGCTGAAGAAAGTGGGACAGCTCAAACGACCGGTCCTTCTCAAGCGCGGCATGGCCATGAGCATCCAAGAATTTCTCATGAGCGCAGAATACATCCTTTCCGAGGGGAATCAGCAGGTCATCCTCTGCGAACGGGGAATCAGAACCTTCGAGACGGCCACCCGTAATACCCTGGACCTATCCGCCATCCCGGTCCTCCGGGGGATGACCCATCTCCCCGTTATCGCCGACCCTTCCCACGGAACCGGCAATTACCACTATGTTGCTCCCATGGCCTATGCGGCAGTGGCGGCCGGAGCCGACGGCCTCATGATAGAGGTTCACCCCGACCCGGAACGGGCGACCTCCGACGGGCCCCAGTCGCTGAAGCCGTCAAAGTTCGCCTCCATGATGACGACACTGCGTAAATTCGCCGACGCCGCCGACCGACGACTGTAAGAATACCGAGCCAAACATTAATAGGTAAAAGTATACTGTACTAACGCTAATGGGTCGTGTATTCTGTGTGATATCAACACGGAGGTGCTTCCCATGAAATCGCGACTGGTGCTCTTTGTCACACTCTTCATCTTCTGCGGCACGCTATTTAACACTTCACCCTCCGCCACCGGCGGGGATCTTCCGGCCGGCGAAGTTACAAAGGATCTGCTGAAAACCCTCGATCTCTGGCGCGAGGGAAACTACGTGGAGCTCTTCGGACGCGTCACCGAAAGCGGCGGCCATACCGGAGAGTATTTTTCCTCGCATCTTGCCGTTGCACCGCGCAGACCAACCTGCTGCTGGGATAAGCTCCAGGAAATACGGGTGACATTCAAGGACGACCGACGGGCGACACTTCACGGGAAGTTCGGATTCGACGCCGGAATCGGCGTCGAATTCATGACCAGAGGGGTCAAACTGGAAAAAGACGACGGTATCTGGAAACTGAAGATGTCCGATCTGCTGGCGCTCTCGGGAAAAGGAAAAAAAGTTCGCGGCGGGAAGAAGAAGGTGAAGCGAGGTTGATCCTTTCTCAATCCGGCAGAGACGCAACATCTTGCGTCTCTGCCGGATTTCACTTTATTTTTTTTCGACCGCTCCTTCCTTCCCCTCTTCATGCTTAACCTTGGGAGGCTGGTGGCAGTCACTGCAATTGGTCTTGTAAATCTCGTCGCCGATATTCACCGGGTGGGTAAATGAGGTCGCGGCGGCGCCCGACGGCACGTTCTCCTGAACCTGACGCATGACCTTATGGCAGAGGTTGCAATCCTTCCGGATGACATGGCCATCGGCGGATTTATGCTTGTCGTCATGACAGCGGAAACAGCCGGGGAAGTTGAAGTGACCGATGTTGTTGGGATAGGTCTGCCACGAAGCGTTCATCCTCGGAAAGAAGTTGTGCTCGTAGACCTCCTGACATTCGGCGATAGCCTTCAGGATCTGCGCTGACTTCTCCTTGGCCAGGACCGGATAGTTCTTGGCGTAGTAATCGGTAATCCCCTTGTCTATGGCCTCCTTGGCCTCCTTGGTGGTTTTATAGGCGGTATTGGTCATGAGCCCCACGGCGACTTTCTTGAAATAAGGGAGATTGGTGTCGATATTCCCCGCATGCAAGTTGGCGTCGATGGCTTGCCCCGGCGACTTGTAGATGTGGGACGGGCGATTATGGCAATCGATGCAATCCATGATCCGCTTCTCGCCGTGCGCCACCTGCTCCGTGGTGAGCGGCTTCTCGCCGGTCATGTATTCCCGGATCTTGCCATCCTTCCCCTTGACGCTGATATAGGGTATATCCTGGCGGCTTTTATCCCTGGGGATGTAGGAGACCTCCTGGCCGATGTGCCAGTGGACCCCCCCCTCCAGCGGCGTCTCCGGAGTGCCGTTGATAAATATGAGCAGGTCTACTTCCCTTGGGGTGTTTTTCTCGTTGGGAGCGTAGTGATAGAACTTCTTTATCCGCGGTGAAAAGAATTTCTCGGGCCAATGACACCCCTCGCAGGTATCGCTGGAGGGGCGAAGACTCATGACCGGGGTCTCGATGGGGCGGGGGAAGGTGTTGAAGAGGACCGCCAGCATCTGCCGGGTACCGGAGACCTTGGCCTTCACATACCATTGGGCGCCGGGGCCCACATGGCACTCCACGCACTTCACCTTGGCGTGGGGGGAATGCTGCCACGCCACGAATTCCGGCTCCATGGCGACATGGCAGAGTTTACCGCAGAAAGTCACCGACTCGGTGAATTCATATCCCTTAACCCCGGACAGGGTGATGAGAACGGAAAAAATAAGGGTCGCCAGGGTGAAAAAGACGGCGATCTTCCTTTTTTTAGGATCGTTGAAGTCCAGCACCGGATACTTGGGCACGGCGCCGGGGTTGGCGCCGCGTAGCCGGTTCCTGGTCAAAAGGATTCCCACGGGGACCAGGAACAGACCGGCAACGAGAATGGCTGGGAACAGGAAATAAATGAGGATACCCAGATACGGATTATTAACCTCACGCATCAACTCGATGGCCGAAAAAGAGACTATCAGCCCCGTACCCACCAGGATCAGAATGACCCCGAGAATACTGATCACGTTCCAGACATACACCAAGTTGTTTTTCCAAGCCGCCATCCGTCACCCCCTGGAGCAGGTACCGCGCCTGCTCCTGAATTGCCTACCTACGTGCTGGGAGTTACCTTACTACCATGAGCAGATAAATCCAAGCAGAATCAGCAGAGCCGATATTATTGTTCGTTTTTGTCGTAATCCCGCAACATGTCAAAGAACTCTAAAAAAATAGGGCACTTATCCCATCGCTGAAATCACGGCTTTCCTTGGCGGAACTCCCGGACATGCAACCGAGGGAAGAAACTATCCTGAATAGTATCGGGTAGTTCAGTGACACATGGATCCATCGTTTACCTTACTCCGATTCCTTGTAAAGTAGAGTCAGGAACTGTAAAGAAGCGTAAGGTGCTGATTCCGCTTTTGTTGCAAAATAGTTACAATTCGGCCCTCTTTTTCCCCTCTTCATGCTGAATCTTGGAAGGCTGGTGACAATCGCTGCAGTTGCTTTTGTAGAGTTCGTCGCCGATATCCACCGGATGGGTGAACGAAGTCACGGCGGCGCCGGCCGGAACATTTTCCTGAATCTGCCGCATGACCTTATGGCAAAGGTCACAATCCTTCCGGATGACATGGCCATCGGCGGATTTATGCTTATCGTCATGACAACGGAAGCAACCGGGGAAGTTGAAGTGACCGATGTTATTTGGATAGGTCCGCCATGAGGCATTCATCCGGGGAAAAAAGTTTGTTTCGTAGAGTTCCTGGCTTTCGGTAATGGCCTGCTGAATCCGCGCGGACTTCTCCCTGGCCAAGACAGGATAGTTCCTGTCATAGTAATCATGTATCCCACCGGCGATGGCGTCCTTGGCTTCCCCGGTTGTTTTGTAAGCGGCGCTTGTCATGAGTCCCACGGCAACCTTCTTGAAGTAAGGGAGGGAGGCGTCGATAACTCCCGCGTGCAGGTGGGCGTCGACGGCCTCCCCCGGCGACTTGTAGATGTGGGAAGGCCGATTATGGCAGTCGATGCAATCCATGATCCGCTTCTCACCATTGGCCGCTTCACCCTTCCCCAGCGGTTTCTCACTGGTCAGGTACTCCCGTATTTTACCATCCTTCCCCTTGACGGAGATATAGGGGATGTCCTGACGCTTCTTGTCCCGGGAAATATAGGTAACTTCCTGACCGATGTGCCAGTGGACCCCACCCTCCAAGGGCGTCTCCGGAGTGCCGTTAATGAAGATGAGCAAGTCGGTTTCCCGGGGGGTGTTCTTCTCGTTGGGAGCGTAGTGATAGAACTTCTTCAGGCGGGGTGAAAAGAATTTCTCGGGCCAATGGCACCCCTCGCAGGTATCCCTGGACGGGCGGAGGCTCATGACCGGAGTCTCAATGGGGCGAGGAAAGGTATTGAAGAGAACCGCCAGCATCTGCCGGGTTCCCGAAGCCTTGGCTCTCACATACCATTTGACACCGGAGCCCACGTGGCACTCCACGCACTTCACCTTGGCATGAGGGGAGCGCTGCCACGCCACATACTCCGGTTCCATGGCCACATGACAGAGTTTGCCGCAAAAGATCACCGACTCGGTAAATTCATACCCCTTGACCGCGGAGAGGGTGATGAGAACCGATAAGACCAAGGTCGCCACCGTAAAAAAAAGAGCGATCTTCCGTTTTTTCAGATCGTTGAAGTCCAGAACCGGATACTGGGGCACGCCGTCGGGGTCGATGCTGCGTGACCGGTTCCGGGTCAAAAAAATACCGATGGGCACCAGGAGCATGCCGAAAACCAGAAGCAGCGGAAAAAAGAAATAGATGAGAATACCCAGATACGGATTATGGACCTCGTGCATCACCTCGATGGCCGAAAATGAAACGATCAGACCCGTACCCACCAGGGTCAGTGCGAACCCGACGATACTGATCGGGTTCCAGGCATACACCAAGGTATTTCTCCACGCCGACATACGTCCTCCCGATTACGATAACGTCAAATTATCAAGCATGTTGATAACCATGCGACTGTTGTCCCAAAGGCTAAAACAACCGCCGGGCGCCCTTATTGTTCCGGAATTTCAGATGCCGTATCCAGCCGTTTATGCCAGCGACTCATGACGATGGAAAGGACGGCCGTGGCCATGCCGAAGGAGAGGACACTCCCCACCAGGGGAAGCCCCGCGACCGCCACCAGGTCATGGAAGAAGACCTTCATTCCGCCGATCATGATGATAAAAATAGCGATATTCCGTTTTTCCTGATCACGTCCCAGGTAACCCCAGATAACGAGTCCAGCCGCGGCGCCGTTAATGATAATCGACTGCAATGCCGTAACCAGGGGGAGATTGGCGCGCCCGTCCACCCCCGCGAAAAAGAACGAGGTAAGACCATCCAAAAGATAGAAGCCGCTGATAAGCGCCAGAATCAGCAACAATGCGGCGCTGAAATCCTTTCGATCATAGCGTGCGAAAAAACGGATGTCGGCGGGTGGGGCGTTGCTCCTGGCCCATCGGTAATGAAGATAGGCAAGAGCCGCCACGGCGCAACAGGCCGCCAGGGAGGCAAACGGTTCGGTTGTTTTCTTTGTGGCGAGAATGAACGTCAGATAAACCGTTGCGTGGAACTGAAGCAGATACGATGAGAGACGCGCCCCACCGCTTTTCCAGACTCCCGAGAAGATGATGAGGATATAGGCTGCCCCCGAAAGGATCGGCAAGGCGTACAGCGCGCTTCCCGCCACGGTGGGAAGAGAGAGCGCCAGGAGAAGCGCTCCGGCGTTACAGATGGCTCCCAGCCCTCCGCGCCCTTGGGATCGCTTTCGAGCCAGGAACCAGACAACGGCGATGTGGAACGCCGACACCCCAAGCCCCAACAGGTTGATCAGGTAGTTGCAGCTCCCCAAAACCGTTGTCAGGTACTGAGCGCTTCCAAAAGACCAGAGTACCGTCAGAGTAGGAATTGCAAGATAATACGTATCCACCTTCTCGGATTTCCCTGCAATGATTTCCCAGGCGGCGATGACAAGATAGGTAAAGCCGAAGATCCCGACCCCGGCCAGGAACCAGGGGAGCTGCTGTTGCGCGGCCGCTTTCAACGAGGGATCGGAAAGATAAGGGAGAATAATGCGATAAGTCCACCAAAGAGCGGCATAGACCGTTATGGAGAAAAGCGACCACCGAACCCAGGAGCACCGGTCCAGACGGGTAGTAAAATGACCCAGGAGGTTGGCTGCCAGGATGGTGACGATGAGGAATCGGAAATCAGGCGTCGCCTCGTGAAAGGTGAGAACCACCGCGGTGACGGCCATCCCCACACTCCCGATGCTATGGGGAAGCCTGACCCGGAAGCGATGAGAGGCTGCCGCGGCAACGGCTCCGGTAAGGATAAGGATGAGATGCGCCGGCAGAAGAGGGAGCAGATGAAGTTTTGTGTTGAGGTTGGTCTCCCCCACAACCATGTACATGAGCAGGATGCCGCAAACAGTGAAGAGCGGCGCCAGGCGCCCGGCCTTGAGGTAGCGGAGCCAGCCGATCCCCAGGAGGATGGCGGCATACCCTATCCCCACAAAGGCGCCCAGCTGTTTGTTGATCAGGCCGTAATCGGTGACCGTACGCAAAATCAGCGCGATTACCATGAGGAAACTTGCGGTAGACGCCTGGGAGAGGATACGGGAAGAAAACCCCTCGAAACTGGGGAGGGATGAAAGCTCCGCCTGGGCCGACAGTTCAGCCGCCGTTCCGCTGGGGAGGGGAGGAGCCGACGGCATGGAGACGTCGGTGGGAGCCGCCGCCTGGGCGGCCAGTTGATCCACCCGCCGGCGCAGCAATGAAACCTCGGCGGCAAGCTGTTCTACCTTAACTTCCAGGGAATTCCGTTCGTCAGCCACCTGTCACCTCCCGCTCACCGTCACACTCCGGAGAGTCTCGTGAATACATACGAAAAAAGGGGCGTGCAGAGCACGCCCCCCATAAAAAGTTGTAACACCCTTTTAGTGAGATCCCTTGTACTTGAAGACCGGCATCACCTTGTTGATAAAGTAGAAGAGCACGTAGGGGGTTATGATGACCGAAAGCGCTCCCATGAGCCCTTCCTTGAAGGTATCCAGGCTGGTGGGGATAATGGGAATGACATAATCCATGAATCCCGCGTAACTGGCCGAAAACGCCTGACCGCCGATGACGACGTTCCACCGCATCATGAAGACGCCGAAGAGCATGAGGCTGGAAGCAAGAGCCGCCCGGCGCACCGTGAGGCCCGGGAGCTTGAAGAGAATGAACGGCAGCAAGTTCCCCAGGCCATACTGCATGACGAAGATCTTGTAGAAATCCCGCTGATAGATGACCTCGCGCAGGATGTCCCACGATTTCACCGCGGTGTAACCGCGGAAGATGAGGTCGAGAAGTTCCAGGGTGATGGCTGCAAGGAGGAAGCCGACCAGATACTTGGAGGTGAGTTGAACCTCCTCGATCTCGGCGCTCTGAAGCTCCTCGTAGGAAGGGAGATCCTTCGCCTTATTGCCCATTTTGCTCAGGATCTTCCTGATCTCCATGGTCACGATGTAGGTGATGATACAAAGGGAGATCCCGGAAACGACGGCTGAGCAGATAAATATGACCGGCATGAGCGGGGTCATCCAGAGGGCGTTGGCCTTCACCGAGCCGAAAATGAAGCCGGCGTAGCCATGGAGGAAGCAGGCGACGGGAATACCGATGCCGGCCAGCTTGCTCACCGCTTTTTCGTCTTTTTCCAGGGCATGTTCGCTGACGTCGTAGCACCCCAGGGTAAGCGCCGAAAAGAGGAGATAGCGGAAGTTTCCGATGAGGCCGCGATTGGTATCATCCTTCAGCTCCAAGGCGGTGGCCACGAAATGGGGACGGTAGACGAACCAAAGCTCCGAGG
Source organism: uncultured Desulfuromonadales bacterium (assembly GCA_903929485.1). GTDB lineage: Bacteria > Desulfobacterota > Desulfuromonadia > Geobacterales > CAIOGM01 > CAIOGM01. The sequence continues at coordinate 41,950 of CAIYUY010000021.1, forward strand.
CGACGATCATCCCGTAGGTGGAAAAAACAATACCGAAGGCGGCGATGGCCGAGGTGAAATGCGGCGTCATCATGACATGGATGCCGCGCAACGGCTGCTGAAGATGCAGCATCAGCGGCATCATCGCCACCGGGAGCAGGGCGAAGGAGAAGACCAGGGAAAAACGGGCGATATCCTTCAACTGCTTGACGCCGAAAACATGGTAGAGGGAGGAGAGGACGAAAGCCCCCGCCACGAGACCGGTCATGAAAGGGTACATGACGATCTGAATCGACCAGTAGATATACTCGTTGGGATAACAGAAAAATTCCTTGAGGGTCCAGGCCTCTCCGTGAATTTCCATCATAACTATCTTACCTCCCTGTCAAGCGCCAGATAATAGACCTGTGGCTTGGTGCCGTATTCCGACTTGAGCACCCCGACCCTGCCGGTCATGATGACTTTGGTCACCGGATCATTGGGATCTTTCAGATTGCCTATCTGCCGGGCGCCGAAGGGACAGGACTGAACGCAGGCGGTCTTCATCCCCTTGGAAATCCGGTGGTAGCAGAAGTTACACTTTTCAGCCACCTTGTAGACAGGATGGAAGAACCGTACGCCGTAGGGACAGCCCATGACGCAGTAACCGCAACCGATACACCAGGAACGGTCCACCAGCACGACACCGTCGCCGGTCTTGTAGGTGGCGCCCACCGGACAGACCTGCACGCAGGGAGGATTATCGCACTGATTGCAAAGCTTGGGGACGAAGAAAGCCTTTGAGATATCCTCGTCCTTGATCTCCACATGCTTGTCGGCGCCCACTTCGATCTTGGCGGTGGTAAAACCATCACGCCCCCCCTTGGGGGAATCGGCGTTGATGCCGAAGCCGGGGTTTGACATATTCCCCTCAACCCGCATCTTGCCATCCTTGCAGATGACATAACGCTCCACCCAGGTGCGGGTGATGTCGGCGTCATAGGGAACTTCGTTCTCCAGCTTGCACGCCTTGACACAGAAACCGCACCCCACGCACTTCTGCGTGTCCGCGAGGAAAACCCATCTCGTATTCCCCCCATTAGCGGCGAACAGCGACTTCGGGTTGATGAATTCCAGGGCCGAAGCAGGGATGGCGGCCCCGGCGATGATGGTAATGGTCTGTTTCAGAAAATCTCTTCTCTCCATATGATCCTGCCTCCGTAGAGTAATCTGTTCGGAACTGCCGCTTCGTCAGCCGTTACCCCTACTTCTTGGCGCCCCCCGCGCTTTTTCCCTCGGGAGCTCCCGCTTCAAGCTTGTAGGTGGGGAAACGCTGACCGCTTTTCTTCAAAGCCCCCAGGTTGGGGTTATGGGGATCGTGGCAGGTAACGCACTCCACATTGGGATCCTGATGCGTGGCGGGGTTGATACCGCGAATCTTGCCGCGATCACTGTTCGGGTATTTCAGTATGGCGTGGCAGCGGAGACAGAGGAGCCGGTTGATATCGATGGGAAGCTTGGCGATCTTGCCGGGGTGATCCATCCCGGGACCATGACAGTCTTCGCAGGGGATGATCGCATGGGGAGTATTCCGGATGTAGGTGAAATTTTTCGAGTGGCAATCCTTACAGTACGCGGAGCCCTGGAACTTCACCTTGATATCTTTCCAGTACTGCTCGTTGTTGGGATTATGCCAGCCGTACATGTACCCCGCCTCACCGATGCCGAATTCCTTCGGCACATAAAACGCCCTGAAAATCAGGATGCCCGCTACGAGCGCAAGCGCTACAAACAATGGTCGCCACACATGACTCACTGGATGCTACCTCCTTGTATGGATTGATAAAATAATGTTTCCGATTATGGACTGATTCCCGGTCATCATCGCGATGGCATACCAGGGGAAAAGGCGTCGAAACTTAGCACGGATTCAGCACCATTGTCCAGCTTTTAAACGCTAACAAAAACGTTGTTAATGGGCGCCGCTCGCCAGGAAGGCGTAGATCATGAGCAGCAGCAGCGTGATCCCGATAAAAAGCGCGGTAAAACCGAACCCCTTGAACAGAAAATCGTACAGGATACCGCTGCTCTTTTCCACCTTGAACTGGTCGGAGATCCCCTGCTGTTCATAACGCGCCCACTGGTCCCCTCGCTCCTCCATGAACTCCTCCTTGGTCATCTGACCGTTGAAGATTACGAAATCCATGGGGAATTTTTCCGGGCGACCGTGAGTATTAAAAAAGTGAACCGTGAAGATGAAGCCCGTGGCCAGGAGCGCCTCGTCGGAATGGATGATGGTGGCCACGTTGAACGCCCACCCCGGAAGGAAGATCCCGAAGAATTCCGGAAACCAGAGCATGAGACCCGAGCCGCCGATGGCGAACATCCCCCAGAATACCGCCAGGAAGTCGAATTTCTCCCAGTAGGTCCACCGATCGAAGGATGGTTTCGGCCCCCGGAAGAGAAACCACCGGACCATCCCCGTCACATCCTTCAGATCCCTCAGATTGGGGCAGAGGGAGTCTGGTCCGAACAACCGCTGAAGGAAATTTCCCGGAATATCCTTTCTGATAAACAAAAAATGAATGCTCATGAGTATGGCTGCCGCAAAATAGAGAAAGGTGATGACGGCGCAGATCCGGTGGATGTGACCCGCCGCCGCTGTCCCTCCATACAGACGCATGAGCGACATGGCCCACGCCTGATCACTGAATTTGAGAGGGAGCCCGGTGAGCGCGAGTCCCAGGAAGCTGGTGATGACCATGACATGAAGGGCGATATGTTGAGCGTTAAACCGTCGGTAATGTTTATGAGCATCGGGAATTGCACGGTGAAGGTGCTCGGCCATGAGGAGCTCTTCCCTCCGCCGGTTTTCCACGAAACCGCGGAACATCCAGAGAATGGTATGCAGCCAGAAGACGGCGAAGGTGCTGGTCAATAGCCCGGTCATGGCGATAAAGGTCCAGAAGAGGATCGGGTAGTTTTTCCGATCCGTATGTTCGCCATGGGGATAGTATGCGGCGAAAAGCGCGGTGGCCTTCTTGTGGCACTTGGCGCAGGTCGCCACCAGGTTCCTGGAATTAACGGTGGAAGCGGGATCCTTGGCCGGAAGAATGTTATGCGCCGAGTGGCAGTCGGCGCACCCCGCCACCCTTTCCGGGAAACCGAGGCGGTAGTTCTTCCCGTGGTAGCTGGCCATGTAGCTCTCCACGGCCACGTTGGTGACGTTGTTGCGCTTCATCATCTCTTCGTTGCTGTGGCATTTCATGCAGACCCTGGTATGGAATTCGCGGACATCATGAGACGCCCCATTCCCCACGGCCTTGATATCATGCAAGTTGTGGCAATCATGACAGGCGGCCGAGTCCTGAACCCCCCTGGCCACCGCCTTGCCATGAACGGAATTCCGGTAGCCGGCTTCCTTGTCATGGCACTGGATGCATTTGGCGATGACGATCTTCTTGTCCCCTTTCCAGTACTGATGCGTATGGACATCCGTATGGCAGTCGGCGCAGGTGACCCCTTTCCGGGTATGGACACTGAGATAATGCTCAGCGGTCTGCTTCTTATGACAACGGTCGCAGGCAACCTTTTGAACCTTGATCTCCTTGCGCATATGCTTGGCAAGGTCGGTGATATCCAGATGGCAGCCGGTGCAGGCGTTCTTGCCGTGCACCGACGCGGCAAAAGCCGTCATGGAGATCTTGTCGCCGTGGCACCCGAGACAGGTAGCCGGATCGATGGCCATCCCATGTTCGGCCCCCGCGGGGATGGTCATAAGCAGAAGAAAGAGTACGAGTACAACGTTGAACCAGTTCCGCCGCATGCATATACTCCTCGATTGTCGTTGGCGCCTTAAAATAAACCGGTGATACGGATTCGACTCATACTACAAGATCAATGCCGAAAGAGCTGTTTCATCGGTAGTTGTCCCAATAAAGACGGAGAGTTCCCTCCGGTAGCGTTTTCATCGTATTCCACGGACCGGTTCCGGTATACGCGGCATGAAGTTGATGAACTTGTTCACCTCATCCGCCTGGGCGATGCCGTTACCGTCCGGCCATATGCCTGTACCGACCGGCCATTTCACCGAATGATCGAGACGTTATTTCGCATGGGCCTTGTCATGGCAGATATTACACAACGTAATGAACCGTAGTTCCTCGCCGTTGATGTGCTTCCCGATATTCCGCCGAAAGTAAAGAAGTATCCTGTCCCTGATGCTGAGCTTCATCCTGCGAATTTCGTTGGCCGAATTCCACCGGAACGCGGCGTCTCTGTCCTCCGTTGCGTCCGGAAGAATATAATCGTCACTCTTCATGCCGGATACATCAAAACCGAAATCTTCTTCTTTCGCCATTTCCTTTGCGGTAGCGCCACTGACGATACTCCAACCGAATTCGACCCGGAGTTCGCGAAGACGGCGCGCCCACTCGCTGATACCCGCAACGACCATGATTTCTTCCCCGCCGATAATCACCAGTGGGTATTTGCGAAAGTAATGGAGAATTCTGTCGCGAGCCGCGGTAACGCACTCTCCGGTAATGAGTGAGCTTCCAAGGTCGCGGAGCAGGTTATGGACCGGCACGAGAGCAAGGACCGATGCGGTCGTGATAAACCTTTTCCTCGGTGATATTCGCAATTCCCACGCCGCTCATTGCGGTTTCCGAAGGTAATACTAACGTTTTATTCATAGTTCGATTTTACTTTTGTTTAAAATACGAAGTCTTATTGCTTATCCGATTTTATAGCATGGTTCCGACAGGTATGGGAAGGATGTATCTGAAAACCTCGCGCCATGCCTTTTCTTTCTTTAACTGGAGGCTGTTTCCTCCCTTGACAAGTGACAGGCTCTTTGTTAGTCTCGCTAAACTTCGTTTACACCGCATATAAAAACAGGAATCAGACCCCGTGCATAAAAAACTTTTCATACCCGGTCCCATTGAGATCGCCCCGGAGATTCTTCAGGCCATGGCGACCCCCATGATCGGCCACCGGATGCCCGAATACGCACAACTTCACGGGTCGGTTACCTCCGGCCTGAAGAAGGTCATGGGAACTGGAAACCGTGTATTTCTCGCCACCTCCAGCGCCTTCGGCGTCATGGAAGGTGCGGTACGAAATCTCGTGAAGGGGCGCTGCGTCAATTTCTGCAACGGCGCCTTTTCCGATAAGTGGCATGACGTGACCCGTCGGTGCGGCAAGGAAGCCGACGCGGTCAAGGTCCCCTGGGGCAAGCCGATCACCCCCGAACTTGTGGAGCAGGCCTTGGCCACCGGTCGCTACGATTCATTTACCCTCATCCATAACGAAACCTCCACGGGAGTCATGTCCCCCCTGGGGGAAATCATGGCGGTGGCGGGGCGCTACCCGGACGTGATTTCCATCATTGACACCGTCTCATCCATGAGCGCCCTCCCGATCCCGGTGGACGAACTGGGGATCGATGTCTGCATATTCGGCGTGCAGAAGGCCTTTGCGCTTCCGCCGGGTCTGGCGATCTTCAGCGCCTCGGAGAAGTCACTGGAGCGAGCGAGGAGCGTGGAGGGACGGGGATATTATTTCGATTTTCTCGAATTCGCCCTTCACGACGACAAGAATAATACTCCCTCCACCCCTTGCATCTCCCTGGTCTACGCCCTGGCGAAGCAACTGGAGCGGTTTGCCGCCGAGGGGCTCGAGCAGCGGTGGAACCGCCATCGGGAACTGGCGACTCAGGTCCGCCAATGGGCGACGGGGCGCGGACTTCACTTTTTCGTGGATGAACCGTACCGCTCCGTCACCCTCACCTGTATCGCAAATAATAAAGGAATTGACTTAAAGCAGTTGAAAGGGGAGCTCGGGGTACGGGGCTATGCCTTTGATGACGGTTACGGCAAGCTGAAAGGGGAGACCTTCCGGATCGCCCACATGGGCGACCTGCTCCCCAATGAACTGAAGGAATTTATCGCGGTGATTGACGAACTGACGCCGGGTTTCTGATCTCGGCCTGAAAAAAAGGAGAAGATGGATGAAATGTCCCAACTGCGGCAACCGGGAGTCGGTGGAGATCGACACGCACTCCGACGGCTTCACCTCCCAAGAGTGCCCCGTGAAGGAATGCGGCGTCTGCGGTCTGGTCTGGCGGGTAAAGATGGTGGATGACAAGATGGAAATCGATACGATAAAACCTGCACCTTAAGTAAAAGATGCAGGTTTTATCAGTTTTCAGACCGGATGGGGGTCAAGCCAACTCGAAGACATCTTTGCCGGCCCCGCAGAGGGGACAGACCCACCCTTCGGGAATCTCTTCAAACGGTGTCCCGGCCGGAACACCGTTATCGGGGTCGCCTGTTTCAGGGTCGTAGACATACTGACAGATGGTGCAGATCCAACGTTCCATGAATTTTCTCCTTTTTTGTGGGTTTCGATGAAGGGGAGCTCCAAAAGAGTCCCGGTGGACATGAGAAAGAGTATATAACAGGTTACCGTCGCGCTGTCAAATCGAAGGGTATCACGGATCCGAAGCGACTGCCGCCTGACGGCAGGGATCGCAGGTACGGCAACATGGAGTGTAGTCCGGCAGTGGTGTTATCAAACGCATGTTAAAGGAGACACAACGACTATGGGTTACGAAGTCAAGAACGATCAACTGAAGAAATGGGTGGCGGAAGTCGCGGCGCTGTGCGAGCCGAACAACATTCACTGGTGCGACGGTTCCCAGGAAGAGTACGACAGCCTCTGCGACCTGATGGTCCAGGGGGGAACATTCCAGAAGCTTAGTCAGGAAAAACGTCCCAACAGCTACCTGGCCTGGTCCGATCCCGGCGACGTGGCAAGGGTCGAAGACCGGACCTTCATCTGCAGTATCGCCAAGGATGACGCCGGCCCCACCAATAACTGGATGAATCCCAAGGAGATGAAAGAGATTCTCACCGGGATGTTCCAAGGGTGCATGAAGGGGCGCACCATGTACGTCATCCCCTTCAGCATGGGCCCCCTGGGCTCCCCCATCGCCAAGATCGGGGTAGAGATTTCCGATTCCCCCTATGTTGTCGTGAACATGAAGATCATGACCCGCATGGGCAAGGCGGTCATCGACATCCTGGGCGACGGCGAGTTCGTCCCCTGCCTTCATTCCGTGGGTGCTCCGCTTCTCCCCGGCCAGAAAGATGTCGCTTGGCCCTGCAACAAGGAAAAGTACATCGTCCACTTCCCCGAGGAGCGCTCCATCTGGTCCTACGGCAGCGGTTACGGCGGGAACGCCCTCCTGGGCAAAAAATGTCTGGCTCTGCGCATCGCCTCCAAGATCGCCAAGGACGAGGGGTGGCTGGCCGAGCATATGCTGATCCTGGGAATCGAATCTCCGGAAGGAGAAAAGACCTACGTGGGAGCAGCCTTCCCCAGCGCCTGCGGCAAGACCAACTTGGCCATGCTGGTGCCGCCCGAATCATTTGACAAGAAGGGTTGGAAGATCTACACGGTAGGGGACGACATCGCCTGGATCAAACCGGGGCCCGATGGCCAACTTTACGCCATTAATCCGGAATACGGCTTTTTCGGCGTGGCGCCGGGAACCTCGGACAAGACCAACCCCAACGCCATGGCCTCCTGCACTGAGAACTCCATCTTCACCAACGTGGCGCTGACCCCTGACGGCGACGTCTGGTGGGAAGGGATGACCGACGACAAACCGGCTAACCTCACCGACTGGCAGGGAAAAGCCTGGACCCCGGAGTGCGGCAGGAACGCCGCCCATCCCAACTCCCGCTTCACTTCACCGGCGTCACAGTGCCCTACCATCGATCCTGAGTGGGAAAATCCCAAAGGTGTTCCCATGAGCGCCTTCATCTTTGGCGGCCGGCGCAACAAGGTCATCCCTCTCGTCTACCAGGCCTTCAACTGGAACTTCGGGGTGTATCTTGCAGCCACCATGGGCTCCGAGACCACCGCCGCCGCCGTGGGCGCCGTTGGCAACGTCCGTCGTGACCCCTTCGCCATGCTTCCCTTTACCGGGTATCATGTGGGAGATTACTTCTCTCATTGGCTCCAAGTGGGACGCAACACCCCCAAACCTCCTCGCATCTTCAGCGTCAACTGGTTCCGCAAGGACGAAAACGGCAAGTTCATGTGGCCCGGTTACGGCGAGAACATGCGGATACTCAAATGGATCGTGGATCGGGTCAACGGCCATGCCGCCGCCATCGAATCCCCCCTGGGGTGGATGCCCCGCTACGAGGATCTTGATTGGGAAGGGCTGGAAAGCATCACGCCGGAGAAATTCTCCGACCTGACCTCGGTGGATCGTGATCTCTGGATGGACGAGGTCGTCTCCCACGAGGAGCTCTTCATCAAGCTCTACGACCGGCTCCCCAAGGAGTTCCTCCATATGCGGCAGCTTATCATCTCCAGCCTCTGGCGTTCGCCGGAGCATTGGGAGCAGTTTCACCGCACCGCCGAAGGGTTCGGCTTCAACGACTGATCATCCCTGATGTGACGCAATAAAACAGGCGGCGTCTCCCTAAGGGAGGCGCCGCCCGTTTTTTGTCCTACTCTGCGTCATCTGCGAAATACCGCTTTTATTCTTTCCAGCTAATCATCAAACTTGCCCCAAATATCCCGGAAATAGCAGTGATGAACCATGTTCTGGACATTTACTTCTCCCAGGATTTCATCACCTTCCATCTGGGTAAAACCCACCCTGGGGCGGACTCCCATCCAGTAGACGGCCGTACCCACGGGATCATCGATGGGACGGGGAAGCGGAGGTCCGGCCTTGAATTTTCCCCCCACAAAAAGCCCCGCCTCGTAATGATGAGGATATTTCAGGAGATATACCTCCACCAGCATCTTTGATTTCAGCATCTTCTCAAGAATAAGGCTTACCACCTTGGCCTTCTTGGGCACGTTTATCAGGTCCATATACCCTCCGAATATTCATTACAATCCAGCCTCTGCAAGCTTTTCCAATAGTTTTTTTTGTTCCCTGGTCACCAGTTCAGGAACCTTAACCTCGATCCTGACGTAAAGATCCCCCTTGCCGGAACCGGCCCGGTGAGGGAGTCCGCACCCCTTCAACCGGATCTTGGTGCCGGACTGCACCCCCGCGGGAACCTTGATCCGCTTGGGGGTGTCCAAGGTCGGCACATCCAGGGAGGTTCCCAGGGAAGCCTCGGAAAAGCGAATCTGCCGCTCCACTATCAGATCATTCCCTTCCCGGGTGAACTCCGGATCCCTCCCGACCTTGATGGTCAGAAAAAGGTCCCCGTTGGGGCCGCCGCCGGCTCCCGGACTCCCCTTCCCTTGCAACCGGAGTTGGGCGCCATCCTCCGTACCCACAGGGATTTTTATGGATAACTCTTCCCGTTGCCCCCCATGCTGGAAACCGACCCGTTTCTCCCCCCCCAGGCAGGCTTCACGAAACGTGACATGCACCTCCATGGCCAGGTCTTCTCCCTTGCGGGCCCCCTGCCGGAAGCCACTGAAACCGCTCCGCCCCCCCTTGCCGCCGAAGATCCGAGAAAAGACATCATTGCCGCCGAATCCCATATCGCGGAACATATCGTTTACATCGGCCCCCCGGAAGATGTCCTCCTGGGAGAACTTCCGATGAAATCCGTCGCAGCCGAACTGGTCGTACTGTTTCCGTTTTTCCGGATCGCAGAGGACTGCGTACGCCTCGCTGATCTCCTTGAATCGCTCCTCGGACTGCTTGTCACCCGGATTTTTGTCCGGGTGATACTTTACCGCCAGCTTGCGATAAACTTTCTTGATCTCTTCCGGCGTGGCGTCTTTCTTGACCCCCAGCAGTTCGTAATAATCCCGGTTTGCCATTCTCCATCCTCTCACTCGCCTATTTTGCCCATAATGTAACCACTCCGAGCCGCTCTGTCAACCATTGCGGGAGAACGGAGCTTAAATCAAGCGCCGATTCTACGTTCATCACGGGAACTTTCGCCGCCGCCAGGCACGGTAGAATCGGCGTTGTTCTCCAGCCCAAGCAGATAGTTATAGGCCGACGTCAAACGAATGGTTTTGCCGTTAACCACCAGTTCACCGTCTTCCTCGTACGTAACGATTTCGCCATATTCCAGTCCGGTTTCATCCATGGCCTTCAACAATGACCGCGTCTCACGGTTACGTGTTTTGTCATCACTCAGATCCTGCGCCACTTGCACCAGGTGCGTAATCCTTCCTCCCGTGCAGCACGCGAAATCAACTTCAAGACCGTTACTCGTCTTGTAATAAAACAGTTGGTGGCCGCGTCGTTTCAACTCCAGAAAAATCTGATTCTCCAGCAAATGTCCGCGATTTTCACTGAACCCGAACCTGACGGCGCCCGTTATTCCGGTATCGACGGTATAAATTTTTTTAGGACTCTTGATCTGCTCTTTCGCCGAAAAAGCATGAAGGTCCAGCGTGAACAGAAGATAGGCGTCACTGAAATAGCCGAGATATTCCTTCACCGTCTTATCGTTAAGCCCGACCAGGTCGGCAAGTTTATTGAAGCTGTAAAGAGATGAGATATTCGAGGCCAGATAGAAAAAAAGGTTCTCCAGTTCAACGGCTTTCTTTATGGAAAAGCGGGGAGCGATATCCTGATAGAGGATGTTTCGGGCGTACATTACCAGGATATCTTTCTTGATGGCGGGGATATCCAGGTTGCAGATCTCGGGAAAACCGCCGAAACGAAGATAGTCGTCAAGCAGTCCTCGCAAGCGGTTGCGCTCCCTGGTCACGGCAACGGCATCGGGTAGGTCGACTCCCCTGGCCAGGGCGAATTCAGGGAAAGAAAACGGATAAACTTCCACCGGCAGCGCCCGCCCGGAAAGAAGGGTAATGAATTCGGAGGAAAGCAGGTGTGAATTCGAACCGGTAACGATGAACTTGATCTGCTGCTGCTCGTACTTCGCCTTGACGAACAGTTGCCATTCAGGGAAGAAGTGAACTTCGTCCAGGAAACAGTATATGACTCCTTTCGGCGCAGCCAGCTTGAGATAATCCTCGTAGGCCCGATCAAGGTAAAGGACATCGTTACGATAGCGACTGAACTGGGGGTTTTCGAGATTCATGAAAAGAATATTTCGGGGAGGAATCCCTTTATCACGTATCAGATGATTAATCGTCTGCCGCGCCAGAGTGCTCTTCCCGGCGCGTCTCACGCCGACCAGGGCGATAATGTGCGGCAGATCGAGATAATCCTTCACCTTGCCAAGGAGTTCGCGGGGAGTTCCTTCCTGGTACGACACCCCTTCCCAGTGAGGATTTTGATCAACAATCACATTTTCAAACATGCGTACTCCGAACTATTTGATTATTATTCGGAGTATAGCGTGAACCACGGAAATTTCAATCAGATTCGATTCCCCTTGCCGTGTCAAGAAACTCATCCCCGTTCATCCCGCCCCCCAGCCGGTTACGTGACGACAAAACGACAAGAGCTCCAAGGTTTAAAAAACCCCGGAGCTCTTTGACTTTTCACCCTTCGACTTCCCCTCGACTCCCTTCGACCACGCTCAAAGCGCCGCCATCCACGTTTTACAACGTTTTCAATTATCAATTGTCAACTGTCAATTCTCAATTGCCGTCTCGCGAATCCCACGGCTCCCAAGGAGAGGCAGAGGAGGAGATAGGTGGTGGGTTCGGGAACAACATTGGCTTGGGTGAGCTGCATGGTCACACCCGTTCCTTCGTTGGTGGCGATGGTGTAGGAGCCAATACCGCTGGGCGCGGAGCTCCCAACATTGGCCCAGAACTGGAAGTCCCCGGTAAACACCAGAGCAGCGGGATCATACACGCCCCAAGAGCCATTAGCCGTTGCCTGACCAATGAGACTTTGATCGTGGGACAAGTCCACCGTATTCAGCAGGGAGAGATCCAGAACCATCCCGTAGAAGTCACTACGGCCGTACTGCCCGACAAGGATACTGTTGCTGTAGACATCCACGTTCAGCGTCTGCACCAGCTCGTCACTGCTGAAAATGACACCGTCACCAGCCATGCTTCTGTCCGGATTCCAGACGTAGCGCAACGGACTGTTCAAGGAAAGCATCCCCACGCCGTCGCTGTTCAGGGCCATACTCACCCTGGCGTAATCCCCCGGAGCCACCCCGCTGAAAGTAAAATCGAAGACCACCGAAGCCTCGCCGGGAGTCGCCGTAACCGCCATAACCATGAGCGCCAACAAACATCCGATAACCAACCTTTTCATGTAAAAACTCCTTGAAGTAGAATGCCCCTGGGGCGATTACCGACGCCCTCGCAAATTCCGTCATTGCGAGCGAAGCGAAGCAATCCACTGTTTTGCTAACGTTTCAAAATTACAGGGATTGCTTCGTCGCTTCGCTCCTCGCAATGACTTTTTGTGAGAGAACTCACGAGGGCATTTTTTTTGGTTTAAACCAAAAGCCTGGTTTTGTTTGATCCGCCCTTCGACTTCGCTCAGGGCGCCGCCTTGATCCGTGTCATCCGTGTCATCCGTGTGCTGGTTTTGAATGGCTTTGCGATTGCGCAGTTGAGACAGGAGGAGCTAACCGACTCCCCCCCAAACCATATTACTGGGTCACGCCGGTGAAGACGTTGGAACCGTTGACGCCATTGGCGGCGCCGTACCTCACCGTGACGGTGAACTTCGTCAGCGACGGACATTTGGCGAAGTTTACCTGGATGTTTTGCGTGACGACGCCGGGACCGGCGATGGAGCCATAGGTAAGAGGCAACAGGGAATCGGTGGTGACTGTCGGCTTGCACGCGCCGCTGGTGGAAAGCGTCACCGAGTTCAGCGTCACCCCGTCGGCTGCGGCGTTCCCCGTGTTTTGGATACTGATCGGCCAGCTCCGGATGCCGCCGATGATCCCGCTTTTGTTTCCACTGACGATACTCGCGCTCAAGTTGGCCGGCGCCAGGAGCAGCATAGCGCCGTTGATTCCCACCGGCCCGTTCATGACAACCGAGGTAGTGGCGGCGGCGGGATTGGTAATGAGTCCGGTCCCGCCGGTGAGAGTCCAGGCGGAAAATACGTACCCCGCGGCGGGGGTGGCCAGGATGGTTGCGTATTCCCCGGCGTTATACCATTGCTGGGGAGGAAAGGCGGCGCCGTGGCCGTCGGTGGTGGTGGTCAGCTGATACTGGGTGGCGAAGGCGGCCGTGTAGGAGGCGCCGGCGACCGGAGCGGTTACGACATGGGTCACGGCCCCGCCGTCGGACCAGTTGGTAAAGAGGTACCGAACCCCGGTGATCCCCGGTTGAGTCGGGGGAGCGGTAACGGTGTGGAGCGACCCCGGAACCCAGGCGAAGGCGTGGGGGGCGACGTAGCTGTTCACACCGTCGGAGTCGGTGACGGTGAAATTAAGACCGGAAGGGTTCGTCTGAATCACCACCGAAACCTGGTTTTTGGGGGTGACGATGAGATTTTGGGTCGTCTGCCCGGCGGCGTTGTAGTAGCCGGCGACTCCGGCCTGGTTGGCGGAGATGGCGCAGGCGCCGGGGGTTAAACCGGTAACGGTGGAACCGTTCGTCCCGCTGACGCTGCACGTAGTGGGGGTGAGGCTGCTGAAGAGCACGGGATTGCCGGATCTTCCGCCGGTGGCGGTGACAGTTGCCGTCCCGTCGGTTTCCAGGTTCGGGGCGGCGCCGAAGGTGATGGTCTGATTTCCCAGGGCGACGGTGAACGACTGCGCAGCGGCTGGGGCGGCGCTGAAGTTGCTGTTTCCCGGCTGAGCGGCGGTGATCGTGCAGATCCCCCCTTTGACCCCGGTGGCGGTGGAGTTGTTGACGCCGCTCAGGGTGCAAACATCAGGGGTGGTGGTGGCGTAGGTAACGACAAGCCCCGAACCGGCGGAGGCGGAAACCGTACCGTTCCCTCCAACTACCAGAGTGGGGGAAGGGCCGAAGGTGATGATCTGGCTCCCCTGACCAATGGAGAAGCCCTGCGTCAGCGTCGCCGCGTTGTAGTTGGCGCTTGCCGCCTGGTCGGCCGTGATGACGCAATTGGCGACGCCGGCTTTCAGGCCGGTGACAGTGGCGCCGCTGACGGCGCAATCGGCGGTGGAGACGGCGCCAAAGGTAAAGCTCCCCGATCCGCCGGTGGCGCTGACGATGCCGGAACCGCCCACCGTTACGGGTAGTGAGTTGAAGGCGATGATCGGATCGGCCTTGTTCACCAGGACGCTTACGGTGAATGAAACGGCGGAATAATCGATCGTGTTCGTCGGGGTGAAAGTGACATTTTGCGAACTCGTCCCGGCGTTGGGCGTGGTGAGTGGCGTGGTGAAGGTGAAGGCGCCGGCCGGGACGGATACCCCGCCGATGAGGGAGGAATCGGCCAGGGTCCGGCCGTAGGTGATGGCGGAGGCGGTCGGCCAGACGCTTACGCCGGCAGCAGCCCTGGTAATGGTCGTGATCGCCGCCGGGACACTATCGGCTGAAACGTTGTAATTCAGGTCAGAGGCCCTGGCGGCGGTGACCGAACAGCCGCCGGTCACATGGATGATCGCGCCGACGCCGGTGGCGAAGTCCACCGTGCAGGCGGTTCCGTTAAATGTGTAGGAATAAAGTCCCGTACCGCTGCCGCCGGTGGCGATGGCGGTGAAGGTATCGCCGACAGCCGCGGTTGCGGGAACTCCGGTCAAGGTCACCGTCGATTGAGCGGCCTTGTTCAGGGTGACCGGATAAGAGGCGCCGGTTGTGGAGGCGTTGTAGTTATCGTCGGCATCCCTCGTCGCCGTCAGGTTGCAGCTACCGCCGACGCTGGTAACCGACAGGGTGGCGCCGGAGACGGCGCAGCCGGTGGAACCGGTAGCTGAGAAACTGTAGCCGCCGGTTCCGTTGCCGCCGCCGGCGGTGACGGTTCCGGTCGTCCCATAGATGACGGAAACCGGTCCGGTGACCGTTACCGCCGTCGTCTGGGTAGCCTTGGCAATGGTGAAGGCCGTGACGATGGAAGATGCCGAATTATAGTTGGTGTCGCTCGTCACGGTGGCGGTTGCCGTGTAGGTTCCCGCCGTTGTGGGCTTGGTGGAGCTCGCAGTATAGGTCGTCGCGCCGGTTCCCAGATAGCTGAACGACAAGGAACCGGTGGAATTACCCTTGGTGGTTTCCGTGGCGCCCGGCCCCTGAGCCGACCCGCTATACGTGTATATCCCCGGCGTCACCGTCACGACAGGGGTAGCCTTGGCGATGGTGAAGGCCGTGGCGCTGGAGGAGCCGGCGTTGTAGTTGGTGTCGGTCGTCACGGTGGCGGTTGCGGTATAGGTTCCCGCCGTTGTGGGTTTGGTGGAGCTGGCCGTATAGCTCGTCGCGCCGGTCCCCAGATAGCTGAAGGTCAAGGAGCCGGTGGAGCCCCCCTTGGTGGTTTCCGTGGCGCCGGGCCCCTGAGCCGAACCACTGTAGGTATACGTCCCCGGCGTAACCGTCACGACAGGGGTCCCCTTGCCGACGATAAAGGTCTGCGGCGCCTGGGGCGCGGGTAAGTAACTGCTGCTACCGGCCTGATCGGCGTTGATGGTGCAGTTGCCGGGGGCGACAAAGGTCAGGAGGCCGCCAGCCGTAATCGTGCAGACCAAGGGGGTGCTTGAGGTAAAGGTCGGCGTCAGGAGGGAGGAGGCCGAGGCGGTGAGGGTCGGCGTCGTCCCGTAGATCTGGGCATTTGGGTTGTTAAAAGTGATCGTCTGACTTGCCTTGTTCACCGTTTGGGTAAGCGCTGAGGAGGTAGAACCGCCGTAGCTGCCGTCGCCGCCATAGACGGCAGTCATGCTGTGGCTTCCGACGATGAGAGCAGTGGAGCTGTAAGTGGCCGAGCCGCCGGCAAGCGTAACGGCCGTCCCCAGGGGGGTCGCGCCATCCATGAAGGTGACCGTGCCGGTGGCGGCGGATGGCACGACCGTGCCGGTGAAGGTGATCGAACTCCCCAAGGTGGCGGGGTTACGATTGGAAGAGATCGTGGTGGTGGTGGCGGCTAATTGGACCATCTTCAGCATGGTTGCCTGACCGACAAGGACGAGAGGGACAGGGGGGGTAACGCTGTTGTCGGGCGCATAAGGGTCATACGCCGAATACGCCAGGTAGGGGACGCCATCGGGAGCAAAGGCCAGAGAGGTATAGAGAGCCTGACCGCTGGTGATCCCGGCGCTCCCCACCGCACTCCATGCACACGGAACTCCGGTGCATATCATCACCGTCGCCTTGCCTGAGTTACCGCTGGGACTAACCGGGGCTGTCCCGGTACTCGCCGGATCGGTGCCCGCTGTTCCGTCCCTATACGCCAGATAGGGGGTACCATCAGGGGCAATCTTCAAAGATAAGGCGCCGACAACGTCGGAGGATAACCCGGCGCTCCCCACCGTGCTCCAGACGGATCCGGCGTACTTCATCACGGTGGCTTTATTGCCGTTGCCGACATCCAGATACGCCACATAGGGGGCGCCGTCCGGGGCGAAGGAGAGGGAGGCGAGCCCGCCGAAGATGCTACCCGCGGAGACGCCCAAGGCGCCCCCCACCTGAGTCCAGGTCGACCCGGTGTATTTCATCACGGTGACCATAGAGTTGTTGGCAAGATCCGTATACGCCACATAAGGGGCGCCGTCCGGGGCGAAGGAGAGAGAGAGAGAATATATATATGAGGTGGAGACCCCGCCGCTCCCCACCATACTCCAGACTGACCCGTTGTATTTCATCACGGTGGCCTTGTTGCTGCCGGAATAATCCATGTACGCCACGTAGGGGGCGCCGTCCGGGGCGAAGCTGATGGAGAGCATCATAGACATTCCCGTGGAGAACTTGGCGTTTCCCACCGTGCTCCAGGCCGAACCGGTGTACTTCATCACGGTGGCTTTGGCGATGCCATCGATGCTGGCGTCCGCAAACGCCACGTAGGGGGTGCCGTCGGGGGCGAAGGAGACGGAGGTAAACGCGGCTTGACTGGCGGAGAGCGCGGCGCCCCCCACCATGCTCCAGGCCGATCCGGTGTATTTCATCACGACGGGAACCCCGCCGTTGGCTCCATCCTCATACGCCATATAGGGGGTGCCGTCCGGAGCAAATGTCACACTGAGATAGTCGGCTTGCCCCGAGGAGATATGAGCCCCCCCCACCGTGCTCCAAACAGGAATAATAATGGCGGCCATGGTGGTGGCGACATTGGCCGTGACCGGGGTGGTCTGGAGGGTCGTCACGTCATCGGCGGTATAGCAGACCGTATAGGCGGTGCTCTGAGTCAGGTTGCGCAGCGTGTATGCGCCGGCCGTGGCTGCGATGAGCGGCAACGAGCCGTGGTAAGGGGCCGTGACCCCGCCGGCGGTCTGCCCCAGCTTGACCTGAGCCCCGGTGCCGCAGGCCGTCCCGCTGCCGCTCAGCAGGGTGAAATAGCCGGTCCCCGTGGCGTTGGATTTCAGGTTGAGGGTGACCTGGTTGGTTCCCAGGTTGGTCGTGGTGGGGGTGGTGAGGGTCGGCCCCGGTAACGGCAAGGCAATCACGCTCCCCACCGTCGTCACCAGGGTCAACGCCAGCATGGCCGCCAACCCGGTGAGGCGGCGGTACAATTTCCGTCTGTTCATCGGCACTCCTTGTGTCTTGGTTCTTTTTTCTCCCTGACTCTGCACGAACCCGGCCACAACGAGAAAGGCTATGCCAACTGGGACGCGGTGTGTATACACAAAGATTGCAGGGAAAGTGGTAGCAACAGAAGAGGAGTAACCGGAATGATTACGTTTTAGCGTTTGGCGACCGGAGCGCCCGCAACGTTAACAATACACACAATAAGTTAAAAATAATAATGAGAGGAGGAGTCATGACGCAACAAGCCGCAATTGTGACGAAATGCATCGAAATGCATCGAATTGCATCGGTCGAATAGGGGGAAAAAGGGCAAAAAAGCGGAGGTTACCGGCGCTTTGGCGTACCCGCCAAGCCATATGACGGAAGGAGACCGTTGGCCGTTGACCGTTGTCGACCCGATACGCTTTATGATGGATGGGGATGTTGGGAAGGGGGAGGAAGGCGAACCGGACAACCGTAACTGAGAGATCTTCTCCGTACAGACGAATCGAAATCTGCTCGTAGGTTGGGGTGAGGCGCGAGCCCCAACGTTATAAAATACCGTTTTTACACAATCTTCGCATGGAGTCGCCGTTGATGTCGTATAACCGGAGCAAGCGCCCTCAAAGCTTCGGCAACGGTTGCGGCATCAGGAAATACATCTAAAATATCCGGTGGTATCACTACCACGTTGGCCCCTTCCGCATGCCGTTTCGCGGTAACACCTCGAACAGCCTTCAAAAAATCATAACCCATAGCGTCTCTACATTCCGTCCTGAAGCGGACGGGACAGAGTGAATTATAAGCGGATGCTAAAAATACGAGGACATGCAGCGTAAGATACGGCGCCAAAGCCATGAAATAGCCGAGGCCAGGCGGGAGGCGGATGAGGCGAGGCAATAAATCCTTCACTCTTCAAGAGTTGGTGCGCATACCCTACCCTTCGATCTCGAATCCCACGATGTTCCGGCTCTCCCGGCTGAACTCCACGCCGACCAGGCTAATCGGCTCATTGTACCGCCGATACTTCTCGGCATACCCCTTGCTTCGCAGCTGCTCCAGAGCCTTTCCTTCCGGAACCATCTCCACCACCTTGAATTCAAACAGGTAGATCCGGCGGTTATACCGCACCGTCATGTCGATCCGCCCCTTGTTGGTGGCGTCCTCCACGATGATCTCCAATCCCAGCGCGGCGAAGTAGCTGTAGAAGATACTGGCGTAGTACCCTTCGTATCCCGCCAGCTGATTTTTTCGGTACCAGTCGTGGGGAATGGAGGCGAAGAAGGAGTGGAAGAGCTCCCGCAGGGCCGGAAGGTCGTCGGCCTTCAGAATGTCGTAGAGTCGGCTGACATTAACCGCGGGAACCATGGGGTCCTGGGATAATTCCCGCAGCAGGGCGTCGTTCAGGCTGGACTGAACCTCCTTGTTGGGGTAGCGGAGGGTCAGTTCCAACCGGCCGGGGAGGTAGCGGGCAAAGTCGATGGTGAGATAGCCGGTCTGAAACAGCAGCGCCTCAACGGGGATGTTGTCCACGTCGAAGGTGGAGAGGAGGGATTCGGGGGCCATGATCCGGGCGAGGTCGGGGGTGAACTGCTGACGCCGGGAAAGGAGTTTGATGAGAAACGTGGGGGTTCCGGTCTCGAACCACCAGGGGCGGAACTGGCGTTGGTCAAACAGCAGCAGCAGGTCGAAGGGGTTGTAGACTGCGTCACCGGTCCAGTTGTAGCCGTTGTACCAATCCCTGATCTCGTCGCGATCCAGCCCCTCCAACTCGGGAGCAAAGACGGCGTCAAGATCGCTGTCGGTATAGCCGCAGATGGCGCTGTATCGTTTGTCAATGGTGATATCTTTCAGGTTATTGAGCCCGGAGAAGAGGCTCACCTTGGAGAACTTGCTGACTCCGGTGAGAAAGGCGAACTTGACGTGGGCATCCGCCCCCTTGATGACGGAATAGATATCCTTGAGCTTTTCACGCATGTCAAGAGCCGTGTCCGATGATTCGATGTTATCCAGGATCGGCTTGTCGTACTCGTCAACCAGGACCACCACCCTTTGTCCGAACTTTTGGTGAGTCTTTTGTATCAGTTCCAAAAAACAGCCGGCGTTGCTGGCGGCTTCACAGACGACGCCCAGCCGCAGCTGATGATGACGGAGCAACTCGGTGATTCTCTCCTTCAGCTCACCGCCGCTTTTCAATACTCCTTCGCCGAAGCTGAGCCTGATGACCGGGTAGGTTACCGACCAATTCCATTGATCACCTGCCGCCAGCCCCTGGAAGAGGGGCCGGTTTCCCTCGAACAGTTCCTTCAGGGTGTCCAGAAACAGGCTCTTGCCGAAACGCCGCGGCCGTGAGAGGAAGTAGTACTTCCCCTGGTCGATGAGTTGCAGGACGAAGCCGCTCTTGTCAACGTAGTAAAAGTCGCCTTCGCGGATCTCTTGCAAGGTCTGAATGCCGATGGGGAGTTTTTTGCGCATGATCCGCCTCTTGAATTATTCTCATAAGCTACTTCGATTCCCCTTGCCGTGTCAAGAAATTCGTC
The DNA here is from genome assembly GCA_903929485.1 of uncultured Desulfuromonadales bacterium. Lineage (GTDB taxonomy): Bacteria > Desulfobacterota > Desulfuromonadia > Geobacterales > CAIOGM01 > CAIOGM01. The sequence continues at coordinate 61,959 of CAIYUY010000021.1, forward strand.
CCCGTTCATCCCGCCCAGAGCTGGTTACATGGTGTCATGGCGGATACGACAAGAGCTCCAAGGTTTTAAAACCCCACGGAGGTGTCCAAAAGCACCCCGTCGAAGTCTTTCAGTGTGAACGTTCCGTTGCCGCTGGAAACGCCGCTCACGGTGACGGAGAGCGCCGTGACGAGTCCGGCAATGTTCGCGCCGTAAGGTGATTCGCGACAAAAAACATACCAACCGTCTGTCATCCTGAGCAACGCGAAGGATCTGCTTTTCAAACAGAAGCAGATTCTTCGCTATCGCTCAGAATGACATCTTTTAGAGTTATCAGGGTATTATCTTTGTCGCGAATCACCTAAGACGCGGCGCCGGTGGAGTACATCTGGTCGGCGCTGATGTCGAAGACATTGCGACCGGGATTGGTCGGCAGGGCCATGCTTTGAATGCCACGATTCCGGCATTTGCCGACAAGACCGGATCTCGGGCCGGCCTGATTGAATCCAACTATGAACTTGCTCGTTTGGAGGAAAGAGAGGACGGTTTGAAAGAAGGAAAAGAAGAGTGACGGGACGAGGGCGAGAGACTCAAAGCGCTTGATGTTGCGTCCCTGAGCATCAGATCAGTTTCATCTCTGCCAGATAGGCTCGGATAATCTCGGCGCACGTTTCGGCGGAACTGTCCGAGGTGTCAAAACGGAGTTCGGGAGACTCCGGCGTCTGATAGGGAGAGTCGATCCCGGTGAAATTGGGGATCTCCCCCCGGCGCGCCTTGCGATACAAACCCTTGGGATCACGACGTTCGCATTCGGTCAGGGGCGTGGCCAGATGGATTTCAATGAATTCTCCTGACGGAAACAACCGGCGCACCAGTTCCCGTTCGGTCCGAAAGGGAGAGATGAACGCGGTGAGCACGATCAAACCGGCATCCGCCATCAGTCTGGCCACCTCGCCCACGCGACGGATGTTCTCGACGCGGTCCGCCTCGGTGAACCCCAGGTCCTTGTTGAGCCCGTGGCGAACGTTATCCCCATCCAGCAGGACAGTGTGGCGACCTTGGGTCAGAAGTTGCCGTTCCAGGCAGTTGGCGATGGTCGATTTTCCCGAGCCCGACAGGCCGGTGAACCAGAGGACGCAAGGCCGTTGCCCTTTGAGACCGGCCCGCTCGCGCCGACTCACCTCCTCTGTGTATTGTCGGACATTGAGAAGGTGGTTCATGCCGCGTTCGACAGTGATGCCGCCACGGGTAGTTCACCCCGCGTATGCCGATAAAACCGCGGGGCCACGGCGCCGGCCATGGCCGCCTCATGGAGGCCACCCCCCAGAAAAGCGTTGATCCGGGCGGCGATGGCGGCCGGTTCCCGGAGACAGTCGCGATGCTCCACGTAGAGCACCGGGATTTTCCGGATGGCGAGGATCTTTCTGATCTGCTGCATCTGGGTGAGATAGGTATGCTTGAGGAGCGTATCGGGGATCCGGGCGCTCTCTTTACCCTGGGCCGCCAGCATGTCCCGCTGGGATGCCACGACCTCGTTGAGATCGCGCAGCATGAAGATCACCCCGTAGCGGTTGGCCGGGTCGGCCGGCAGATTTCCCAGAAGCTGCGCCACGATCTTGACCGCCTTCCCCCGGGCCTCGGGGAGCCAGGAGGCGTCCCGGTGCAGCCCTCTGGCCCGGATATCTTCAAAATAGCCATTCTCATTATCGGCGTCGGCCGGACGGTGGTCGTCCACCAGCGGCGTGACGCCCCCCGCGTTGAGCATCTGCATCATCATGGAGGTTCCCGAGCGGGGAAGTCCGGAAACGATGGTGATGGTCTCGGCAAGCGGAGCCGTTATCTGTTTCGGCAGGTCGGGGTCCTGCTCCAAGGCGTACCGGTCGGAAGTGATGGCGGTCCGCCTGGCCGCCGGCGCTGCCTGGGCTGTTGTCCGGCCCGAGGTGATATCCTTGTTCCGCTGCCTGGCCTCTTCGGCTTTTTGCCGGTACTCCGCCGCCAGGGCCGGATCTTTGAGACGCTTTTCGATGATGAAGGCGATGCGGTTCAGAGCCGGGACCAGGTTGGGATTCTGCATGAGCGCCACCTTCAGCGCCTCCACGGCCTGGAGCGGGCGGCCCAGACGATGGAGCGCCACCCCCAGATAGAAATGGGCGGAAGGGTTCAGATAGGAGAGACCGATGGCGTCCAGGGCGCAGGCAAGCGCCTGTTTGTTGCGCAGGAGCCCCAGATGACAGCGACAGAGACCCAGATGGGGAGCGGCGTTTTCGGGGTCGATCTCCAGAGCCCGGCGAAAGCTCGCCTCGGCCGTGCGCCACTCCTTTTGGAACAGGTAGGCTTCCCCGGTGCGGATATGCAACTCCGCTCCCTCGGGGTTGAACTCTGCCGCCGTGGCCAGATGCCGCAGCGCAGCCGGCGCGTCCCCTTCCGCCAGACACTGCCCGGCCAGGAGGAACTCCACGCCGTAGGGGTTGGTTCCCGTCAGACTCGACAGCCGCCGCAGCTCATAACGGTCCTGATCGGTCAGCTCCTCCGGCTTGCTCTCCTGATGTTCCTCCTGCCACTGTTTCAGCTTCTCCGTGGCCCGGACCGCGCTCTCTTCCTTGTCGGCGAAGAGTCGGCGCAGGGCGACACCGGCTTCGGTGACTCGCCCCAGGGACTGGAGAGCCTGCACGAGATGGATGCCGAAGCGGGATTCGTCTGGCCACCCCCCGGTCAGCTTTTCCAGCAGGGGAAGGGCATCCAGGTGCCGGTTGGCGTCCATATAGGCGCCGGCCAGGTTATAATCCAGCTCGCGGACGGTTTCCGCCAGAGCTTGTTCCAGATCATCGGCGGGCTTGTCGATATACCCCAGGGCCACCAACTGAGCGATGGCCTGGCGATTGGCCACCGGGTCGATCTGCAGCTCTTCCGGATGGGAGCCGTCTTCACCGGGGAGTTCGTCCCACGACGGGATGGCGGTGATCGCCGACGGCTCCCCCAGGGCGTTGATCAGCGGCGTCCCGTCCATATCTTCCCCCACCGGCAGACCGAACAGGTGGAGGATAGTGGGGGTGATATCCAGCAGCGAAGCGCCGTGGATAAGCTCGTCTTTTTTGACCCCCGGCCCCTTCATCACCAGAATGCCCTGCTGCCGGTGCTGGGCCGCGGGTCCGGCCGGCTCCACCGGGATATGGCGGGGCCGCAGGTGATCCGGATGAAAGCCGTGGTCGGAGATCAGGATGACGGTGGTCTCTTCCCCCGCCAGGGCCAGCAGCGTTCCGAGCATCAGATCGTGGAAACGGTACCCACCCTCGACCACCCCCTTAAACAACTCGAAATCAGCTTCATCCACCCACTCCCGGCGGGGCGGATGGTAGTCCATGTAACCGTGGCAGAAGTGGTCGATGGAATCGAAGTAGACCCCCATGAAATCCCACGGTTCGAGCTGCATGAGTGCCGTGGCCGCGGCCTGAATGCCGGCGGCGTCGGCGATGATCTTGGCCAGACCCTCCAGGCGGTGATCCTTTTCCTGATCCATTGTGCCGAAGTCGGGGACAAAGAGCCCGATGACGTCGGCGTCCAACTCCTGGGGGTGCAGCCGCAGCTTGGCCAGAGGGTCGGCCAGCCGCGTCGGGTGGACCACCCCGGCGGGGAGCGGCCACGGCTGGTCGATGGG